>JBBIVT010000076.1:0-6654 GCA_037439565.1 Acidobacteriota bacterium | reverse complement strand
CCCCAGTATCCATTTACCCAAACATATCCCGGCGCGGGCGCCACGCCGATCACTTCCGCGCGCAGTGGCGGCGGCGGTACATTCGCGTAGTAGACCGCGCCTCCACACGCCGCCAGGCTGAATGCGAGGAATGCCGGAGTCAAGAACCATGTTCGTTTCATCACTGCCTCCTGCTATTAGAAACGGCGTTCGGAGGCGGGGAGTTGCGCGGTTCACCTGGCGTTAATGTGTAGCGATGTTCATGAATTATTTCGGACGCACTTCCATTTCCACCGGAAACTCAAACGTTTCCGCTGCGACGGTGACGATTAGCTTTCCTGCGCCCAGCGGTTTTCCGCCATTCAAAAAGAAAATCGCGCCGTCGGTCGATTGGCCCGGGGCGAGCTTAGTGGGTACCAGCGCGATGGCGGACGCCGCCGCCGCGGCGCGGAACTTTCCGCCGCCCAACTCGGCCTGCGCGTCCTGTCTGCGCACTTCGTAGCCGTTGGTGGAATGCACGTGCGCGTTACCAAACAACGCCGATTCGTACGCCGTAATCAGCTTGACCACGTCGCCCCGGCCGGCCTTGTCCATCACCCACTGCACTACTTGTGCGGCAGGTAACGCGCCGAGCCGGCCGCCTTCCACCTTTTCGAAGCGGAAGTCCGGAGGCTTGATCTGCCAGGACACCGGCGAGCCGTTGGAAATTGCCACCTGCAGCACGGCGTATTCCTTAATGTGCATCGGCAGGTGCGCCCACATGATGGTGACGCCGCCGCGCGTCAGGGTCCTGTACTTCAGGCCGCCCGATTCGAACTCGATGATTTGCGCGCTTAAAACCCCGCTCAGGAAGATCGCCGCAAGCCCGAAGCCAAAACGCATATAGCTAAATCATAGCTTCCGGCACGCTTCATATCAGGACGCCGCCGCGAATCGCGCTCGCCAACCGCTTACTTACCACAGCTTCGAAGTTGTTCGACATTCTCAGCAGCCAGCGCTTACTGGAAAGGGGCGAAATTTTCCGAATGTGATCGGTATTGATGATCGTGCCGCGATGGACGCGGCGGAACCGCTTCGCATCCAGCCGCTCTTCGAGCGCTTTCAGCGAATGATCGCTTAGATATCGCTGCCCGGCAGTGAGGATGTGCACCAGTTCGCCTTCGGCTTGAAACGCGACGATCTCGGCTGGATCCAGGAGGTACAGATCGGAGCCGCGCCGGCCCACGAGCTTTCGAGGATTCTCCGGCGCCGGTTGGGGCTTGAACTGCTTTTGCGCCTTCTCGATGGCTTTTTCCAGCCGGTCCCGCCGCACCGGCTTAAGAAGATAGTCCACTGCGCCGACCTCAAAAGCCGCCAGCGCATGATGCTCATAGGCGGTTACGAAAATAATCAACGGCGCGCGCTCTGCGCTGAGGCGCCGCACCACCGACAATCCGTCCAGCTCCGGCATTTGCAGATCGAGCAGGACGACGTCGGGGTGAAGATCGAGAATACGGGAAATACTTTCCGGGCCGGTGGACGCTTCGCCCACCAGTTCCAGACCGGGGATGGCTTCGACGTGCTCGCGCAGGATTTCGCGTGCGATCGGCTCATCGTCGGCGATCAGCACCCTCAAAGAACGGCCTCCTGAACGCGCACCGGGGCGCCTGCCGGGATCGAAAACGAAACGCGGCTACCCGAGGCGCTGGAGTCCACGTGGAGCCGCGCGTCTGCGCCGTAGCAAAGCTGCAGGCGGCGTGTGACGTTTTCCATGCCGACGCCCGCCTTCGGACCCTCAAGCGAGGGAAAACCGGAACCCGTATCGCTGACGGAAACGTGCAGCGCTCCTTGCTCGAAGGTTACCTCCAGCCGAACCATTCCTCCGTCGACTTTGGGCGCGATGGCATGCTTGACCGCATTCTCAATCAGCGGCTCAATCGAGAGAATCGGAATCGGGATCGGCAGCGCATCCGGCTGGACGTCGATCTCCACACGCAACTTTTCGCCGAGGCGGAGTTTTTCCACTTCGAGATAGGCCTTGATGATGTGCAGCTCACGCTCCAGCGGCAGGAAGGTCTTTCCGGTCTCTAGAAAATAGCGCAGAATGTCGGCGAGGTTCAACACCGTGTTGCGCGCCCCCTTTGCTTCGCGTGGAATGATGCCATACAGCGTGTTCAGCGCGTTGAACAGAAAGTGGGGGTGAATCTGCGATTGCAAGGCGCGCAGCTCCGCCTGTGACACCAGGCGGCGCATTTCGGACTCGCGAAATTGTTCGATCTGTTCGCCGATCAGTGACGCGGCACGGCCCAACGCCAGCAAATCCTCGCTCAGATAGCGGCGGCCGCCGGAGCGGCGGCCCAGCAGGACATGGCGGGTGTCGCCCGAGGCAAATCGTAGCGGCACGATAACTTCCACGCCCTGATCTTCCAGCTCCGTCCTGCCTCGCGATAATTGGCCCACCAGCACCGGACGCCGCAAGTCCAGCTCGGAGAGCCTCGGATCGTCGACGACCGACGCGTCCGCGCCGACGAATCGCCCCAGTCTGACGGCGGCATCGAGCAGATAGCGCGCCTCATCGTGGATCGGCGATTTCAGATCGTGCATTAGAGGCTCCTGATCCGGACGGCGAAAGACCAGACGTGTCAGCAGGCGCTGCACGGAGCCGCGCAGAACCGCAAAGATAATCAGTAGCAGGCAGGCGGCGGTCAGCACCAGCGCCTGATAAAACGGCGCCGAGGTCTGTGACAAGAATCCCATCCTCCAGGCTTGCGCGGCGGCCAGCGTGAACAGAGCCGCCAGAAACACGTTCGCCAGAAAACGCAGAAACGCGTCGAGCAGCACGAAACGGTAGTCCTGCATCAGCACGAGCAGCGCCAGGGGAATCGCCGCGTGGTGAAACGCGAGTTCCCGCGACCAAACCTGCGCCGCGTGGCCTCCGCCTAAATGCACAAACGACATCGCCAGAAGGAACAGCGACATGGTCGCCACCAGACGCGAGGTGCTGGCGCGGCGCGTCTGATCGAGCGCGGAAAAAAACAGCGCCGCCGCCAGGCACGTAAGCAGACCGAATCCGACCGTGATCAGTTGCAGGCCGAGCCGGTGATACGTCGCCCCTTCGCGAAACAACTCCGCGACGTGCAGGGCAATCGCCACAGCACTCAACCCATACCCGCAGACAGCCAGAACTCGGTAGCGGTTCTGAAGGCACAGGTCGAACAGCACGGCCGGCAGCAGGCTCAGGACTGAGAACCCGATGGCCACCATCAGGTTGTTGAACAAGCTGCCCGGCGTATGCGCCCCCAGCACCAGCAAGGACGCAAGATTCCAGGCCAGCGCCAGAGCCGCCGCGATCATCGACTTCGTGCTCCCCGGGAGCCGGCGCGCCGCGCGGTCCTGGAGCAACAGATATAAGAAGATACCGAAGATCAGGACCCCGGCCGAGTGTCCAAGCGTGTTGACAAGCAGGGACTCGTTCACGCTCCAATCATATAATGACTCCCGCGCCTCGGGAAGCGCCCAACGGTCGCCTATATTGTCATGTTATTGATAAAACAGGTTTTTACAGAAGGAATGTTTTTTGGAGGAAAGATATTGACAATGTAGCACGCAGATTATATACTCATAGTGCAAGTAGATGTTAGGAGACTAAACAACCATGTCTGTTATCAAGTACACACCTTTCGCTGATTTCGAGACGTTTCCTGCTGGGCTCCGGGTTTTCCAGGACACCGTGAATCGGATGTTCGCTGAGCCCAATTCGCGGCCTTGGGTACCTGCCGTCGATATCCAGGAGACGGAGAATGAGTTGATTCTCAAGGCGGACGTGCCCGACGTGGATATGAAGGACATCGATGTCCGCATGGAGAACGGCACCTTGACCCTTCGTGGCGAGCGCAAATTTGAGAGCGATAAGAAGGAAGGAAGCTGGCATCGCGTGGAGCGCTCCTATGGAACGTTCGAGCGCGCGTTCACGC
This sequence comes from Acidobacteriota bacterium, assembly GCA_037439565.1. GTDB lineage: Bacteria > Acidobacteriota > Terriglobia > Bryobacterales > Bryobacteraceae > Palsa-187. The sequence goes on along the minus strand of JBBIVT010000076.1, from coordinate 2,722 downwards.
TGCCGGAGACCGTGAACTTCGACGCTGTGAAGGCCGACTACAAGAACGGCGTGCTGACGATCACCCTGCCAAAGAAGGAAGTCGCCAAGCCGCGCCAGATCAAAGTGGAAATCACTCACTAAGTCTGGTGTTTCAAAAGGGGGGCGGACCGGCGGGTCCGCCCTTTTTTTGTTTTCATGCGAGAATTGCAGGGTTGACCACTGTTCGTGTAACCCGGAAGGGTGCGGACCGCGCCTTGAGCGGCCATCCCTGGATTTTTTCGAGCGACGTCGCCGATCGCGGCGCCGCCCAGCCGGGCGATGCCGTGAAGGTGGCCGACCCCCGCGGCAGGCCCATCGGCGTGGCGCATTATAGTTCCACATCGCAGATCACCCTCCGTCTTCTTTCCTCCAAACCCGAACCAATCGACCAGGAGTTTTTCCGGCGCCGCCTGACTGCAGCGATTCATCACCGCGAGAAGGTGGTGAGGAATTCGAACGCCTGCCGCCTGGTGTTTTCCGAAGCCGACCTTTTGCCCGGCCTGATTGTGGATCGATACGGGGCTTATCTTGTGGTTCAGACGCTGAGCCAGGGAATGGAGCGTTCGCGCGACCTGATTGTCCTTTGCCTGAAGGAGCTGCTGGCGCCGGCGGGTATTCTGGCCCGCAACGACGCATCCGTCCGGAAACTCGAGGGCTTGCCGCAGGAGGTCGCGGTGCTCTCCGGCGCAGTTCCGGAGCGAGTGTCATTGAACATGAACGGGCTCGATTTGGAAGCCGATCTGCTTAAAGGTCAGAAGACTGGCGTCTATCTCGATCAGCGCGAAAATTATCTGGCGGCAGCGAATTTTGCCTCGGGCCGGGTGCTGGACTGCTTTACCTCCACCGGAGGCTTCGCGCTGCACGTGGCGAAGAATGCCGAGTCGGTGGAGGCGATCGACTCTTCCGCGGGCGCGCTCGCTACGGCGGAGGCGAATGCCAAGGCCAACCGGATCGCCAACGTACAGTTCCGGCAGGCCGACGTGTTCGACTTTCTGTCGGGCATCAATCGCAAGTACCAGATGGTGATCCTGGACCCTCCGGCCTTCGCCAAGTCCCGCAAAACGTTGGACGAAGCGGCCAGGGGCTACAAGGAGATCAACCTGCGCGCGCTCAAACTGCTGGAACCCGGAGGGATCCTGGTCACCTGCTCCTGTTCGCACCACGTGAGCGAGGCCATGCTGCTGGAAATCGTGGCCGAAGCGGCGTTGGACGCGGGAAAAACGCTGCGGGTGCTGGAGCGGAGAATTCAGGCTGCGGATCATCCCGTTCTGCTAACGGTTCCAGAGACGCTGTATCTGAAGTGCCCGATTCTGGAAGTTCTAGGCCAATAAGAGGCTTGCCAGCATAGCACCACTTGATGTATGGTGACTGAAGTTGTTTTGGGGATTCGTTTGTCTTTTCAGTCTCTTTAAAATTGGAGGATTTTCCGGAATGCTTTCGACCTCGTTGTCCGCCTTCTTCAGGCGCGCCTTCCCGGTATTGTCGACACTGATCGCCCTGGCCGCCGGTTCGGCGCCGCTGAGGGCGAGCGAAGCGGAATTGAAACTGCCCGACCTGCATCAGGCCCTTTTTCTGGGCGGAATCAGCGGACCGGCGCTGCTGATGATCGGGTTGGCGATCAGCGCGCTCGGCTTTGTCTTCGGCATCGCCATGTACATGCATCTGCGCAACCTGCCGGTGCACGAATCGATGCTCGAAATCTCCGAGCTGATCTACGAAACCTGCAAAACGTATCTGATGACGCAGGGCAAATTCCTGCTCCTTCTGGAAGTTTTTATCGGCTCGATTATTGTGTTTTACTTCGGATGGCTGGCTCCGAACGGAGACCACAGCGGGCTTCCCTTCTTTGAAGTGGCCATCATTTTGGCCTTCAGCCTGATCGGCATCGCGGGCAGCTTCGGCGTGGCATGGTTCGGCATCCGCGTGAACACTTTCGCCAATTCCCGAACCGCCTTCGCCAGCCTGCGCGGCAAGCCGTACCCTTGTTACGCCATTCCATTGAAAGCCGGCATGAGCATCGGCATGTTGCTGATCAGCGTGGAGCTGTTCCTGATGCTCTGCATCCTGCTGTTCGTCCCCGGCGATTACGCGGGGCCCTGTTTCATCGGCTTCGCCATCGGCGAGAGCCTGGGCGCGGCGGCGCTGCGCGTGGCGGGCGGCATCTTCACCAAGATCGCCGACATTGGCGCGGACCTCATGAAGATCGTCTTCAAGATTAAAGAAGACGACGCGCGCAACCCCGGCGTGATCGCCGATTGCACGGGCGACAACGCGGGCGATTCGGTTGGCCCCTCGGCCGACGGCTTTGAAACCTACGGCGTCACCGGCGTGGCGCTGATCTCCTTCATCCTGCTGGCCGTCAATAACGACCACGACCTGGTGAAGGTGGAACTGCTTGTGTGGATCTTCGTGATGCGCGTGATGATGGTGATCGCCAGCGGCCTGTCTTATTTCGTGAATGAAGCGGTAGCCAAGGCGCGGTATCAAAACGTCGACAAGATGAATTATGAAACGCCTCTGACCACCCTGGTGTGGCTGACGTCGATCATTTCGATTGGCGCGACCTACGTAGTCTCCTACCTGATGATTCCGGATATCGGAGGCGACTCCTCGATGTGGTGGAAGCTTTCCACGATCATTACCTGCGGCACGCTGGCCGGCGCCGTGATTCCGGAACTGGTGAAGGTTTTCACGTCGGTGGA
>JBBIVT010000075.1:20381-22228 GCA_037439565.1 Acidobacteriota bacterium | reverse complement strand
GTGATCGCGCGATCCACATCCTGCTCAGTCAAAATGTACGGAGGCAGCATGCGCAGCACCGTCTCATGCGTGCAGTTGATCAGCAGACCCTCAGCCATCGCGTCGAGCACAATCTGTTTGCCTGGCATATCCAGCTCCACGCCGATCATCAGGCCGACGCCGCGCACTTCCTTGATGAAGCCGTAGCGCTTGGCCAGCTCCGTCAGCTTCATGCGGAAGTAACTGCCCGTTTCGGCGATCTTGGGCAGCATCGGGTCGACAATATCGAAAAATTCCAGTGCGACGCGGCACGCCAGCGGTCCTCCGCCGAACGTCGAGCCGTGCATGCCGGGTCCGATGGCCGCGGCCGCGCGCTCATTCGCCGCGATGAAGCCGAGCGGGATTCCGCAGGCCAGAGGCTTTGCCGCCACCATCACGTCGGGAAGAACCGTGGGTTCGAACATCTGATAGGCGAAGTAGACCCCTGGCCGGCCGACGCCGCACTGAATTTCGTCAAACACCAGCAGCGCGTTGAAGCGGTCCGCCAGTTCGCGAGCCTTTTGCACGTACTCGCTCGTCATGGGGTAAATGCCGCCCTCGCCCTGCACGATTTCGAGGACGATGCCGGCGGTGTGCTCATCCACCACTTGTTCCAAAGCCGCGATGTCATTGCGGGGCACAAAGTGCGCGCCGGGAACCAGCGGCTCAAAGTCCCTGCGGTATTTCTCCTGCCCGGTAATGGAGAGAGCCCCGAACGTCCGTCCATGAAACGAATTTTCGAGCGCCACCACGCGATGCTTCGCGTGATCGATCCTGCGCCCGTGCGAGCGGACCATCTTGAGCGCTCCCTCCATCGACTCCGCGCCGGAGTTGGAGAAGAACACGCGGTCGAGCCCGCTCACCTTCGCGATGCGCTCCGCCAGCCGCCCCTGATACTCGTGGTAATACAAATTCGAGGTATGCAGCAGTAACCCCGCCTGCTCACGGATGACTTTCGTAAGGCGCGGGTGCGCGTAGCCCAACGCGTTGACGCCGATACCGGAGATCAGGTCGAGATACCGCTTGCCTGACGTGTCATATAAATAACAGCCCTTGCCGCGATGAAGGACAAGGGGGAAACGGGCGTAGTTCTGGAGCAGATACTGCTTTTCCAGATCCATGACCGTTTGATCCAAGACCGAAGTTGTTTCGACGGGGGCAACGGAGGAATCCATTTATTTATTCTAACGGGCCGAGCCGATTTTCGTTGGCTTCGCCGATCCGGTAACGGAGCACTTGGGCCGTCTCGGCGCTCGCTACAATTCCCCAAAACAAAAGGGACCGCAATGCGGGCTGGCCCGTCGCCAACCCGCATTGCGTCCGAGGTGCAGGACTGCGATGCTCGATGTTTAGGGCCTCTATTTCCGAACCCTAAACCAGCCGGAAGCGGACTTCGAGCGGGCCTGCGACACCACGATCAAACAACATGCGCCCACGAGCAGCCACAGGGACGACGGTTCAGGGACCGCACTGATGGTGGGAGCACTTAGGGACAGCGCGTCGGATGAATATCCGAGCAGAGCAGGGTTGCTCGAGTTGATATCGGCAACAAGCATGGGGCCACCGGCGTAAGTACTGTCAAGAATCGCGAAACTAAACTGGTCCGGGACGTCTATGGATTCAGGATTCGCGGTCAAGGTGACGGTAAAACGGAGGAAATCCCCCGGCGTGAACGGCTGAGTGAATTCATTGAGGAATTCGTTGTCGGTCAGGGTTATGCTGCTGCCCAGGTCGCCGGTCACGGACCCGATGGTCGTTGGCGAGCCCATAGGTCCGCCGGAGCCGAAATGAAAATTGTTCACTACGGCGCTGTTGTTGCCATCGCCAAT
>JBBIVT010000075.1:19218-20281 GCA_037439565.1 Acidobacteriota bacterium | reverse complement strand
TCCAGGTAGCACCCGGGTTGAGAAGAATATAGGGGCTCCCTGGGGCAATGCAGCTTGTCGTTCCCGCCGAGCCGTAGAGCGTGGCGTTGGAACTGAGGCTTTCGACCGCAAACGCAAAAGGTCCGGCGAGGGCCCCGCTCGCCGTGCGCGTGATCGTCACGGTCTGCAGGAATCGCTGGGTGACGGCATTGTATCGAAAGCCGCCGCGGACAATTGAGAATTGCGTGCTTACATCTGTCGCGCACGGCGGCGTGATATTGTCGGGCACCTCGGTGAGGTAGATCCCAGCCCAGCCAGCTGCCTCAGTGCCCATGCTCACATTGATGGCGAGCAAGTTGCCCCGGAAGCTGTCGCGCTCAATGCCCATTGCCGTGACCGGAAGGTGCGTCAGCGTGAGGGGATCGATGGCGGCCGGATCGATCAAAAAACCGTCCGCTCCGCTCTGGACCATCGTTGTGATTGCCGGCAGTCCCGGTCCTTTGTTCAGGTACAGTCCGTCCACGGCATTCGCATACCTGCCATTCACGAGCTGACCTTTGGTGGCCTTGAATACGACATGAAAGTTGCCATCGGTTAACTGTCCGTCGACCAAACCGGAGACCGCCACAAAGGAAGCGGAGCGCCAGCGCGCCGGTTCGCCATCTTCGTCCGACTCGCCTGTTCCAGGGACGAGGCCGGAGAAGTTCCAGTAGACGAAGTCGTCAAAAGCGCCAGGCGCTTTCGCGACGACCGAAGTGGAACCCGTGACGGTGTCGTAGACGAATATGCCCTGGTGCACCGGAACCGTGGTTACGAAGCCGTTCGGGTATTTCTGTTTACAGAACGCGACGCGGTCCTTGTTTCCATCCGCGCCACACGCAAGGATCAGCGTCTTGGCTTCGGATCCCCACGCGCCCCAGAAGGCGACAAAGCGGCCGTCAAAGGAGAGGCCCTCGCCCAGTTTTGTGAACACAGCGCCTTGCTCGCCTGGCACTGCTCCGCCGATCTTGACCAACGTGGTGAGCGGAGGCCGCGACCCGGACAGGCGCGCCATGTAGATTCCGCCTTTGGTTGGGTTATCTTC
>JBBIVT010000075.1:3442-19118 GCA_037439565.1 Acidobacteriota bacterium | reverse complement strand
GGAGCGCCGGGAAAAACATCAAACGGGATCCCGACCGTTCCCGGCACGGCGTAGAACTGGAATGCGGGCACTACTCCGAGCTTGCTTGCGCCGGTGATTGAGTTTCCGAAGAGGCTGGCGTAGATCCCCGTGGTACCGGCTCGGCTATCACTGCCATCGGAAAGTTGGAAGTTCCACACCGGCTGGTGGCTTCCGCGCGAGGCGAACGTGTTCGAGCCGATGTCGATGCGCGGGAACGACGGAGGCTCCACGAACGTTGTGGAAAGGTTGTTGGGATAAGGCACGAGCGTATTACGGTCGAAGAACGTGACGAGCGGTGTCCTCAGGCGCATATCGCGCGTGAATACACCGTGCGCGGCCTCTCCCCCCGTCCCGCCCTGGCTCCTGGCCCGGAAAACGACAAGGCCCCTCGTGTTCAGCGAGGGCTGGTTATAGCTATTGAAGTTTCTGGTGTCGCCGGGGACTGTGACACCGTTGTTCACCACTACCTGCCATTGGAAATCGGCGCCGAAGCCAACTCCCAAGCCGAACGTTGATGCCCCGAGCACCAAGGCAAGGCTTTGAAACAGACTCGAATGCATTTCATTTCCTCCGATGGGCCTTTTTTATTTTTTCCAGGACAGGAAGACAGGCCCTTGTTCCGGTCCCGGAGTCCACTCTTACTTCGTGAAGTAAGGCTATGGCATTTAACCTGCCAAACCGTCGATACCGTGCGAAGAGGTCGCGGCAGGGTGCGAAATGGCGCGTCTGATCGCCAAGTAACCAACTCCGAGCCGCGACCGCAACGGAAGGGACACAACGCCTCTACTGCGACACGGCGAGATACAATTGCTGTGCCAACGGAACACTATCCAAACTGAAGACGACGGGCGCGAAGTTGGTTGACGGGATGTACGGAACCACGACGTTAAATTGGTACACGCCTACCAACATCGGAGCCAACCCGGCGTATGTCACCTGGGCCGGCAGGCCTCCGATCTGAACCTGCACTGGGGCTGTCAAATGGGTCACGCCCGTCGCGACTTGGCCCGGCGGGGTCGCAGGTGTAACCGGACCAAAGCCAATTCCGTACATGATGATGGTTTCGCCCGGGCTTGCGGCTCGCGTAACGATTCCAGGGAGCGTACCCGGCGGCAAAACGAACGAATAATCGGTGTGTTGTGCAGCCACGTATTGGAAAGGACCCACGATAAAGTTTGCGGGAGCCAGTAGTCCAGGCTGGGTCGCGGCCACGGTGATCGAATAGGCCTGTGCCGATCCGGCTGAGTTGGTGAGCACCATGGCTTGTGTGCCCACATTGACATTGGGGGCCTGCACATTCACTTGCCCGGGGCTCGTGTAACTGACGAATGCCGGTTGTCCACCGATGGTGACACTGACGCCATTGAGGACCGTGGGCGCGGTAATTCCACTGAAATCCGAAGTGGTCCATTGGCCGGTCACCGCAGCCAGATTCGCTCCATAGATCTCCACCCATGATCCGGGCGCGATGGACGAAAATCCGCCAAAGTCCGAAGCGCTGATGACGCCATCGGGGAAAATGGACGGCAGGGAAGGCACGCCTGACGAGGAAAGAATGAGCGAGAGATTATCCGCCAAGCCATCGTTATTGCCGCCATCGGTTCTGGTCATCGTCATTGTGACGCGGACCATGCGTGTGTGGGCCGGGATCTGACCGTTCAAAAGCCTTTGCAGAAGGCCGGATTGGTTATTGCGATCAGCGGCCGAAACCGGGCCCAGCGTGACCGTGGACAGAATGGTTCCACCCCACGTCTTGAACTCCGCCTTCAGAACGGTATTGTCTCCCTGGGCAGCGAAGCCGCCTAGCCATGCCATCAGCAGATAGCTGACGTTGCCGCTGTCAATCGGACTGGCCGCGGCGGAAACATCAATGTCCTGATAGGCGGACGATAAGGCGTTGTTGTTGCCGCCCCAAAAGTAATTGCGCCCTGGCTTCGGGGGCAGGATATTTGAGCCGCTCAGGTCACCTAAGCTGTCGGCGTAGGAATCCGTGCTGAAATATGCGGTTCTCACCCAGTTCGGAACGTCGCCCGCGATCTGTGTTGAGGTTCCGGCCACGGCCGATTCCGCGCCGGCGTTAGAGATGAGATTGTCGCCGAAGATGGTACCCGGGGCTCCCGGAAGATTCAGCAGCAGCGAAAGCACATCCGCGTAACTGTCGTTGGCGGCGCTGCCCACGGCATTGAATTGCAGCGCCACGCGCAGGGTGCGGGTCCCGGATGGCAGATTACCGATCTGGCGACGGAAGTAGAGGGCGGAAGTCTGCGCTTTGTCGGTCGCTGTAACCGGCCCCAGTGTCACGATACCCAGAGCGGTGGAAGACGCGCCGAGAAAGGTCACCGTCAATACCGCGTTATTGTCGCCGCGTCCACCCAGGTAACCAGAGACGTCATAGGTAATGACGCCGGAATCAATATTGGCGGCGGCCGATGAAGCGTCAATCACCTGAGTCAACGTGGAGACGGCACCGCTGAGTCCGCCGGCGAAGTAGTTGCTTCGGTGAGCGGCGGGAACGATGCCGCTCGGCAGTAGGTCGTAACCCGATACGTAGGTGATCACTCGGGGCGAACCCGATTGCGCCCAGCCGGGAATGGATGCCGGCAGCGTTGAGCCATCGGTACCGGGTCCGGTTTCTGCGCCTGCGTTAAGAATCAGGTTGTGGTCGAACAGGGTTTGTGCGGCCAAAGGGAGGCTGGCGCAGAACAAAAGGGAGATTGTCACTGCACCCAGCCCGTGTCTAAGAGATTGTGTTTTCATGGCACCCTCGCAATATTTCATTTCGTTGCAATCCGGATACCGGCGGAGGGGGGCGGACTTGGGCTGGTTACGATGCGAAGCAACCCGGTGCGTCCGATTCCGGGCGAGTTTACGGATTCTCGTTTGTATCGCTTAGACAAAATGCATTTGCAGTACCACAGGGAAAGGGGCGTGATATTGGTTGGCACGCTCCGCTGAGTCTTCGGCGGCGGTGGCCAGGCGAGGCAGGACATGGGACCACACCTCATTCTTCGTGTGCTCCCGGTAAGCAGAGGTTTTGTTCAACTATTTGAACGCCCGGCTCCTCTTTGTCAAAGGATTTGCTTTTGTCTCTGGTTCTGCGCTTGACCAGACGAGACAGATCGTATCCCGGCGCATGCGATACACTGCCTCCATGCGCACCCTCCTTTTCCTCCTCGCGACGGTTGCTCTCGCCCAGCCTCCCGCCGGAAAGCCTCCTCTACGCGACCGCGCGGCGGCGGGCGATCCGGATGCGCAGTTTACCCTCGGCAAGAATTACGAAGCGGGACGCAGCGGACTCAAAAAGGACTACGCCGAGGCTGCCAGTTGGTATCGGAAATCGGCGGAGCAGGGCAATGCCTATGCGCAGGCCAGTCTGGGCATTCTCTATCACTCTGGAAAAGGACTGCCGCATGACGATCTCCTTTCCGAAATGTGGTTTATCATCGCGGCGGAGCGTGTGGACCCGAATGACCGCCAGACCATCGTCGACATGCGCGATTCGGTGGCCGCGCACTTGAAGCCGGAGCAGATTGCCGAGGCACAACGGCTGGCGCTAGAGTGGAAGCCGAAAAAGAATCCTTGACACAAACCCTTAATTTGTGTAGAAATGAATCGTTTCAAGAAACACAGGAGCCCTCATGCGAACTACCCGTTTTGTGGTCGCGATCGCACTTGGTTGTGCGTTGGCCCAAGGGGCCGATTGGCCCACCGACGGCGGTAATCCCCAACGAACCGCCTGGCAGAAGGACGAAAAGATCCTCAACAAGGACAACGTCAAGAACCTCAAGATCGTTTGGAAACTGCAGCTCGACAACAAGCCGATTGAGATGCACTCGCTGTTTCCTCCGCTGATCGCGGACAAGGTGAACACCGCCAACGGACCCAAGCAGATCGCCATCGTTGCCGGCGTTTCCGACAATATATACGCGATTGACGTCGCCACGGCGCAGATTCTTTGGAAGAAGCATTTCGAATATCCGCCGCCGGCGCGTCGCGGACGCCCCACCGATCCGTTGTGCCCGGCCGGACTCACCGCGACGCCCGTCATCGGGCCGCCCAATGCCAACGGCACGCGGCCGGTTTATGCGATGGCAGGCGACGGCGAAGTCCACACGCTGAACCTGGCGGACGGAGAAGACCTCGCCGCGCCGTATCAGTTCGGTTATCCGTTCGGAAAATCGTATGCGCTGAATTTTTGGAACGATGTGTTGTTCACCACCACGGCGCAGGGCTGCGCGGGCAATCCAAACCAGATCTGGGCAATCAACGTGAAGGATCCGGCTCATAAGGTGATGACGTTTCATCCCAAGAGCGGCGGCTTATGGGGACGCACCGGCGCGGCAATCGACGAAGACGGCGTCGCCTGGGCGCCCACCGGCGACGGCCGCTACGATCCGGCGACGCAGACCTACGGCAATGGTCTGGTGGGCGCAAAAGTGGTTGGCAATGAGCTGAAGCTGCAGGATTATTTCATCCCCAAAAATTGGGCCTGGCTGCAGAGCCGCGACCTGGACATGCAGGTGACGCCGGCGATCTTCAAATTCAAAGGCAAGGAACTGATGGTGGCGGCCAGCAAGGAATGCCGTATTTATCTGCTCGATACGAAGGCGGCCGGCGGCGACGATCATCAGACGGCTTTGGATCGCACGGGACTGATCTGCAATGAAGAGGTGAATTTCGCCTCCGCCGGCATCTGGGGCGCGTTGGCCAGTTGGGAGGACGCACAAGGGACGCGCTGGGTTTTGAGCCCGTTCTGGGGCCCGGTGCATCCCGATTACAAATTTCCGGTGTCTCACGGGCCGGTGACGCACGGCGCCGTGGTGGCGTTCAAGGTGGAAGAGAAGGACGGGAAATTCAAACTCGTTCCGGCCTGGATGTCGCGCGACATGGATCTGGCCGAGCCGCCGGTGATCGCCAACGGCGTGGTGTACGCCTACGGCAGCGGCGAGGACACGGAACAGGCGTATCCGGATCGAGGTTTGGACGATAACAGCCCGGAGCGCATTCACGATTCGACGCATGCCGTGCTGTACGCGCTGGACGCGGAAAACGGCAAGGAACTCTATTCGAGCGGCGACCAGATTAAATCGTTCGTCCACTTCGGCGGGTTGTCCATCGCCAACGGGCGCGTCTATCTCGGGACGTTCGATAGCATTCTGTACTGCTTCGGATTGGAGGGCAAATGAACCCGAAATCCGTAATGTTGATGGCGGTGGTGAGCGGCGCGCTGGCGCACGCTCAGTTTGGGCGCGGCGGCGGCGATTGGATGGTCGCGGGAGGCGACGCGCAACGATCGGGATCAGTACGCGTGGATGCCCATCTCTCCGTGGATTCGGTCGAGCACGGAATCATGCAGACGTTGTGGAAATTGAAGCTCAATGGTGTGCCTACGCCTCCGGTGGTGGCCTCGCGGATCATCACTTATAAGGGTTTCAAGGATCTGATTTTCATCAGCACGAGTACGGATACCGTGTACGCCATCGATCATCCGTACCCGAGGATTTTCTGGGAAAATCACATTCCGTATAATTCGCTGCTGGCCCAAGTGAAGAACGGCACCCCGAATTGCCCGGCCGGAATGACGGCTGGGTTATCGCTGGCGACGCCGCTTGCGCCTCCTGCGCCGGGGCCGGGCCGTGGACGCGGTGGACCGGGCAGAGGAATGGCGCCGGGAACCGCTGTGCCGACGATGCCTCGGCCGAAGCGCACCCCCGCGACGGTATACGCGCTTTCGAGCGATGGATTGATTCACGTGCTGAATCAGCATACGGGCGAGGATATCGCTCCGGCGGCGCGCTTCATTCGCGCCAACGCCAAAGTTCGCGATCTGATGTCGGTGGGCAACGTTGTGTACGCGGGCACGGCGGACAACTGCGGCGGCGTCCTGAACGGCGTATGGTCCGTGGATCTGTCCGACAACATGTTGTACGAATACAAGACCGGTGACGCATCGGTGATCGGGATGGCGTTTGCCCAGGATGGCACGCTGTTTGCGACCACCACGGAAGGTCTCCTGGTACTGGAACAGAAGACGTTGAAGTTGAAACAGCAGCATCCGGGGGCCTTTTCGACGAGTCCGCTGACGTTCAAATCAGGCGAGAAAGAATACGTCGTGGCGGGCAGCGCCGATGGGCATGTGCTGGTGATGGATGCTGCGACGCTGGGCGTGGTCAACGACGTCGCTCCCGGCGGCAAGCTGGGTTCGGCCTTCGCCACTTGGGAAGATCCGGACAAGAATCGCTGGCTGCTGGTGCCGAAAGGGAATGCTGTGGAGGCCTATAAGGTCTCCGCGAGCGGTGCGCTCGAACAGTCCTGGACGTCACGGGAAATGGTCACGCCTGCGCCGCCGATCATTGTCAACGGCGTGGTGTTCGCGCTGAGTTCGGGTTCACGCACCGCGCCGGCGGTGCTGTATGCGCTGAATCTCGCCAGCGGCAAGGAGCTCTGGTCGAGCGGTAAGACGATTGCAGGCTACTCCACCACGGGCCTCTCCGCGGGGCAGAGCAAGATCTACGTCGGTACGCACGACGGGACTTTGTACGCATTCGGATACACGCTGCCCAGAGAGTAGGCGAACCGAAGTTCGCGCCACGAAGGGATAAACTTAAGTCATGAGAGTCGTTCTGGCCGCGGTGTTATGCACCGGGTTTGCGTGGGCGGACATTCCCGCCGGACCCGGGAAGGAAGAGACCATCAAGTACTGTGCCACCTGCCATTCCGTGGAGCAGGCGGTCTCCGCCCGGCAAGGGCAGGAAGAATGGGCGGGTACGCTCGAAAAGATGGCCGGGATGGGCGCGAAGATTCCCGATGAAAGCTACGACGTCATTCTCACCTATCTGGCGAAGCACTTCGGACCGGACGCGCCGTCTCCGATCCGCGTGAATACGGCGTCGGCGGTGGAACTGGAGTCCCTGCTGCTGTTGAAACGTTCCGAGTCGGCAGCCGTTCTCCAATACCGCGCCGACCATGGAAAGTTCAAGACAATCGAGGATCTGAAGAAGGTTCCGGGCCTCGACTTCAAGAAAATCGAAGCGAAGAAAGACCTTCTGGTTTTCTGACGTGGCTCTCCGGCTCGGTTGCGCTTTGTTGCTGATCATCGCGGCGTCGTCGTGCAATTCTTCGAGTCCGGCGCATGTCACCGGAAAACCGGTAAACATCGAGACTCCCCTGGGGCTGCCGCCCGTGCCGATTCCGCCTGAAAATCCGCCCACGGAGGGATCCATCGCGCTTGGCAAGAAACTCTTCTTTGACGCGCGGCTTTCGGCGGACGGTAGCGTCTCCTGCGCCTCCTGCCACGATCCCAAGCAGGGTTTTACCGACGGCATGCCTACCGCGAAAGGCATTCGCAGCCAGTTCGGGAAGAGAAACGCGCCGACCGTGGTGAACGCGGCCTACGCTCCGCTGCTGTTCCTGGACGGGCGCGCGGCGAGCCTGGAAGAACAGGCAGGCGGGCCGATCGCCAATCCCATTGAGATGGGCGAGTCGCACGCCTCAGTGGCGGCCAAACTCAACGCAGATCCGGAATATCGGACGGAGTTTGAAAAAGTGTTCGGGGCGGGGCCGGTCACGATCGGAAAAATTGAGATGGCGGTGGCCAGCTACGAGCGAACCTTGTTGAGCGGCGACTCGCCCTTCGACCGGTTCCTGTATAGAGACGACAAAACGGCCTTGAGCGAGGCGGCGCAGCGAGGCTTAAAAATCTTTGTCGACAAGAAGCGGGGAAATTGCTCCACGTGCCACACGATCGGAGAGACCTACGCGTTGTTCAGCGACGGCAAGTTTCACAACATCGGCGCGGGCATCAATCCGAACGGGGAGATGATCGACCTCGGACGGTACGAGCAGACCAAAGCCGAGGCCGATAAGGGCGCCTTCCGCACGCCGGGGCTGCGCAACGTGGCATTGACGGCTCCTTTTATGCACGATGGGAGCTTGAAGACGCTGAAGGACGTGGTGGATTTTTACGCAGGTGGAGGAACATCCAATCCGCAGTTGGACCCAGAGATCAAGGAGTTAAAGTTGAGCGGTCAGGACCGGGCGGATCTGGTGGCATTTTTGGAATCGTTAACGGGGAGGGCCCAGTGATCGGCGATGCGGCTTGGGGGCTGACGCGGCATCCACGGCTGCTTGCGGTTGTCATGATTGCGCTCGCGGGATGCTCTAAGCCGAAGCCGTCGGCGGTGAAGGAGCCGGAATATTTCAAGGTTGACCCGGCGACGGCAGGTGCGGTCACCGGCAAAGTCGTCTTTTCCGGCAAGGCTCCGGCAACGAAGACGGTCGATATGACCGAGGAGCCGAAGTGCTCCGGCCAGCATCCGGGGCCGGTGCTGGAGAAACCGGTCGCGCTGAACAAGAATGGCACGCTCGCGAACGTGTTCGTCTACATCAAGGAAGGCCTTGACGGGAAGACGTTTGAGCCGCCGAAGACGCCCGCGGTAATGGACCAGAAGGGCTGCTGGTTTGAGCCTCGCGTGCTGGGGATTCAGGTGGGGCAGCCGTTCGAGGTGACCAATTCTGATCCGGTAACGCACAATATCCATCCGAGGGCTCACGTGAACCGCGAGTGGAACCAGAGCCAGGCCGAGGGAACGCCGCCTCTGCAGCGCAAGTTCTCGCAGCGCGAGATCATGATCCGGGTGAAGTGCAATATCCATTCCTGGATGCACGCGTTCATCGGCGTGGTGGACAACCCTTACTTCGCGGTGACGGGAAGCGACGGCGCGTTCGAATTGAAAAATGTTCCACCAGGCGAGTATACAATCGAGGCCTGGCAGGAGGAGTTGGGCTCGGCCGTGCAGCAGGTGACGGTGCCAGCGTCGGGTAAGGCCGAAGTGACGTTCACGTTCAAGGGAGAATAAATGAAATATTTCGTCTGCGCGTGTTTTGCGGTTCTTCTTGGTTGCGCCCGCACGGAGAAACCCGCGGGCGGTTATCGAGTCTATGTCACCAACGAAATTTCCGGCGACCTGACGGTGATCGACTCAAACTCCATGGACGTGGTGGCAACGGTTCCGCTGGGCAAGCGTCCGCGCGGCATTCATCCAAGCCCGGACGCCAAGACGATTTACGTCGCCGTGAGCGGATCGCCGCCCGCGCCTCCCGGAGTGGACGAAAGCACGCTGCCTCCGCCCGATAAGAACGCCGACGGCATCGCGGTTTTCGATGTGGCGTCCAACAAAGTGGCCAGAATTCTGAAAGGCGGCTCCGACCCGGAGAATTTCGATGTGTCGCTGGACGGCAAAACCATCTATGTGTCGAACGAGGACGCCAGCGGCGTGAGCTTCATCGACGTCGCCTCCGGAGAAATCACCAAGACGGTGAAGACGGGCGATGAACCGGAGGGCGTGAAGCTCACTCCGGACGGCAAGTTGATCTATTCGACGTCGGAGGGCGACGGCACGGTCTCAGTGGTGGATCCGGCCGCGGGCGCTCTGGTGACGTCGTTCAAAGTGGGTCACCGGCCTCGGAATATCGTGTTCATGCCGGACGGGAAACATGGTTATGTAAATGCCGAACCGGACGGTACGGTCGTGCTGTTCGACGCGGTGAAGAACGAGGTAGTACAGACGATTCTGCTGGGCAAGCCGGGCGAGGTCAAGCCGATGGGGTTGGCTCTGTCGCTCGACGCATCGAAGCTGTATGTCACAACAGGCCGAGGCAAGACCGTCGTCATTTTGGATACGGCGACGAATCAGCCTGCGGGATCGTTCGAGGTGGGGCAGAGGCCGTGGGGTTTGGCGCTGTCGCCCGATGGCAAGACTTTGTTCACCGCCAACGGACCGTCGAACGATATCTCTGTGGTCGATCTGGCCACGCGGACCGTCACCAAGAAGTTGAAGGGGACCGGCGGACCGTGGGGTGTGTTGGTCTTAGGGAAGTAAATTCAGTTTTCAAGATTGCTTAATACGATTCAAAACCGGGAGGGAATGTGCATACTCGTCCAGCACTTCATAACGCCATGTGGCCGGGCCTCGTGGGCAAGGGCCCCGATTCGGAGCCGCCCATCGATCTGGAAACGATGCTGAATCTGACCGCTGGTGCGGAGGTGGGCGGCGTCAAATTCGATGGCGTCGATCTGTTCGTTTGCGCCCCGCACATCGACATCGATTCGACCGATGCGCAAGTCGAGGCGCTGGCGGCGCATATTGCGGGAAAAGGCCTGAAGGTGGGCTCGCTGGTGGCCCCGGTTTGGCCTCCGGCGGGTGGGGGGTCGGCCATGGGCAACGATTCCGAGCGGCACGCGTTTCTCGCCCAGGTGAAGAAGACCTGCAAAATCGGGAAGAAACTGCGCGATTTGGGCATCCGGCCGACCGGCGTCGTCCGCATCGATTCGGCTACGGGCGTCGAGGAATGGTTGAAGGATCCCGAAGTGAACACCATGCGTATCGCCGAGACGTTCCGCGAGGCGTGTTCGATCGCCGAGGACTTCGGCGAAAGGCTCGCTGCGGAGGGCGAGATCTGCTGGGGCGGCATGCATAGCTGGCGCCGCAACGTGCAGTTGCTCGAAATGGTGAACCGCCCGAAGACGCTGGGGTTCCAGGCGGACATGGCGCACACCATGCTGTTCACCATGGGCTACAACGCTCCGGAGGATAAGGTGGAGGGCGATCTGCAGCACGCCTATCGGAAGGTGGCGAGCGCGCTGCGGCCCTGGACCATCGATTTTCATGTTGCGCAGAATGACGGCACGGTGAAGGGCGCTGGTACGCACGATAAGACCGGCAAACACTGCCTGCCGTTCGATCCGAACGGGAAGCTGGACATCGTGCGCGACGCGGGCGCATGGCTGCGCGACGACAACGGTGTGGTGACGAAGGCGACCCCGCACATCTGCTGGGACGGTTGCATGTTCCCGAACGCGGTGATGCTGGATCAAAAAACCTGGAACGACGTTTTGAGCGTGATGATCGCGGTGCGCGACGGGCACGGGTGGGATTAAGCCATGAAGAAAATCAATGTGGGAATGGTCGGCTACGGGTTCATGGGACGAACCCATTCGAATGCGTTTCTGAAGGCTCCTCTTTTTTTCGATCTGCCGTTTCAGCCCGTGCTGAAGACGCTCTGCGCACGCAATGCGGAGCGCGCTAAGGCGTTCGCGGCGAACTGGGGATACGAATCGGTGGAGACGGACTGGCGCAAGATGGCGGCGTCGCCGGAGATCGACCTTGTTGACATCGCCAGCCCGAACGACACGCATCTGGAGATCGCGGTGGCGGCGGCCAAGGCCGGCAAGATCGTGATGTGCGAAAAGCCGCTCGGCCGCAACGCCGCCGAATCGGAAAAGATGGTGAAGGCGGTGGAAAAGGCCGGCGTGCCGAACATGGTCTGGTACAACTATCGCCGCGTGCCGGCGGTGATGCTGGCCAAGCAATTGATCGACGAGGGACGGCTGGGGCGGGTGTTCCACTACCGAGCGAAGTTTCTGCAGGACTGGACCATTTCAAGCGAGCTGCCGCAGGGCGGCGAGGGCCTGTGGAGGCTGGACAGCAAGGTGGCCGGCAGCGGCGTCACGGGCGACCTTCTTGCTCACACCATCGACACCGCGATGTGGCTGAACGGTGGCATCGAGGAAGTATCGGCGATGACCGAGACGTTCATCAAGCAGCGCAAGCATAGCCTGAGCGGAAAAATGCAGAAGGTGGAGATCGACGACGCGAGTCTGGCGCTGGCCCGGTTCCGCAACGGAAGCCTGGCGACGTTTGAGGCGACTCGCTACGCGCGTGGGCACAAGGCTCTTTACACGCTGGAGATCAATGGCGAAAACGCGTCGATCCTATGGGATCTGCACGATCTGCACCGGCTGCAATACTTCGATCATCGCGACGAAGGGCTGACGCGGGGTTGGAAGAGCATCCACATCACGGATCGCGAACATCCGTATATGGCTCACTGGTGGGTGCCGGGCCTGCAGATCGGCTATGAGCACACGTTTATCCATCAGGTTGCGGATTTCATGGTGGCTCTGGGCAAGGGCGAAAAGGCAGCGCCCACGTTCCGGGAGGCCATGGCCACCGACGACGTGACGGACGCGATTCTCAGTTCCGCCGCCAGCCGGAAGTGGACCAAGGTGCGCAAACGCCCGGGGAATGAGTAAGATGAAGCGATACCTTGTCAACGATTAAAGAAGTCGCGGAACTGGCGGGGGTAAGCGTCGGCACCGTCTCCCATGTCATCACGGGCGCGGTGCCCGTCACGGAGCCGTTGCGCAAGAAGGTGCAGGAGGCGATCCGCAAGCTCGACTACCACCCGAACCACATCGCGCGCAGCCTGAAAACCAGCAAGACGCGGACGCTGGGCGTCATCGTCCCGGACCTCACCATCTCGTTTTACCCGCAAGTGATTCGGGGCGCGGAGACCGCGGCGCGCCAGCGCGGCTATACGTTGATCGCGGTGAACTCGGACGATCGGGCGGACCGTCAGAGGGAATTGTTGTCCCTGCTGCGCTCGCAACGCGTGGAAGGAATTCTGCTGGCAGCCGCCGCTCCCGCTCCCGCCGGACCTCATGCAACGCAGATCGTCGAAGCGAACGTCCCGGTTGTGTATCTGGACCGCATCCCGGACCGCGAGGACGTGGACACGGTCTCGGCCGAGGATCGCAAGGCTGCGGAGATGGCTGTGGAACACCTGATCGCCGCCGGGTATAGACGCATCGCCATCGCCACCGGCCCATTGATGCTCCGTAACGAGCAGCGGCGCCTGGAAGGGTACCGCTATGCGCTGCGTAGCGCGGGGATTCCCTCGGAAGAAGAGTTTGTCTGGGAAGGCAATTTCCGGCCGGAGGACGTGGCTGCGATGTGCGCGCCGAAGTTGAAGGAATCAGCGGGGCGGCCGGATGCGATTCTCTCAACGAATGGGCCAACGGGACTCGGCGTACTGCGGGCACTCCGGGATTGCGGCCTGTCGACGCCGCGCGATATCGCGCTGGTGACGTTTGACGAGCTGACCGTCGACGAGCTGTTCTCGCCGTCCATCACCACGGTGGTGCAGCCGGCCTATGAGATCGGGTTCCGGGCGGCGGAGATTCTGCTGCACAGGGTGGAGAATCGCGGCGCAGACATTTCCCCGATCATGGTGAGGCTCCCGGCGGCGCTGCGGGTGCGGGATTCGTCGCGGGCGATGGGGTAGACGAAGTCCTGGGTCACACTTAAACGTCGCAGGCGGCGACGGCTTGGGCTAAACCTTCCTCCGGGTCGCGCGCTGGAATAAATTCCTGGCCGACGTAGCCCTGGTAGCCGATCTCGACGAGCGTGCGCATGATAGCGGGATAACAGAGTTCCTGCTGATCGTCGAGTTCGGCGCGCCCGGGTACCCCCGCAGTGTGGACGTGCCCGATCCAATCCCGGTACTGGCTGAGACGGCGGATAATGTCTCCGTTCATGATGGCCACGTGATAAATGTCGAACAGCAGCTTCACGTGGGGCGATCCAACCTCGATCACGATGCCGGCGCAGTAATCGATATCGCCGCCCTGATAGCCGGGATGACCCTTCATGGGATGCGAATCGTCGCGCGTGTTGAGCTGCTCCAGGCAGATGGTCACGCCGCGCGGCTCGGCGTAGCGAGCCAGCTCCCGCAGGCCCTTCACCGTATTGGCCGCGCCGTGTTCGAGCGAAATCTCGCCGCTCTCTGGATGATCCGCATCCAGCCACTTATATCCGGTGAAGGCGATGACGTTGGGCACGCCCGCATCGGCGCATTGGTCGATGGTGGCCTTCGTCCGTGTAATCACTTCGTCCGCGTAGCGCGGATTGTTCAGCCCTTTGGCGAATACCGGCTCCGGCATGCCGTTCAACGCGATGGCGTTCGCCAAGCCGTGCGCGCGAATGACCGGCCACAGCTCCGGCGGAGCCAGCTCCACGCTCGCGCAGCCGAGCCTTTTGGCGGTCCGGCAGATGCGTTCGATGTCCCACTTCCAGTGCGTTCCGTTGAGGCACCAATAGGCCAGTGATTGCTTGATGTTTCCCTGAGGCACATTCAGTATCATAACGATTACGCCACGTGGTTGACTGTGTTCTAGAAGCGATTTCCGTGTCGAAGGCCTTCGCGGGCGTCAAGGCCCTGCGCGACGTGTCCTTCGAGCTTCGCCCGGGGGAAGTGCACGCGTTGATCGGCGAAAACGGAGCGGGAAAATCGACGCTCATCAAGATCGTCACCGGCGCGGTACCGCCCGACGCGGGCGTTCTCAAGGTACGTGGCGAACTGGTTCCTCACATGGATCCGTCCGTGTCGAAGGCGCTGGGCATCGCGGCGATTTATCAGCAGCCGGCGCTGTTTCCGGACCTCAGCGTTGCCGAAAATATCGCCCTGGCGCTCGAAACCGGGCACGCATGGCGGAAGCTCGACTGGAAAGCGAGGCGGCGGCGGGCGGCCGAGTTGCTGGAGCGCGCGGGCGCGTCGATCGATCCGGAACGGCTGGTTGCCACGCTCAGCATGCCGGAACAGCAACTCGTCGAGATCGCCAAGGCCATCGGCGCGGAGGCCCGCATCGTGATCATGGACGAGCCGACGGCGTCTCTGACCGAGCGCGAAGTGGAGAGGCTGTTCGCCGTTGTCGCCCGTCTGCGGGAACAAGGCGCGGGCGTGATTTATATCTCCCATCGGCTGGAGGAAATCGCCGTTGTGGCTGACCGCGTCACCGTGCTGCGCGACGGCCAAAGCATCGCAACGAAGAACATGGGCGAAGTGGACCGGGCGGAGCTGATCCGCCTGATGGTGGGCCGCGAACTGAGCTCAATCTTTCCCAAGCGGGAGATTGCGCTGGACGAAACCGTGCTGGAGTTGCACGATGTATCGAGCCGCGCGGCAGGCGTTCAGCATGTTTCCCTGGATGTGAAAAAAGGCGAAATTCTGGGCATCGCGGGGCTGGTCGGCTCCGGCCGGACCCAGCTCGCGGAGACGATTTTCGGTCTCACGCCAGCAGATTCGGGAGAGATCCGGCTGCGCGGCGTGAGCGTCCAGATTGGCTCCCCGGCCGATGCCATCCGGCTCGGCCTCGGCTACGTGCCGGAGGACCGGCCGCGGCACGGAGCCATTCTGGAGATGTCCGTCACCGCCAACACCAGCCTGGCGAATCTGAAGCGGGTATCGCGCCGCGGGCTGATCGACCGCGCGCGGGAACGTGAACTGGCGGAAGGATTTGTGCGCCGGCTCCGCACGAAAACACCGTCCGTCGACGTGGATGCGGGCTCGCTTTCGGGCGGCAATCAACAGAAAGTGGCGCTGGCGCGGTGGCTGGCGATCGAGCCTTCGGTGCTCATTCTCGACGAGCCGACACAGGGCGTCGACGTCGGCTCCAAATCGGAGATTCATGCGTTGATGGCGGAGCTGGCGTCGCAGGGTCTGGCCGTTGTCATGATTTCGTCCGAACTGCCCGAACTGCTGGGCATGAGCGACCGCGTCGCGGTGATGCATCAGGGAACCATCCGCGGGATTCTGGACCGCAAGGACGCGTCGCAGCAGGCGATCTTATCCTTAGCGCTGGGGCATGCGGCGTGAGGCGCTTTCAGAGGGAGATTTCGGTGGCGTTGGCGATCGTGGCGCTGGCCATCGCGCTGGCGTTTCTCGCTCCAGGATTCTTCACCCGCGAAAACCTGAGCGACCTGGCGCTGGCGAACATGCCGGTGCTGATCGTCTCGCTGGGGATGACGCTGGTGAT
>JBBIVT010000075.1:0-3342 GCA_037439565.1 Acidobacteriota bacterium | reverse complement strand
TGACCCCGGTGATTGTCACCGGAGGGATCGATTTATCGGTCGGTTCCATGATGGGCCTGTGCGCGGTGGTGTTCGGCGCGCTCGTGACGGACGCGCATTGGCCCGTGGCGGCGGCGATTGCTTCGGCATTGGCGATTGGGTGCGCCGGCGGCGCGCTGAACGGCCTTCTCATTGCCGAGTACAAAGTGCCGCCGTTGATCGTCACGCTGGGTTCGTTTTCGGCGTTTCGAGGGATCGCTGAGGGGATCACGCACGGCGCGGTGAATTATTCGGGATTTTCGAAATCGTTTTTGTTCCTGGGGCAGGGATACGTGCTTGGCCTACCGGCGCAGTTGCCGTTGTTTTTGCTCGCGATCGCCGGCTATGCGATCCTGCTGCACCGTTCGGTCATCGGACGCGCCTTTTACGCGATTGGCTTCACGGGCGAAGGCGCGCGCTACGCGGGGATCGACGTAGCCCGCCGAATCGGGCTGGTGTACTGCTTATCGGGGCTGGCGGCGAGCGTCGCGGCGGTGATCTACGTCGCGCATCTGGGACAGGCGAAGTCGGACGCGGGCACGGGCTATGAGCTGGATGCGATCACGGCGGTGGTGCTCGGCGGAGCGTCGGTGGCCGGAGGGCGGGGAACGATTCTGGGCACGGTGCTGGGGCTATTCTCCATTTCCGTGCTGCAGAACGGCCTCCATCTGGCGGCTCTGCCGTCGGAGTTGACGGGAATTTTGACGGGCACGGTGCTGGTGCTCGTGATTGCCATGGACCGCATGCGCGGGCAAGGCGAGGCAAAATCGGAAGAGGGCGAAGAGATGAAAAACAGCCAGGTGGCGATTCTTTGCGGGGCGATCTTAGCGGGCGCGCTGATTACGGCGGGTTCGAATGCGTGGCTCGTACGGTCCTTGAGAAGCGCGGCTCCCGCGGCGGCGGCTGGCGCGGGGCATACGCCGGTGATCGCGGTGATGCCGAAGGCCAAGGGCGACCCGTATTTCGTAAGCTGCCGCGCCGGCGCGGAGGAAGCCGCGCGCGAGCTCGGTGTCGAATTGATCTGGGATGGGCCGACGGGGCTCGACGCGGCCAAGCAGAACGAGATCGTAGAGAGCTGGATCACGCGCGGCGTGGATGCCATCGCCGTGGCGGTCGAAAATCAGGCCGGCATTTCCACGGTGCTGCGCAAGGCGCGCGCCAAAGGGATTCACGTGCTCACCTGGGACGCTGACGCGGAACCGGACGCTCGCGAGTACTTCCTCAATCAGGCTACGCCGGAGGGGATCGGCAACGCGCTGACGGACGAGGCGGCGCGGCTGCTCAACGGCACGGGCGATTTCGCGATCATCACGGGCGCGCTGAGCGCCGCCAATCAGAACCAGTGGATTGAGTTCATCAGGAAGCGTGTCGCGGAAAAACATCCGGGCTTGAACCTGGTCACCATCCGGCCCAGCGACGACGATCGCGACAAGGCGTTTTCGGAAACGCAGACCATCATGAAGGTCCATCCCACCGTGAAACTGGTGATGGCGATCTCCGCGCCGGCGGTTCCGGGAGCGGGCGAGGCCATCCGGCAATCGGGCCGCAAGGATGTGGACGTGATCGGGCTGTCGCTGCCGGGAATCTGCAAGACCTATATTCATGACGGCTCGGTGCAGACGATTTTCCTGTGGAATACCAGGAATTTAGGCTATCTAACGGTGTACGCGGGCACGATGCTGAGCTTAAATAAGGTTCCGCCGGGCGCGACCACGTTTCCGGCCGGGAGGCTGGGCGCGCTGGAAATCAGCGGGAGCCAGATCATTTTGGGCGCGCCGTTGCTGATCGACAAGAAGAATATCGACAAGCTGGACTTTTAGGCAAGCAGCGTGTTGCCCCGCTTCGCCCTGATACGCTGGTGAAATGCGCTGGGTAATCTTTGCGCTCGCCTCGACGCTGATCGGCCAGCCATTCCCCTCGCCGAAGCTTATCTTTTCAAGAACTTTCGGCGGGGCAAGCGGAGCGGACACGGTCACCGGCGTAGCAGTCGATCCAATGGGGAACGCCGCGGTGATCGGCAACACCGATTCGCCCGATTTTCCCGTCACGCGGGCATACCAGCCAACCATGCCCACGCCTCCGCTGGCTTCGTTTTCTCAGTTCAACGTCGCGAGCGTGAACCTGGGCTCGGCCATTGACGTTCTGGCCATGGCGCGGACGTGGGACGGCTCCGTCGCCTACCTCGCCTCCGATAGCGGATTCTTTCGCAGCGCGGATGGAGGCTTGACGTGGACCCAGCAGATGCCCGGGCTTGCCGGCGCCGTTGCCATTGCCGTCGATGGAGCCGATCCCAACACGGTCTACGCGGCTCTGCCGCCTCTAATCGCCGGCACTGGCGGGTACAAGAGCACCGACGGCGGGAAAACGTGGACGGCCCTGAACAGCTACCCATATCTGGCCTTTTACTCCAACACGCCAATCTCGTGTCCGAATGGAAAAGGCGGCGTGCTTTATACTTCGGCGGACGGGCTGAATCGCAGTACGGACGGCGGCGCGACCTGGACCAGCATCGGGCCGCATCACTATAATGTCTTCGCGTTCGCGTTGGCGCCATCGGATGGGAATGTCGTTTACACGGTTGCTTCCGACGGCCTGCTCTATCGCAGCGCGGATGGAGGCAACACCTGGGCTGCACCGGGTGGCGCCTTCACGGGGTTTCCAGCGCCGGATGCGAATCTGTATGTTGCGTCGCTGGCGGTCGATCCGCACAGCGAGAACACCATATGGGCGCTCATCCTTAACGGGAACCTCTATCGCAGCGTGGACGGCGGCGCGACGTTCCAGATTGTCTTCTCCGATCCGTACGACAATCCGACCAGGCTGGCGCTCGATCCGTCGGGGCAGTCGATAGGACTGATGGGGCGCTATGGGATCGCGAGTTACGACGGCGGCGCGACGTGGCACCGCCAGCTCGTTCAGGGCGGCGTGCTGCTCGGCACGAAGAGCGGTTTCATGGCCGGCCGGGGCGCCTCGCTTGCGGGATTTTTGACCAAGTTCAGCGCGGACGGCTCCCAAGTGCTGTTCTCCACCTTTCTGGACAATGCCGCCTTCGTGGCTAGCGATGCACAAGGCAACACGATCGTTGCGGGAACGGAGGTGAGGAAGTTCGATTCGGTGGGCGATTTGATCTACGAGCAGGCTCTGAACGCGACAACGACAGGGCTGAGTGTGACGGCGCTGACCGTGGACGCCTCGGGCGACGCAATCGTTGCTTTTTCGAGCGGAACCTGTGCGACGATTGTGAAACTCGATCCTTTGGGCAATACGATTTTTTCCCAGCAGACGCAGCTCTGCGGCGTCATTTCATCGCTGGCGGTGGACGCA
>JBBIVT010000074.1:0-22313 GCA_037439565.1 Acidobacteriota bacterium | reverse complement strand
TTTTTTGAATCGAAAAACAGCAGCGTTCAGGCTGTCCCGTTTTTTCCGTTTTTTCCGTTTTTTCCCTCTTTCGGGCCTTGGGGCCCTGTCAGGGATGTCCGAGCCCAGCAATCGATGGTTCCGCCGAGTTAGAAGCGATATGAAGCGCTTCCCTTTGAATGCCAAGCAGCATCCCGCGGAAAACAACGTGATGCAGGGGCGACACCGAGTACCAATAGAGAAGCCCGAATAACCCGCGGGGCCGAAAGAGAGCGGCTTGCTGCAAAATGCACTGACGCGCACCGTGCGGCTCGATGCGGAACTCCAGCAGGGCGTCTCCCGGTAATTTCATTTCGGCTCGGAGGGCGAGGCGGTGATCGCGTTCATACCCCACAACCCGCCAGAAGTCGAGAGCTTCCCCGTAACCGACCATTTCCGGATCACGGCGTCCGCGGCGGAGTCCGGGACCGCCAACCAGACGATCGATCCAGCCGCGCATTCTCCAGAGCCAGTCCGCGGCGTACCACCCGTGGCCGCCGCCAACCCGGCAAACGGCGCGAAATACGGCCCACGCCGGAGCCTGTATGGCGAGTTGGCGCACATCGCGAAACACTGTGCCACCGGCCCAATCAGGGTCGCCGGGGATCGGTCCGGCCATGGACCAGTTGGTCTCAACACGATGCTCCGCCATTTTGCACAAGGCCGCCCGGATTGACTCGCGCACGGTCAGCAGTTGCTGTGGAATCAACGTTCTGATACGGTCCTCGCGACATACCACGGGATTTTTGAGGCCTTCCGCAAGGGGCTTGGCGATTGCATGGCTCAATGGAGTGATGAACTGGATCCAATAGGAACTCAGACGGGGTGTCAGGACCGGAACCGGGATTACCCAGCGCGGTCTCAACCCCAGTTCCTGTGCCATGATGCTCATGATGTCGCGGTAACAGAGCACCTCCGGGCCACCGATATCGAAGACGCATCCCGCCGTTTGGGGAGCGGACAAGGCCCCGGCGAGGTAGCCAATCACATTTCTGACCGCGATGGGCTGACACAGCGTACTGACCCATTTCGGCGTGATCATCACAGGCAACCGCTCCACGAGATAGCGCAGGATCTCGAAGGACGCCGAGCCGGAGCCGATGATCATCGCGGCTCGAAGGACCGTCACCGGCACGCCGGTGGAAGCAAGGGCTTCCTCGACCTCACGGCGCGAGGAAAGGTGCTCGCTGAGATCGTGTCCGGTCTCCCCGAGCCCACCCAGGTAGATGATCCGCCGCACGCCGGCGTCCCGTGCGGCCGTGGCGAAGCGAAGCGCGAGCAGGCGATCCCTCTCGGCATACTCCGCGCCGGCGGACATCATGGAATGAACCAGGTAGAAGGCAGCCTCGCAACCCGCCAGATCCCCGGCAAGGGCCGTCGCGTCCTCCAGATTGGATTGCCGAACCTCCACCTCGGGGCGCTCCGCCCAGTCCCGCCCAGCGAGCTTCCCGGGCGCGCGAACAAGACAGCGAACCATGAATCCATCGTCGATCAGACGAGGCGCCAGCCGGCCGCCGATGTAACCGGTGGCGCCGGCGATTGCGACACAACGAAGCTTTAGAGGTTCCGGCAATCGGTCCGCTCCCGTGCGTTTCGATTCGCCGTGCGGAGCGAATCACCCGCGCCCGGGAGACTCCAGAATACCGCCTATCTTGCTTAAGCCGAAAGGCACGACCTGAATTGAGCACTTCATATTCTTTCTGGGGGATAGAGAACGGCAACTGAAGTGGCCGCTGCAAGCTGAAGCTTGCGCCACATTGATGATGGCGATCAGTCGCCTTTTTCCTCGATCTTCAGGACCGGGGTGCGTTTCAGCTTTTCGATCTCCTGGCGGCGACGCGCTTTGACTTCCGTCGCCGACCTGGCGCTCCACCAGCGGATGCCGCCCCACAGCAGGACGGCGATCCCGGCGATGGCGTAACGGGGCACAATTGCCGTCCTGATGAGGACCAGAATGAGCACCGCGGCGGCGACGGCAGCCAGCAAAATTCGGAGGGGGGAAGCCATGGACCTGCCCAAAAGACTAACATAGCTAATATGGATTCACGCCGTCATTTTCTCGGCAAATTTGCCACCGGTATTGCCGGGACGCTGGCCGTCGCGCCGTCCGATATGTTGGGCGCGAATGAGCGGATTCGCGTCGGTATCATCGGCTTCGGGGACCGCGCCACGGAGCTGTTCAACTGGATTAAACTCTGCCCTAACACCGAAGTAGCCGCCTTTTGCGACGTCTACACCAAGCAACTGGAGCGCGGCAAGGCGCTGGTTCCCACGGCGGCGACGTACCTGGACTATCGCCGCATGCTGGACGACAAATCGATCGATGCGGTGGTCATCGCCACGCCGCAGCATCTGCACGCGGAACACTTCTGCGCCTCGATCGCCGCGGGGAAGCATGTCTATCAGGAAAAGACGATGGCGTTTACCGTGGAGCACGCCAAGCGTATGCGCGCGGCGTATCAGAAAGACGGCGGCAAGCACACGGTGCAGATCGGCCACCAGAGCTGCTCGTCGGGTCACATGATGGACGTGCAGGCGTGGCTGACCGAACCGGAGCGGCTGGGAAAAATCACGGCGATCGACATGCACATGTACCGGAACACGCCGCACGGCAAGCCGCAGTGGTCGCGGACGGCGCGGATCACGCCGGACATGAGTCCGGAGAATATTCTATGGAAGTCCTTCCTGGGCGAGGCTCCGGCGCGCGACTTCGATCCGAACCGCTACATGAACTGGCGGTTTTTCTTCGATTATTCGGGCGGCAACGTGTACGAGAACATGTGCCATCAGATGAGCTTCTGGTACAAGGCGCTGCGGCTGCAAATCCCCAAGGCGGTGACCATGAATGGCGGCATCTACCTGTGGAAGGACGGCCGCGAGGTTCCCGATACGATGAACGTTTCCGTGGAGCAGCCGGAGGAAGTGCTGATCAGTTGGGCATCGGGCTTCGGGAACAATCAACTGGGCGTGACCGAGGACGTGCTGGGCGATAACGGGACCATCCAGCGCGCCAATCAGGTGCGTTACCTGCCGCAAAAAGTGAACTCGCCCACGGGGACGGAAATGACCGGCAATGCCAAGGCCGTTCCGCACGAGCACATGCTGAATTTCTTCGACTGCATCCGCTCCGGCAAGGAGCCGAACTGCCCGTTCGAGCTTGGCTATCGCGTGGCGATCGCCTGCCGCATGGCGGTGGACAGCTACCGGTTCGGCCGCACCATGCGCTGGGACCCGAAGAGAGAGGATTTCGCGTAAGGCGCGTGCAAAGCGATGGACTTCGGTTTCACAGGCGAGCAGGAACAGCTTCGCAAGACAATCCGGGAGTTTTCCGAGGCCGAGATCAAGCCTCACGTGATGGAGTGGGACGAGTCCCAGGAGTTTCCTGACGCCGTGTTCCGGCGGCTGGGGAAGATGGGCGTTCTGGGCGCGGTGTTTCCGGAGGAGTTGGGCGGTTCCGGCTACTCCTACGTGGATTATTCGATCGTGATGGAAGAATTGGCGCGCGTCGATCCTTCGGTGGCGCTCAGCGTGGCGGCGCACGTTTCGCTGTGCACGAATCATATTTACCTGGCTGCGAACGAGGAGCAGAAACAACGTTATATTCCGAAGCTGGCGTCGGGAGAGTGGATCGGAAGCTGGTCCCTGACTGAGCCGGAGGCGGGGTCGGACGCGGGAGGCACGCGCACCAACGCCGTGCTCGACGGGGATACGTGGGTGCTGAACGGAGGAAAAACGTTTACGACCAACGCCCACGTGGCCGATGTCTGCGTGGCGATGGCGATGACGGATCGCAGCGCGTCGTCGCATGGAATTTCGGCGTTCATCCTGGAGAAAGGCACGCCGGGGTTCAGGGTCGGAAAGAAAGAGAATAAGCTGGGAATGCGTTGTTCGCCCACGGGCGAGGTGCTGTTCACCGATTGCCGCCTGCCGGCGTCGCAGTTGTGCGGGAAGCGCGGCGAGGGATTTGTCGACAGCCTGCGCATTCTGGACGGCGGACGAATTTCCATAGCGGCATTATCGGTCGGCCTGGCGCAGGGCGCTTACGAAGCGGCGCTGAAATACTCCAAGCAGAGGAAGCAGTTCAGCCGGTTCATCTCGGAATTTCAGGCGATTCAGCACAAGCTGGCGGACATGGCCACGGAGATCGAGGCGGCGCGATTGCTGACGCTGCGGGCCGCGTGGATGAAGGATTCGGGCGCGAGCGTGAACAAGGAATCGGCGATGGCGAAACTGTACGCGTCTGAGATCGCGGTGCATGCGGCCAACGAAGCGCTGCAGATTCATGGTGGATACGGCTTCATCAAGGACTATCCGGTGGAGAAGTTTTATCGCGACGTGAAGCTGTGCACCATCGGCGAGGGCACCAGCGAAATCCAGAAGCTGGTGATCGCGCGGCAGTTGCTCAAGATGAAATGACGGACGCTGCGCGGAGAATCGCCGACGGAGACATCCGTGCGCTGGCTCGCGCCGCGAGCTGGATCGAAGATCGCCGCCCGGAGGCGGAAACGGTTCTGCGGGAGCTGTTTCCGCGCACCGGCCGGGCGACGATTTTAGGCGTCACAGGGGCGCCGGGGGCAGGGAAGAGCACGTTTTGCGATCAGATGGTGGCGGCGCTGCGGGCCGAAGGGAAAACGGTGGGCGTGATCGCGGTGGATCCATCCAGTCCTTATTCGGGGGGCGCAATTTTAGGCGACCGCATCCGGATGCAGCGGCATCACGCGGATCCGGGGGTTTTCATCCGCTCAATGGCCACGCGGGGTTGGCTGGGAGGGCTGGCGCGCGCGACCACGGAGATGACGATGCTGCTGGACGCGGCCGGCCGCGATGTGGTGATCGTGGAGACGGTGGGCGTAGGCCAGGACGAAGTGGAGATCGCGCGGCTGGCAGGCGTGACGATGGTGGTGCTGGTGCCGGGCATGGGGGACGACGTGCAGGCGATTAAAGCCGGTATTATTGAAATCGCCGATGTGTTCGTCATCAATAAGGCCGATCTGCCGGGCGCCGAGAAGCTGGAGCGCGAGCTGAATAGTTACCTCGGCCTGTCGCACCGGCCCGATGGCTGGACGCCGAAGATCGTGCGCACGGTGGCGAGCGAGGGGCAGGGCATTGCCGAGGCGCTGGCGGCGGTGCGCGAGTATCAATCGGGGAGCGAGGGGAAAACGCACACCGCGGAGATCTGGGCGTTGCGGCTGCGGGAGATGCTGCGCGAGCGGCTGCTGGACCGGCTGCCCGAAGAAGAATTTCGAGAGGCGGGGCTGGACGTGGCGGAGAAACGCCGCGATCCTTACTCGATACTGAATGACTGGCTCAAACGGCTGTAAGATCGATCATCTGGGCATCGCCGTGCGGTCGCTCGATGAGGCGCTGAAGTTTTATCGCGACCAGCTTGGGATGGACGTGTCGCTTCGTGAGACGGTGGAGCAGGAAAAAGTCAACGTTGCGATGCTGCCGGCGGGCGAGCCTCGCATCGAACTGCTGGAGCCGGCGGAGGCGGATTCCGTCATCGGAAAATTTCTCGACAAGCGCGGCGAGGGGCTGCATCACGTCGCAATGAAGGTGCCGGATCTGAACGCGGCGGTGGAAAAGCTGCGGGCGTCGGGCGCGCGGTTGTTGAACGAGCCTCGCGCGGGCGCGGGCGGACATCTGTATGTTTTCGTGCACCCGGCCTCCACCGGCGGCGTGTTGTTGGAACTGATTCAAGAATAATGAGGAAGGGGTCGAAAAATGGGGACAGACCGCTCTGTCCACGCCGTGCACGGTGGCGTGGTTGAAAGTTTTGCGGGCGGGACAGAGTAGTCTGTCCCCATTTTTCGAAACACCATAGTGAAACCTAAAATTGGCATTATCGGCGGCAGTGGACTTTATTCCATGCCCGGATTCGAAGCGCAGGAAGAGCGCGTGATGGAGACGCCGTGGGGAGCGCCGTCGGATCCCTATGTGGTGGGGAAGCTGGCCGGAAAAGAGGTCGCGTTTCTGGCGCGGCATGGGCGCGGACACCGGATTTCGCCATCGGAGTTGAATTTCCGGGCGAACATTTACGGGTTCAAGGCGCTCGGGGTGGAGCGGATCCTGTCGCTGAGCGCGGTGGGTTCGCTGAAAGAAGAGCACAAACCTCTGGATTTTGTGCTGCCGGATCAGTTCGTCGATCGCACGCGCGGGAGGGTGTCGACTTTCTTTGGCGAGGGCCTGGTCGCGCATGTTGGATTTTCGCAGCCC
This sequence comes from Acidobacteriota bacterium, assembly GCA_037439565.1. Taxonomy (GTDB): domain Bacteria; phylum Acidobacteriota; class Terriglobia; order Bryobacterales; family Bryobacteraceae; genus Palsa-187. The sequence goes on along the minus strand of JBBIVT010000074.1, from coordinate 16,079 downwards.
ATTTGTCCGCAACTTGCGCAGGTGGCGCATAGGGCGGCGCAGGAAGTAAACGTGACGGCGAAGCTCGGCGGAACCTATCTGTGCATGGAGGGTCCGGCGTTCTCTACGCTCGCCGAGTCGAATTTATACCGCAGTTGGGGCATGGACGTCATCGGCATGACCAACTTGCAGGAAGCAAAACTCGCGCGCGAGGCCGAGCTTTGCTACGTGACGATCGCCATGGTGACGGATTACGACTGCTGGCATCCCGAGCACGATGCGGTGACGGTGACCGACATCATCGCGAATCTGACGAAGAATGCGGAAAACGCCGCGAAGGTGGTGGCGCAGGCTGTTCGCACGATGCCGGAGGGCCGCGAATGCAAATGCGGAGCGGCGCTGGCGCATGCGCTGATCACGGATCGCAAAGCGATCCCCAGCGAGACGCGCAAGAAGTTGGAGCTGCTGGTTGGGAAGTATCTATAGCCGCGAGCTGCTGGAATACTGCCTGCGCGGAGAGGCGTGGCCGTCGATCCTGCTGGACCGCGCGATGGCCGAGGACGAGGGCCGCGCGCTGCTGTCGATCGTGGTCGAGCGGCTGGGCGATCTGTTCGAGCCCTCGCTCTGCGTGACCTATGAAACGCTGTTTCGCGAGGTGATTGCGCGGGCGACGCCGGAGTTGGTCCCGAGACTGCGGTCTGCGCGGCAGGCGAAAACGCCTGCCCCAGCTCGTGTTGCGCGGGTCTACGTGCTTTCGCGGATCACGCTGGGCGCGGATGTCGCGGTGACCAGCGTGATGCTGGACGCGGCGAAGAAGCGCTATCCGGATGCGGAGGTCGTTTTCGTGGGGCCGCGGAAATCGTATGAACTGTTCGAGGCGGATCTGCGCGTGCGGCATCAGCCCGCGCCTTACGCAAGATCAGGCGCACTGGTCGAGAGGCTGCGCGCGTCGGGCAGCCTGTATTTTGACGACGGCATCGTCATCGATCCTGATTCACGGCTCACGCAGCTCGGGTTGATCTCCGTTTGCGACGAGGCGGGGTACTTCTTCTTCAATAGCCGGGCATACCCGGGTGACGGCAGGCTTCCTGAACTCGCCTCAAAATGGGCGCGCGAGGTGTTCGGCATTGAAGACGCCCGCGCGTACGTCGCGCCTCTGCCGTCGAGCGATGCGCCGGCCGATATTACGGTGAGCCTTGGCGTCGGCGAGAACGAATCGAAGCGCATCGAGGGCGATTTTGAGCGTGACCTGCTGCGCGCGCTCTCGGAAACCGGCGGGAGCATTTTGGTGGACAAAGGCGGCTCGCCGGAAGAACATGCCCGTGTCGAACAAGCCATCTTGCCCGGCATGCGCACGCACGATGGAGCCTTTGCGCCCTTCGCCGCGCAGATCGCGCGTTCGAAGCTCTACGTAGGCTACGATTCGGCCGGTCAGCACGTTGCGTCGGCGTGCGGAGTTCCGTTGATCAGCATTTTTAAAGGCTATGTGAATGAGCGTTTTTTTGCGCGTTGGAGCCCTCGGGGAATAGTCATTCGCGGGGACGCGCCGGACGTGCTTGGTGAGGCGCGGTCGGCACTCGCCCGCATGCAGCGGCAACTTCAGTTGCCGTCAGATGCCGTGGCTAAAGCCCCGGCTGCAGACTGAAGTCCGCGCCACCGGACGCTACATGTACATACCGCCGTTGACGTTCAGCACCGCGCCGGTGATGTAGCTGGCATCGTCGCTGGCGAGGAACTTTACGGCCGCGGCGATGTCTTCCGGTTTGCCGAAGCGCTTGAGGGGAATGTGGGCCAGCATGTTGTCTTTCAGTTCCTGCGGCAAGGAGGCCGTCATGTCCGTATCGATAAAGCCGGGCGCGATGGCATTGACGGTGATGTTGCGGCTGGCCATCTCCTGCGCCAGAGATTTTGTGAGGCCGATCAAGCCGGCCTTTGAGGCGACGTAGTTGGCTTGGCCGGGGTTGCCCGCTTCGCCCACCACCGACGAAATATTTATGATGCGTCCCCAGCGGGCTTTCATCATACCGTGTAGAACCTGTTGGGTGGCGAGAAACGCTCCCGTGAGATTTGTGTTGATCACCGTATCCCAGTCGTCTTTTTTCATGCGCAGCGCAAGGTTATCCCGGGTCACGGCGGCGTTGTTCACGAGGATGTCGACTTTTCCGGCCTTGACGAACGCTTCCTTAATGGAATCGGCCGAGGCGAGATCGATGGTCACCCAGCGCGCGTTCGGAATTTCCGCAGCGGCTGCTTCCAGTTTCCCGGCGTCGCGCGCGGCCAGCACGACATGAATCCCCGCGTCCGCCAAAGCTTTTGCGCAGGCGAGCCCGATTCCCCGGCTCGCGCCCGAAATCAATGCTGTTCTTACAAGCCCCTCGTTTGTCATAGTTAAATTATGGCCTACACCGACCTGAGAGACTTTATCAAGGCGCTTGACAAGCAAGGCGAGCTGAAGCGCATTCCCTTTGAAGTCTCCACTGAGCTTGAGATTACCGAATTCGCCGACCGGGCTGTGAAGTCGGGCGGTCCGGCGCTCCTGTTCGAAAAGCCTGCGGGTTTCGATGTCCCCGTGTTGATCAACGCCTTTGCCAGCATGAAGCGGATGCAGATCGCGCTGGAAGTGGATTCGGTGGACGACGTCGCGGGGCGCATCTCGGAGTTTCTCCAGATGCAGATGCCGGAGGGGCTGATCGGCAAACTGAAAATGCTGCCGAAACTGGGGGAAATCGGAGCGTTTTTTCCCAAGATCGTCTCGAACGGCCCGTGCAAGGAAGTGGTGCGGCGCGACGATTTTTCGCTCGATAAGATACCGGTACTGAAGTGCTGGCCCGGGGACGGAGGCCGCTACATCACGCTTCCGATGGTGTTTTCCAAGAATCCCGATACGGGCAAGCGCAATTGCGGCTGCTACCGCATGCAGGTCTACGACGCGCGCACCACGGGGATGCACTGGCAGACGCACAAGCAGGGCGCGGAGCACTATCGGCGCCTCAGCGCGGCGGGACAAGTGAAAAAGATGGAGGTCGCGGTGGCCATCGGCGCGGATCCCGCCACGATGTATTCGGCGATTCTCCCGCTGCCGCCCGATATTGATGAAATGATGATCGCCGGGTTCCTTCGCTCCAAGCCGGTGGAGATGGTGAGGTGCGAAACGGTGGACGTCGAAGTTCCCGCGCAGGCTGAATACGTGCTGGAGGGCTATGTGGAACTGGGCGAGCTGCGCCGCGAAGGTCCGTTTGGGGATCACACGGGCTTTTATTCGCTGGACGACGACTATCCGGTGTTTCATGTCACCTGCGTGACGCATCGCAAGAATCCGGTGTACGCCACCACCATCGTGGGGCCTCCTCCGATGGAGGATTTTTACATGGGCAAGGCGATCGAGCGCATTTTCCTGCCGCTGATGCGCCTACAACTGCCCGAGGTGCGCGACATCTGCATGCCGGCCGAGGGCATTTTTCACAACCTGATTCTGGTGTCCATCCGCAAATCGTATCCGGGGCAGGCCCGTAAGGTGATGAGCGCGATCTGGGGCCTGGGGCAGGCGATGTTTTCCAAGGTTATCGTGGTGGTGGACGAGGATGTGGACGTGCAGAACGTGAGTGAAGTGGCCTGGAAAGCGTTGAATAACATCGATCCGGAGCGCGATATTCAATTCACGATGGGGCCCGTCGATTCGCTGGACCACGCCAGCCGTCTGGTGAATTATGGCTCAAAGATGGGCGTCGATGCGACGAAGAAGTGGCCGGAGGAAGGGTTCACGCGCCGCTGGCCGGATGTGATCCGCATGCCGGGCGGCGTTTCCAGGCGGGTAGACGAATTATGGAAGAAGGCCGGGCTGAAGTGATAAAATAAAAGCTCACGGCGGCTGTAGCTCAGTTGGTAGTAGCGCCAGATTGTGGTTCTGGATGTCATGGGTTCAAATCCCATCAGCCGCCCCATTCCCCTCCGATTCATTTCCTGTCTGGCCTTGATGCGGAGCGCGTCCGCGCGAGCTACGGCTTCTGGTCCAGGACAATTCTCACAAACGAGCCCTGCGAGGAGGGGGAGACGGCGGCTTCCTGCGCGGTGAGCACTGCCCGCCAGGCGTCTGGAAAATCAGTGCGGAAGGCCATTTCGCCGGTATCTCCTACGATGGTTGGCCTTGCGGCGGGCACAGTTGGGGCAGGCGTTTGGGCCGGCTGAACGGCGGACGCGGACGCCCGCTCGCCGGCGTCGCCCACGATCACTGGCGCCACCGCGTTGCGCGCGGCCAGTTCCACCTGAGCCTCGTGCACGGGATCCCGTCCGAAGGCTTCATTCAAGTCCGAGGTGATGCGATGCGTCCTCACCGTGGCGAAATCGGAGAGCTTGCCGGGAGCGTCGAATCGCATGGTGCGGTGCGCGCCGGAAGCGATGAAATGCAGGCTCCAGACTCCGGTGGCGACTTCTCGCGCGGCGTGATCCGCAAACCCAACCATGACGTAAACCGCGTCGATGGTGTAATGGCAGGTATTGGTCCAGGTGGCCCAATAATGCGCTTCATCGGCCCGGACCATGGAGTGGACCTTGAAGCAATCCGAAACTGCTGGGGACTGGGCGAGGCCGAGTGACGCGACCACCAGTCCCAACGCTAAAAACTTCATCTCGGGGGACCTTGACCCCGCAAGTATCTCATTTATCGTCTGGTTCTGTCAAAACCGTGAGGCGTACCTCAGGCGAAGGGGCTGCGCTTCACCGCGTAATCGATGGCCTCCTGCGGAATCTTGAACTCCCGAAGAGCGCGATTTCCCAGATAACCGACTTCTTTAATACCGGCGGGGCTGGTGTAATAAGCGTCCACGGTCATGCGCCGGGCCCAGTCGAAAAAGCGGATGCCCGGTCCGATTTCGGGCGTCCGGTTCTTGCGGAAGGCGATCACGTCAAGCAGTTCCGTGCGTTCCCCCTCTTTCGCGCCCAGAAAATCCGCTTGGTAGCGATGCTTCATCTCCTCGTCGATCCACGCCAGTCCGCCCGTGTAAATCGCCAACATCTCGGGATTCTGGCTGGACAGGAGGTCGATGAACTCGGCCGCGCCGCCCTTCGACGCGCCTGGAACGATGATCTCGCACAGCGATTTCAACGTGTCGAACTCGTGCGGCGTCAGGGCCTTTGGCTTATACACGCCGCCGGTGGACGCCGCGGCCGCCTGCGCTTCCTCGTGAACGTGCTGCGCGGCCTCCAAACTCACGGTCCCCACCATGGAGGCGGCGGCAATGCTTGCCAGAACTTCGCGTCTTGAAATCGCCATGACTACACGTTCCCCTTTCGCAATTCTTCGGCCAGATAATCCGCGGTGCGCCAGGCCAGAGCCACGATGGTCAGCGTCGGATTCTTATCCGGATTGCTGACAAAGGGCGCGGCGTCGGCCACGAACAGATTCTTCACGTCGTGGGACTGACAATATTTGTTCAACGGGGCTTCCTTGGGATCGTTGCCCATGCGAACCGCGCCGACCTCATGAATGATGTCACCACCGGTGGAAATTTTCTCCTCCACCGGACGATTGCGTTTCACCACGGTGCCGCCCATGGTCTCAATCAGGTCGGTGAAGGTTTTTTCCATGTGCTCCACCTGTTTGTACTCCGCGTCGGTCCATTTGAAGTGGAACCGCAGCACCGGGATACCGTACTTGTCCACCACGTTCGGGTCGATCTCGCAGTAGGTGTCCTTGTTGGGGATCATTTCGCCGCGCCCGGCGAAGCCGACGTGGGTGCCGAAGTCCTCATAGATCGCTTTCTTGAGCGAGTCGCCGTAGCCCTCATGCTGGGCGCAGACTCCGGCGAAGCTGCCGATGCCCGGCATGTTATACCCGCCGCCGATTTCGATATGATAGCCGCGCGGGAAATCCGTCTTCTTGTCCCACAGCCACCACGGCATGTAGAGATGGGCTCCGCCCATGCCATCGTCGTTGTGGCGAGGCATGCCGACGAGCGCCGGGATCTTCGCGCCGAGGCTGAATCCGGTGTTGTCGGTCAAATAACGGCCCACCATACCGGACGAATTGCCGATGCCGTTTTCGTGGCCCTTGCCCTTGGAGTTCAGCATCAGGCGGGTGGATTCGCAGCAGCTCGCCGCAAGCACGACACTGCGGCACTTGATCTGCTTTTCCGTGCGCGTCTTTTTATCAATGTAGGAAACGGCGGTGACGCGGCCTTCGTCGTTGGTGATCAGCTCGCGGGCCATGGCTTCGGTGATCATGGTGACCCGGCCGGTCTTCAGCGCGGGAAACACCTGCACCTGGCTGGAGGAATAATTTGACGAAGGGATGCAGCCGCGTCCGCATTGTCCGCAGTAATGGCAGGCCGGACGCCCGTTGGTGGGCTGCGTGATCACGGCCAGGCGGTTCGGGATGCAGGGGATGCCCAGTTTATCGGAGGCCTTTTTAATGAGGACTTCGTGCACGCGCGGCGTCGGGCACTTCTGGAAAACGCCGTCCGGAGCGCTGCGGATTCCTTCCTTCGATCCAGTTACGCCGATGAACGCTTCTGCCTTATCGTAATAGGGCGCGATGTCTTCGTAGGAAATCGGCCAGTCCGTGCCGATGCCGTCGCGCGAATAGGGCTTGAAGTCGTAATCGGCATAGCGCAGCGAGATGCGCCCGTAATGATTAGTGCGGCCGCCGACGATGCGAGAGCGGAACCAGTTGAATTTCGATCCTTCGGCGACGGTGTAGGGCTCGCCCTCCAATTGCCAGCCCCCGGCGTGGGCGGAAAAAAATCCAAAGGCCCGGCCCCTGCCGAAATAGCTGGCGCCGCCATCGCCTGCTCCGCGGTGAGGGACCTGGTAGGGCCACTCAAGCATCTTGAAGTCCTTCTCCGGGTTCAACCCAGGTCCGGCTTCGAGAAGCGCCACGTTAATCCCAAGATCCGCCAGGACCTTTGTCACCGTGCCGCCTCCCGCACCGGACCCGATGACGACAACGTCGTAGACGGGGGCGCTGCGAGTGATCTGGAACATTTTCTGATTATAGCCCCGCAACCAATCTCAAGATTTCTCGTCTATACTTTCGTAAAGGTATGGACGAACCGACCGTCGCCCCCAGTTCTCCGCCGGAACCGCCTTTGACCGAGCATTCGTCGGCCACCGGCGCCGCGCTCACCTGGCTGCGGGATCTGTTTTTGAGCGTACTGATTGCGATCGTTGTCATTCTGTTCCTGTATCAACCGGTCAAAGTGGAAGGCACGAGCATGATGCCTTCGCTCCAGAACGACGAGCGGATTTTTATCAACAAGTTCGTTTACCGGTTCGGCATCTCCGATATCGGCCGCGGCGATACCGTCGTGTTCCTGTATCCGGGCGACCCCAGCAAGTCTTACATCAAGCGCGTCATCGGAATCCCGGGTGACACGGTGGAAATCGTCGACGGCACGGTGATCGTGAACGGCAAGCCTCTTTCGGAGCCCTACGTTCCGGATGACTACAGGGACCGGGTTCCCATGCCCCGGCGCGTGGTTCCGGCCGACCAGTATTTCGTCCTGGGCGATCATCGCAGCTCCTCAAACGACAGCCGGAGCTGGGGCTGGGTGCCGCGGCAGTATATCTACGGCAAGGCGGTATTCGTCTACTGGCCGCTCGAATACCTGGGCGCGGTGCGGTAAGCACACTGTCTCCGAAAAATCACAGACTGGCGCGGACCCCTCCGGATGTACCAAAATAGAAGAGTCTCGCGTCTATCCTAAGTGCGCTGTTTTGGAGTGGGAGAGAGTTTTGTCTTTTAGACTGACGTACGCTTTCGGAATCATCTTCGCCGGCCTGGCCGCGGCCCAGCCTCAGTATCTGATTTCGACGGTCGCGGGCGGATCGCTGCCGCCGACGCCGTCGACCGCGCTTTCCATGCCCCTCACGCAGCCGCAGCGGATCACGGCGGACGCCAAGGGCAATCTGTATTTCACTGCGTCGAATGCCGTGTTCATGATGTCGGGCAGCGGAACGATCACGCTGGTGGCGGGCACGGGCCGGGTTGGCTATGCGGGCGACGGCGGACCGGCAACGCAGGCGCAATTCAACAACCCTACCGGCATCGCCGTCGATTTCAAGGGAAACATCTTCGTTGCGGACACGGGCAACAATCTGATTCGTGTCGTCACTCCGGACGGCAATATCAACGTCTATGCAGGCAACGTCCTGTACGGAAAGCCCACTTCGGGATGGACGGGCGACGGGGGCGCGGCGGTTGGCGCGCAGCTGGCGCTGCCGGTGGGGATCGCGGTGGATGGCGCGGGCAACCTCTATATCGCCGATTCGGCGAATAACGCGATTCGGGAGGTCAATACCAACGGAGTGATTAATACGATCGCGGGCCTGGGACCGACCGCGCCTGGCTTTGCGGGCGATACGGCGGCCGCCAGCGCCGCGAATCTGTTCGGGCCTCTGGATGTGGCGGTGGATTCCAACAACAACGTCTACATCGCCGACACGAACAACGCGAACGTGCGCATGATTACCGCCTCCAGCGGCATCATCAACACCGTGGCGGGAAATACCGCCATTGTTTCCGGCGCGCCCCAATTGAACTTCTTCTTCGCGGGCGATAACGGGCCGGCCACCTCGGCATCGCTGGCGGGACCGGCCGGGGTAGCGATCGATTCCGGCGGCAATCTGTATATCGCCACTTACGCCGACAATCGCATCCGCAAAGTCACGTCGAACGGCATCATCAGCACCTTCGCCGGAAATAGCGGGTACGGATTCGCGGGGGATAATGGCCCGGCAGTCAACTCGCAGCTCTCGGCTCCGCGCGGCATCTGCGTGGACGGCTCCGGCAATGTGTATTTGGCGGACCGCTGGAACAACCGGATCCGCAAGATCGCGGGCGGGAATATCTCCACGATTGCCGGCAACGGCCAGGGGAGCTTTGGCGGAGATTGGGGTCCGGCGGCGTCGGCGCAGTTGAGCGCTCCCGGCGGTGTCGCGGTGGATCACGCGGGGAACATTTATATTTCCGATTTTCTGAACAATCGCGTGCGGATGGTTTCTCCCAGCGGGGTGATTTCCACCTATGCGGGCAACGGAAACTCAGGCTTCGGGGGAGACGGCGGCGCGGCGGCCAGCGCGCAGTTGAGCCAACCCGCCGGACTCGCCGTGGACGGCGCGGGAAATCTGTATATCGCGGATTCCAACAATGCCGTGGTGCGCAAGGTGACGCCGGCGGGCGTGATCTCCACGGTGGCCGGCACCGGCGGCAAGGAAGGGTTTTCGGGCGACGGCGGCCCGGCTACCGCGGCGAAGCTGATGGCGCCGTTCGCGGTGGCGCTCGATGCGGCCGGCAATCTCTACATCGCCGATTTTTACGGCTGGATTCGTGAGGTAAACGCGTCCACCGGCGTGATCACCACCATCGCTGGCAACGGCAACATCGGTTATTCGGGCGACGGCGGCCCAGCCTCCGCGGCCGTGTTTTACAACCCGGCCGGCATCGCCGTGGATATTTTCGGCAACATCTTCGTGGCGGATTCCAACAACGGCGTGGTGCGGGAGATCTCGAATGGAACGATCAATACCATCGGGGGAAATGGGACGCTGGGTTATACGGGCGACGGCGGTTTGGCATCGTTCGCGGAGTTCAGCCAATTGACCGGGATCGCGGTGGACGCGCAGGGCAATGTGTACGTCGCCGATAGCGGCAACAACGCCATCCGCCTGTTCCCGCCGAACGGCCTGGTGTCGACGATCGCGGGAAACGGCATCCAGGGATATACGGGTGACGGCAGCTTCGCGACGTTTGCCGAGATGAATAATCCCAAGGCCTTGGCCGTTACGCCTTCCGGCAACCTCTATTTCACCGATTCGGGCAACAACTCGGTCCGCCTGCTGAAGCGCCAGTAGTTTTTTGAGCGGCGCGGCGGCTCACGTTACACTGAAAACAAGTGTTCCCGGAAAGGTTCCAGATCGGCCCCGTGACCATCGCCCCGGCGACGGTGCTCGCCCCCATGGCGGGCGTCACCGATACTGTCTTTCGCCGCCTGATTCGCGCCCAGGGCGGCTGCGGGCTGATTATGACGGAGTTCACCAGCTCCCACGGGATTGTGGCGATTTCCAAGGGGAAAGCGCGCCCGGGCCGCACTTTCCGCTATCTCTACTTCGATCCGGACGAGCATCCCATCTCCGCGCAGTTGTTTGGAGCCGACCCGCAGATCATGGCCGACGCCGCGCGCCACTGCCAGGACCGGGGCTTCGACGTTGTGGACATCAACTTCGGCTGCCCGGTGAAAAAAGTGGTGACCTGCAACGGAGGCTCCGGCCTGCTGCGCGACCTGCCTTTGGTGGAACGTCTGCTGAAAGCCGTACGCGGGGCGATCACCATTCCGCTGACCATGAAATTCCGCGCCGGCTGGAACGATCGCGAACTGGTGGCGGTCCACATGGCGAAACTGGCGGAGGATTGCGGTCTGCAGGCCATCGCGCTGCATCCGCGTACGCGCGAGCAGGGCTACGCGGGCAAGGCGGATTGGACGCGCATCGCGGAAGTAAAGGCCGCGGTCAAGATTCCTGTGATCGGCAACGGCGATATTACGACGCCGGAGGACGCCGTGCGCATGGTGAAGGAGACCGGCTGCGACGCGGTGATGATCGGCCGGGCAGCGTCGTCCAATCCGTGGATTTTCCGCCAGATTGAAGAATACGTTCGCGCGGGCGCGTACTTTACGCCCAGCGAACGCGACCGCTACGAGATCATGCGCCGTTATTACGCCATGCTGGTGGATCACGATTCGCCCGACGCGGTGGGCAAAATGAAGCAGTTCGCCACCTATTTCACGCATGGAGTGCGCAACGGGTCCCATCTGCGCGTGGAGATTTACAAGGCCAGCGAAGCCCGGCAGATTCTGGGCATGGTGGACGCGTTTTTCGAGCGCGAGCTCCTACTGGCTGTCTAGAATCCGGCCCTGGCGGTGGTCGGATTCCGCCCCGGCTGTATCGCCGATGGCCCGCTTGGACGCCGCGCGCGCATAGAACGCGCTGGCCAGGTCCGGGATGGTGTCGATCACTTTGTCGAAGTCGGCGATGGCCAGCCGATGCTCTCCCAGCAGTGCATAGGTCGCGCCACGCTGGTAATAGTTGTCGGCGCTCGGCTCCAGTTCCACCGCGCTGCGAAAGTCGTCCAGGGCCTTGCTGGCATCGCCGCTCTTGCGCAACGCCGAGCCGCGCAGGTTATATGCGGCGGCGAGCTTTGGGTTGATGGCGATGGCCTGCGAGGCGTCGTTGATCGCCTCTGTGAACTTATTCAGCTCCAGAAACGCCAGACCGCGGGCGAGCCATCCGGTGGGATCGCTGGGGCGCAGCTCGATCACCTGGGAAAAATCGGCCAACGACCGTTCCGGCTTTGCGTCGCCGACGAAAGACTTGCCCCGCATCAGATACGCGTCGGCCATGCCGGGCTGCAGGGCAATGGCGCGGTCGAAGGAGAGAATCGCCTGGTTGTAGCGTGCGATTTTGTACAATCGCGTCCCGGCGTCGAAGGACTGCTTCGCGTTGAGGGGATCGGTGTAGCGCTTGTACAAATATCCGGTTACCGCGAGAACGACGACAACCGCGGCGGCGACGGTCCATTGAATGCGGGTTTTACGGCGGGCTTCATCCTCCGCGGTGACCGGGATCAGCACCAACGGCTGATGGCCGACCCCGCCTGGTTTCTGTTCGGGCTCGGGCACTATCCTTATCATAGAAGAGATGAAACGAGTGCAATTGATCACGGACGGCGCATGCCTCGGCAACCCGGGGCCGGGAGGATGGGCCTACATTCTGCGCTACGGCGGCAAGACGAAGGAGATGTCCGGGTCCGAGCCGCACACCACCAACAACCGCATGGAAATCACCGCCGCGATCGAGGGATTGCGCGCCCTCCGCGAGCCCTGCGACGTGGAAGTCGTCACCGATTCCGAGTATCTGAAAAATGGCATCACCACCTGGATCAAAGGCTGGAAACGCAACGGATGGAAGACATCGGCGAAGAAGCCAGTGGTGAATCAGGACCTGTGGATGGCGCTCGACGAGCTGGTTTCCACGCACCAGATGCATTGGACCTGGACCAAGGGCCACGCCGGTCACGACGACAATAACCGCTGCGACGAACTGGCGACGGCGGCGGCGCGGGCGCGGAAATAACGGCACACCTGTCGCGCGGGCGATGCGCGCGCCCGACGTATTTTCTTCGCAATAGCGGCGGCAGCCGGCGTGCAGAAGAATCGGCATGCGAAAATCGCCGCTCGCTGTTTCCCTGGCGATCCATGTGGGCGCCATCGGACTGCTCTTCGTGCTCGCTTCGATTCCGCCCGCGCGGGAAGCCGCACGGCATCTGCCGGATCGCTTCGTTCTGCTGGCCCCCAGGCTGGCGGCGCGCGAAGGCGGAGGAGGGGAGCATCGTCCCTTGCCTCCGTCACGAGGCCAGACCCCTCCGCGCGCGGTGACGAAAATTTTCGTGCCCCCCATGGCCACGCGCGCCGAGCATCCACAATTGCCGGTGGTTCAGGCGATGCTGGATGCGCCCGAAATCAACATCTCCGCATCGCAAATTGGCGATCCGCTGGGCGAGGCAGGGCCGCTTTCCGGAGGACCCGGCGGTCGTTGGGGCATAGGTGAAGGCGACGGAACCGGGATCGGGCCCGGAACAGGCCCGGGGCAGGGAACTGTTTTCACGGCGGCGTCTTACAAGGAGCTCGGCATCACCCAACAGCCCAAACTGATTCATTCCGAGGAGCCGGAATATTCAGAGGACGCCCGCAAGGCCCGGTATCAGGGCACGGTCCTGCTATCGATCCAGATCGATGCAAGCGGACACGTGTCGAATATCCGGGTGTTGCGCGGCCTGGGCCTGGGGCTCGACGAAAAGGCGATGGCCGCCGTCGAGAAGTGGATCTTTAGGCCGGCCCTCGCCAGGGGCCGTCCGGTGGCCGCGCCCGCGCAGGTGGTTGTAACGTTTCACCTACTCTAAAGTATCCTTAAGGCATGAAGCTGTTCCAAACATTTTTATGTCTTTGTGTTTTGGCTGTGGCCGCCGTGGCGCAGCCCGTCATTGGAGGATTGAAGATCGGAGTGCCTCTGACCGATGCCTTCAACTCGGTGCAGAACCTGTCCTATCCGCCTGCCAGCGCCAGCAATTACGAAATTGGCGTCTACGGCGAGGTGCGCCTGCCGGCCAAATTTTCGCTGGAGGTCGACGCGTTGCACCGCGGCTATACCTTCAAATCGCAGTATGGATCTACGTCGGCATCGAGCTGGGAGTTTCCGGTCCTGCTGAAATATCATTTGCTGGGAGGCCCCATCCGGCCGTTCGTGGATGGAGGCCTGTCCTTCAGCCGCCTGTCGGGCATTCAGAGCCTGATTGTTTCCCCGAATCACAACGCGAACTTTGGCATCGTGCTGGGCGCCGGCGTGGATATTCACGCGCTGGTGCTTCACATTTCGCCGGAGATCCGCTATACGGGAGACGCACTCAAGAATTTCGACACGGTGATCAATTCAAACCGCAACCAGCTTGCGTTTCTGATCGGCATCGGATTTTAAGGACGCCTTATCGAAGCAGCCGCATGGCCTCCGCGATGCCCGCGTCCTTGGCTTCCTTGCCCGGACCGCTGTCTTCCACCACGTCGCCTTCGCCGGGCGCGAGGAACAGGTTCGCTTCCAGGCCATGCTGACGCGTATACAGGTCCCAGTAGCGGCCGTGCTGCTCGAAGAGCGTCTCATGCGTGCCGCGCTCGACGATTTTTCCGGATTCGACCACCAGAATCTGCTCGGCTCTGCGGATCGTCGATAAGCGGTGCGCGATGACGAACGTGGTGCGGCCTTTCATGAGGTACTTCAAGCCTTCCTGAATCAGCGCCTCCGATTCGGAGTCGAGGCTCGACGTGGCTTCGTCCAGAATCAGGATGCGCGGATCGGCCAGAATCGCGCGCGCGATCGACACGCGCTGGCGCTGCCCTCCGGACAGTTTCACGCCACGCTCGCCGACGATGGTGTCGTACTTCTGCTCAAAATTCTCTGCGAATTCGTCCACGCGGGCGATGCGGCAGGCGTTCATGATCTGTTCCTTCGTGGCATCGGGACGCGCGAAGGCGATGTTTTCCTCAATCGTGCCATCGAACAGGAACGTGTCCTGGAGCACGACGCCCAACTGAGTGCGGTAGGTGTCCAGACGCACGGTGGAGAGGTCCACGCCGTCCACCGTGACACGGCCTTCACCCGGCACATGAAACGCCGCGACGAGGGAAATGATGGTCGACTTGCCCGAGCCGGACGAACCGACCAGCGCCGTCACCGTTCCCGGTTCCGAGCGGAAGCTCACATCGAACAGGACCGGCTTGTCTTTGTCGTATGCGAATCCGACATGCTCAAACTCGATTCTGCCCTGGCTCGTGCCCATGGCAACGGTGCGGTTCGGGTCCAGATCCTCGGGCCGTTCGCGCAGCACTTCGCGGGTGCGTTCCAGGCCGGCGAACGCCTCGGTCAACTGCGTCCCGATGCTGACGATCTGCACGACGGGCGCGATCAGGAACGCCAGCAGGGCGGTGTACTCCATGAAATCGCCGAGCTGCATCTGTTTCGCGCCAATTTCCCTGGCGCCCACGTACATCACGATGGCGCCCACCACACCCATCAGCACCGTCGCCGAAAGTCCCATGAGCGACATCGCCGTGAGCGACTGGATCACATTGTCCAGCAGCCGCTGGACGCCGCCCGCGAATACCTTGGCCTCGCGCTCCTCGGCGTGATAGCCTTTGATCACTCGGACGCCGCCCAGCGATTCGGTCAATCGCCCGGTCACCTCGGCGTTGATCTTGCCGCGCTCGCGGAAAATCGGGCGGATCTTGCCAAACGCCTGCGTCAGCACCAGCGCGAAGGCCACCAGAAATGCCAGCGTCAATCCCGTCATCAGCGCGCTGATCTTCATCAACAGCACCAGGGCGATCAAGGCCGTCATCAGTCCGCCGACGAAATCGATGAGGCCGGTGCCGATCAGGTTGCGCACGCCTTCGACGTCGCTCATGATGCGGGACACCAGCGCGCCGCTCTTGTTGGCGTCGTAATAGCTCACCGAAAGGCGTCCGATGTGCTGCTGTACTTTTCGGCGCAACTCGGCGATCAGCCTCTGCGCGGCTTTGGAAAGCAGTTGCGTCAGGGAGAATGACGTGACGCCCTGAATGAGGGTCGCCGCCAGAACGCCCAGCACGATGGGCATCAGCAGCCGCGACTCATGCGCCAGCACGACGTTGTTCACCAGATATTTTGTCGATACGGGAAGCACCAGGCCGCTTACCCGGTTGATCACCATCAGTACGAATCCGGCGGCGAGAATGCCGCGCCTCGGCATCACCATCTCGCGAATGTCCGGCCATAGTTCCCGGAAGCGCTCGGACTGGCTCTTTTTCGGCTTTTTGATTATTTCCGCCACGATCCTTTCAGTGTACAGTGGCTCCTATGAGCCTTCTCTACGCAGGGACGTCGGGCTTCGCCTATCCGAGCTGGAAACCGGACTTTTACCCTCAGAAACTGGCCGCGAAAAATTTCCTGAATCACTACGCCACGAGGCTGAACGCGGTCGAGATCAATTACACATTCCGGCAGTTGCCCAAGGCGTCGACGCTTGAAAATTGGGTGAACGCCACGCCGGAAGGATTCCTGTTCGCCTGCAAGGCGCACCAGCGCATTACGCACATCAACCGCCTGCGCGAGTCCGAATTCACCGAAATCTTCTTCCGCGCGATCGATCCGCTACGAGCCGCGCGCCGCCTGGGCCCGGTGCTGTTCCAGCTTCCTCCGAATTTCAAGGCCGATCCGCCGCTGCTCGCCGCGTTCCTGGAAAAGCTGCCGCGCGACATCCGCATCGCCTTCGAATTTCGCAACAAGACGTGGCTGACGGACGAGGTGAACGAACTGCTCGCCAAACATGGCGTGGCCCTGTGCCTCGCCGAATCGGAGAAATTCGAGGTGCCGGAAGCGGTGACGGCGAGCTTCGTCTACGTCCGCCTGCGCAGGGACGATTATTCGCTGGAGGAGCGGGCGGAAATCGCCCAGCGCGTGGAACGCCTGAAGAGCGACGGCCGCGACGTGTTTGTCTTCTTCAAGCACGAGGAGACGCCGGCGGG
>JBBIVT010000073.1:10257-22744 GCA_037439565.1 Acidobacteriota bacterium | reverse complement strand
GAGGACGATCCGCGCGCCGGCTACGGCGGCCTGCAATACGTCGATTACAGCGTCCCGATCGGCGAGCCGATGACGAAGCGCTTTGTCCACCGGCATCGCCTGGTCAAGAAAGATCCGACTGCCGAAATGAGCGAGCCCGTGAAGCCCATCGAATACTGGGTGGATTCTGGCGCGCCGGAGGACATCAAGAAAGCGCTGGTGGAAGGCGCGAGCTGGTGGAATCAGGCCTTCGAAGCCGCTGGATTCCGCAACGGATTCAAGGTCGCCGTGCTGCCCGAGGGAGCGGACCCCATGGACATCCGCTACAACATGATTAACTGGGTGCACCGCTCGACCCGCGGCTGGAGCACGGGAGGCTCCATCGCCGATCCCCGCACGGGCGAGATTATTAAAGGTACCGTGACGCTCGGCTCTTTGCGCGATCGCCAGGATTACCTCATCTTCGAAGGGCTGCTATCGCCTTACGTCGTGGGCAATGAGCGGCCGGAGATTCTTTATCAAACCGCGCTGGCGCGCATCCGGCAGTTGGCCGCGCATGAAGTGGGCCACACGCTCGGCCTGGGCCACAACTATTACGACAGCAGCAAGGGCTGGATTTCCGTGATGGATTATCCGCATCCGCTGGAGGAGCTGAAGGCCGACGGCACCATCGATTTATCGCATGCCTACCAGGCGCGCATTGGCGATTGGGACAAGGTCACCATCAACTACGGCTATCGCCAGTTGCCCAAGGGCGACGAAAAGGCCGCGCTGACGCGCATTCTGGACGACGCCTGGGCGCAGGATCTCCGCTACATGACCAATCAAGATACGGACGCGCATCCCAAGGTGGACCAATGGTCGAACGGCGTCAATCAGGCCGACGAGTTGAACCGCATTATGAAGATCCGCCGCGCCGCGCTGGACCGGCTGGGCGAACATACGATCCGCAACGGCGCTCCGATGGCCACGATTGAGGAGCCGCTGGTGCCCATCTTCCTCTATCACCGCTATTCGGTGGAATCGGCGGCGTCCATGGTGGCGGGCATTGATTATATCTACGCCATGCGCGGCGACAAGCGCACGCCGCAGAAGTGGGAATCGGCCGTCGATCAGCGCAAGGCGCTGGATGCGCTGGCCGCGACCTTGAAGCCTTCCGAATTGACCGTTCCCAAGCAGGTTCTCGACGCCATTACGCCGCGTCCTCCGGGCTTCGGCCGCCATCGCGAACTGTTCCCGCGCACCACCGGCGACGGGTTCGATCCGTTGAGTCCGGCTACGGTGGCCGCGGACACAACGGTCGGCTTCGTGCTGGAATTCGCCCGCTCCGCGCGCATGGTGGCGCAGCACGCCGTCGATCCCACTCTGCCGGGACTCGAAGAAGTTATCGACCGCCTCACCAAAGCCACCTTCGATGCGCCCGCGGCGTCGCCTTATGAAGCGGAAGTGCGCCGCGCCGAGGAGCGCGTGCTGGTGGATCGCGTCCTGTGGCTTGCCCAGGCCGCGCCGAATAGCCAGGTCCGCGCCATCGCGACGCTGAAACTGAACAAGCTCGCCGCCAGGCTCAAGGGCGCGGCCACGGCGAACGAAGCGGAGGCAGCGCATAATGCTCTGCTCGCCGCCGATATCAAGCGTTTTATGGATCGTCCCGCGGAGGCCGCCAAGATGATGCCGGTCGAGGCCGCTCCTCCGGGGGCTCCCATCGGCGATACCGGCATGGACTTCCTGTCCCGCGTGCCGCCGTGCAGTTGGGACGACCTGCATCCGGAGCAGTGGTTCTGGCTGGTCGCGCCGATGTAGAGATTGCGGCAGGGACGAGGCGATCACCGCAGCAAGGCCGCGTGCACCGGATCTTTTCCGCAGCTCTCGTAGATCCTCTCGATGCCGCGGAACGGACAAGCCAGCGGCTGCCCCTTCACGCGGAAGAACGGGCAGGCGCCGCTTTGTTCTGCGCGGCCGTGCTCGAAGGTGAGCCTTGGCACGCGGCCCATCGCCGTGAGCGCGCCCAGGCTTCTTGCGGCCATCGACTCCGGGCCCTGCTCCTGCCCTCGCGCGATCGCCAGCATGGTTTGAAAGCACCCGTCGGCGATGGACCGGCGGATTTTCACCACATCCATGCCCATCGTGCCGCAGAATTCGTACGTGCCGTTCAAATGGCCGGCGTCGGCGGGATACACCGGCAGGACGGCGGCGTTGACGATGCCGTTCAGGTACTCTTCCTGATCCGCGTTCAGGTCCGCGTCACCTGGCCGTGGAGCGGGACTCAGCCGCCCCAACTGCCGGTCGATCTGTCGGCAAGTCCGCTCCATGCCGTAAATCTTTTCGTTGTCCTCAAGCGATGTGGCGCGGGCCGCGATCTTGCGGAGCGAATCGTAGGCTTCGGCCGGATCGTCCGTCTGGCGAACGTTCAGCGCGCCGGTCAGGAACAGGTCCGGCTGGCGATGCCGGCGTACCAGCTCTTCGCGCCAAAGGCCTCTTCCCCGTGTCGATTGCAACCGGTCGGCCTGCACTTCGCGCAGCACCTCGAACGCCGGGAGGAACGGTAGGTTATCGAACATTCCCCCATCGCCATAAAGTACGTCGCGCCGGCCCGAACCCGGATAGAGCGCGCTGGCGCGGCGCGGCGCGAACGCCATGGGAAACGCGCTCGATGCCAGCAAAGCCTCAATCAGGTCATAGCGGCTCGCCGCCGGCTCCGCGCCCAGGATCGTGAGCCACTCGGTGGCGAGATTCACCGCGGTCGCGAAAAACGCAATGCGGCTCGGCTCGAGAAATGGCTGCACATCGGCCGGCACGTCGCCCAACACGAGCCTCGTCTCGCGCTCCAGCAGGGAGGAGCCGATCAATGCATCGTGGATCCCCAGCCGGTCAATCGTTTCCGTCTTGATCTGCGTCCAGAACGTGTTCATGGCGCGGGAGACGTGGCCGGCAACGAACTCCGCGGCGATGCGCGCGGTGGCGCGGTAAGGGATCAGAAAAAGATCGGAAATCGCATCGATGAGCGCCGGCGGAGCTCCAGTGACGGCGATGCCCGGGTCGCGGCGGCTCCCCGCGCGCACCATCCTTCGCAGCGCGTTGGGGGAGAGATCCATGCTCGCGCCGCGGCTCCGGATGCCCAGGTCCTTCACGGCGGCCTTCAACGCCTTCGTGAGCGCAACGCGCCGGTCCACTTCGAGAAACAGGCTGGTCAGCCGCCTCAGTTTCTCCGCCGCCTGCTCCTCGCCGGAGGAAAACATCGAGCCCAGAGCCGCCCCAAGCAGCGTCCCCACCGACGCTCCGACGATGACATCTGGCTTGAGCCTGGTGGCGTACATCGCGCCGATCATGCCTACGTGGAAGGACCCGCGAAATACCCCGCCGCTGGCCAGAAACACGATTCGCGGGCGATCCCCGGCCAGCTCCGGGAAACGCCGCGCCAATTGGCCCGATCCCGCACGGAAGCTCTTTGGCAAAAGGCGATCCTCAATGGGCGCGACCGCTTGCAGCTTGCGCGAGCAGTGCCCGCACACCTCGGGCAATCCCGGCACGCCGCTGAAGTCCCGCTTCCCGGCGATGCGCCGAAGGAACGTTCCACACTCCACCGCGCCCTCCCGCGCGCCTGCCTCCCCGCTGATCTCGTTGCGGTAGAGAACCGAGAGGCTCCTCCGGCAGCCCGCCGCGATGTGCCGGAGCATTTCCGTTTCCGTAGGCTGCAGGGTATTTTCGAGCGTCAGCTCCTCTTCTGGAGCGATTTCGTCCACCGTGATGGTGTGCACATCGGGCGAGCTCACGGAGCCGGTCGCCTCCCGCAGGGTTCGTTCGATCTGGCTCACGTGATTGGTGCGCACCACCTCCAGGCGGCTGTCGCGCCGCCGTTCGAGACGCTTCCCCGCGAAGCCGGTGTCGACGACGTTCGGCATCCGCGGCGGATCGCCTGCGTCCGGCAGAGGCTTGGCCTGAATGGGAATGTCGTAAACCAGATGGACACGCGCTTCTGGACGTGACAGGATCTCCGCCAGGCCGCCATTTTTTTCCTCCGAGAGGAAGCGCACGAGGGCCGGCAAGGGATTGTGCCGCACCACGGACCCATCGACCAGATCAAGCCGCTCCAGGCTCTCTTCCCTCTGCAGCCAACTCCTGAGTGCGGCGCCGCGGACGACGGCCGGGGAAAACAGGCGCGGAATCGCCAGGCTGGCGCGCAGGGCTTCAATGATGGAAACATCGCTGTTCGTGCCGGGCCACAGTTGGCTGGGAGAGGAATCGACAATCTGCAGCGGCGCGGCCACCATCAGCACGGGGAATCGCAGATCCTTCAGCGCAGGCTCAACGCCGCGATCCGCGAACAGCTGGTGTAACTTCAGACGCAGATGAAAATCGTCGATGAGCGAGACTCGAATGCCCAGATGCGTGAGGATCTTCTTCAGTCCCCAATTGTTGGTGCGTCCCATCCAACGGCGCAGGAAAATCGGAACCAGCGGCGCGCATGTGAACCCCAGCAGCAGTCCGAAATGCAGCACGTGGGCCGGTCTGGCTTGAAAAATCTCGCCGAGCGCGACCCATAGGTTCCAGGCCCACAGCGTAATGGTGGCCGAGCCCAGAAACACGGTCGCCAGCCACAGCTTCCAGCCGAACAACGGCCGCAGCGGCAGGTGCGAGATCATTTTCCCTTGTGTGCGGAATCGCCACTCCGGGAAAAACTGAGGGCGGATAATGATCTGGATCAACACCAGCCATTCGAACCACAAAACGCGCGTCCACAGCGCCAGCGCGTTCCACCAGCGGGCCACGGGCATGGGAAACTGCCCCTCCCGGTGGCGGGCAAAACGCACCGCGATCCAGCCGATGGAACTGATGCTCACTGGCAGATGGGAGCACCAGCGTCCGAATCGCGCGATGATGTGCAGCCTCCGCCGAGCCTTCGCCTCGCGCCATTCCCAATCCGGATCCGGCGATCCGTCCGGTTTGGCCGGCAGGACCGTCTCCGCCACCGGCGGCAAATCGGCCACGAAATCGCTGGGATTGGGGATGGCGTTCCAGGTGACGTCGTAGGGACGGTCCAGCAAAAAGGACAGATAGCGCCGGTACCATGTCCATCGGGCGGCTTCGCCGCGGGATTCGCGCAGCTCCCGATAAGAACGTTCCATCACTGCAGCGGTCAGAGCGCCGGTGGAGATTCCCGCGGCGATTTTTGGGGGCTGCCGGTCGGAGGCAAGATAAGCGTGGATCGTACCGGCGCCGAAACTGACGCCGTGCAGTCCGGCGGTGAAACACACCGCGTCGTCGCTGTGGACGCTAAAATCGCCTGATTCGGGAGACTCTGGCAACGGTTTCGATGATACTAAACGCGGGGCGCTGCCGGGAGCGGGATAGCGGAGAAACGGATCGGAGCGATGCGAGGCGGGTAGGCGCGGACCCGGCAGGCGACGCTGGCCAACTCGCGTCACCTGCCGGGCCGCACGGATTCAAACTAGGGCTTCTTCACGGGCGCAGCGGCGGGAGCCGGCGGTTTTGTGGCCGGCGGAGCCGCGGGCTTCGAGGAGGGGCCGCCCGGATTCATTTTGTCGTACAGGTCGACCACGTCCTTGGTTATGTCCACGCCGGACGATACGTACAGCACGTTGGTGTTCTGGTTGCTGACGTCCAGAATCACCGCGTAGCCGTTGGTCTGCGCGTATTTATCGATCACGACCTGCATTTTCCCGCTCAGTTCCTCGAGCAGCTTGCGCTGTTCCTGATCGAGTTCCGCGCGCGCGTCTTCCATATCGCGGTTGAAGTTCTTGGTCTTCGTGTCGATGGTCCGGGCCAAGTCGTCCTTGGCGGCCTGCGCCATGGCGGCGCCGCCCTTGCTGAGCTTGTCCTGCAGCTCCTGGAGCTCCGTGCGCTTGCGCTCCATTTCCTTCTGCTTCGGCGCCATGCGGGTTTCCAGATCGGCCACGGCCTTCTGCCCGTCCTTGGTGCTCACCAGCGCCTGCTGAATCTGGATCACGCCGATCTTGGTGGGCGTCTGCGCTACCGCCAGGGAGGCCGCGAAAAGGGCCACGCAAGGCAGGGCGCTCATTCTGTGTTTCACAATAGACTCCTATTTTTCTTCAAATTATGGTAACACGCCGTTCTAGAAAGTCCGACCGACGGTGAACCGGAATGTGGAAGCTCTTTCAAACACCGGGTAAGACTGGCCCACTTGCGCAATCGAATTGAAGAACGACGCCGAATTCGGGAAGTAACTACGGTCTGCCACGATCGGCGGCTGCACATA
Source organism: Acidobacteriota bacterium (assembly GCA_037439565.1). Lineage (GTDB taxonomy): Bacteria > Acidobacteriota > Terriglobia > Bryobacterales > Bryobacteraceae > Palsa-187. The sequence goes on along the minus strand of JBBIVT010000073.1, from coordinate 16,530 downwards.
CTCCTCGACGCGCCATGGGTTATAGGCCCAATACACGCGGAACGGCGCGTTCACCACCGGCAGCATTACCTGAAGCTCCAAGCCGGTCGACATGCGGATTCGCTGCGTGCCCGCCGCGATCACCGCGCGGTTGGGGAAGGCCGCTTCCGGGAACTGCGAGGTGAGCTGAGCCACGCGGTCCTGATTCAGCTTCAATTGATTGCTCAGCACCAGCCGGTCGATACCGGCGTCAATAAATCCCGCCAGGATCACCGGCCCGAAGATCGGGATGCGGTATTCCAGGTTCCCGACACCCGACATATCGCCGCCCGGCGTCACCAGTTGGTAGCTGGGAATGGTTTGCGTCACGTTCTGGTAGGTTGTTGCGCCGTTCACGACAACCCTCTGTTGCCGCTGCGTGCCGTCGTTATTCAGAATATTCACCGACGCCGAGGTCGGAATGTAAGCCACTGGGCTAATGCTCCAGATGTCGAATCCGCGGATGTCGTTTTCGCCGCCCATATAGAAGCGGTTCAGGGGCGGCGCGACCTTGCCGCCGTATCCCGTGACGAACCGGCCCAGCACGTGCGCTCCGATCACATGCTTGCGGTTCAGCGGCGACGTGTGGAAATACTTCGCATCGAGCGTCGGCAGAATCTGGTTCACGTTTCCGCCAAGAACACTGCCGGAGAACTGCACGGACAGCGATAGGCTTTTGCCGGCGGTCGGCGTGATCGGGTGGTTCACCGAGTTATAGGTGAACGTCGGCGTGATGGAGGATTGCGTGATGCCGTTCAAAGGATTCGGTCCGTTGACGTTCAAGAAATTGAGGTAGGTGTAGTAGGACGTTGCCGCGTCCGTCAGCGTCTTCACGTTCTGCACGGAGTACCCATAGCTGATGCCTACGCGCGCGAAACTGCGCCGCAGCGCCTTGCTGGCGAACAACGTGAAGCCGCGCGAATCCGAGACGTAATTCAGCAGGTTCTGGGCGCCAAACTGCGAATACAAGGCCGTTAGATTCTGACCGGCGAAAATCGACGCCTGGCGCGCCTGATTGTAGTCGAACCGGCTGTAGAACACCGTCATGCCCACCTGGATGGGGTGGTCCAGGAAGTATGGTTCGGTAAAGCCAAGGGTTACGTTGTCCTGCACCGTGCCGAGCTGCGAGTTCAGACTGAGTGTTTCGCCCAAACCAAGCAGATTGTTGGTGGAGTACGAAAACCCGATGAAGCTGCCGGCAATGGCCGATACGCCGCCGTTCAACTGAATGGAGTTCTTGCCGCGCTCCTTCACCTTCAGCGTGATGTCCACCGTGTCGGTCTTGGTGTCGCGCTTGATGTCCACCGAATCCTCGGCTTTCAAAGGCTCAAAATAGCCGAGCTGATTCAGGCGCAACAGGCTGACGTCCCAGAGCTTGGTGTTGTAAATATCGCCTTCGTCAACCAGAAGTTCGCGGCGGATGATCTTGTCGCGCGTCGTCGTGTTGCCCGAAAAATCGATGCGGCGCACGAAAAACTGCTTGCCTTCGTCGAAGTTCAGCGTCAGGTCTACCTTGTCGGTGTTGGGAACCGGCTCGATGTTCGGCTCGGCTACGAAGTCGATGTAGCCGAAGTTGCCGTAGAGTTTGCGCAGCTCCTCGAAGCCCTTGCGCAGTTTCTCGGTGGAAAATACGTCGCCCGAACTCATCTGGAACACCGGCCGCATCAGCGTCTCCGGCGTGCGGAACAGTTTTACACCCACGAAATTGATGTTGTTCAGGTGATAGAGGCGGCCCTCTTCAATGCTGATATGAATGTTGGCGCCCTTGCCGCGAGCGTTGGACAGCAGCAGCGGCAGGCGCCATTGCCCGCCGCCCGTGTTCACCACCTTCACCTGGGCGCCGGTGGTGTGCGCGGTGAAATAGCCGTGATCCTTATAAAATTCCTCGATGCGCTGCTGGTCCTCTTCGAGCTTGGTGGAATCGAAGGTCTTCGAGAACAAATCCTCGGCGACGATCGAGTACGGAATGCCGAGGCCGTGAAGATTCTTCATCGCCCGCTTGAGCATCAGCGGGGGGAACACCTTATTGCCGTCGAAGGTGATTTCGTGCACCTTCACTTTCGGACCTTCGTTTACTTTGAACGTCAGCTCCAGCGAACTGGGAGGCACCTGCCGCAACTCCGGCTCAACGGTGGCGAACTGGCGCCCGCGCTCCGCCAGATAGTCCTGCAGAACGTTGCGCGCGCGCTGAATCTTGTTCGGGTCGTACTGCGATTCCACGCTCAGGCCGACTTTCCGTTCTTTGAACCGGTCCAGAATTTCCGATTGCGAGATCGACTTCAAGCCGTCGTATTTAATCGAGCGCACAATGCGGCGCTCCACCACGGTGAAACGCACGATCCAGCCCGTTTTCCCCGCTTCGCGCTCCATGCGGATGTCGTCGAAACGGCCGGTATTCCATAACGCCATGAAGTCCCGGTGCAGGGACTCCTCATCGTACTTGTCGCCTTTTTTCGTGATGATCAGAGCGCGCAAGGTGTCCTGCGGAACGCGCCGCGCCCCGCGGAATTCGATCAGTTCGATGGTGTCGTCGGCAGGGCGTTCTGCGTTCGCCTTCGGTTCTTCGGCGGGCTTGGGAGCCTCCAGTTTCGGAGGCTGCTGCTGGTTGGATTCGGGAACGGTTTCAAACGGATTCGCGCGCCTCTGCGGTTGAGCGGGAGGCTGTTGCGCCGGAGGTTTCGTCTGAGGCGGCTGTTGCGTCTGGGGAGGCTGTTGCGTCTGGGAAGGTTGCGCGGGAGGCTGCGCCGGCGGGGCTTGTTGAGCAAATAGACCCACCCCGCTGGCGAGACATACCGCGAGTTCGCGCAGGCGTCCAGGCCTGAAAAACGTCATCCTTAAAACCGGTTCCTTTCCACTCTGCGCCTCACTCCAGACGTTCCCACACTACCCAGGGTTTCATCGATCGACAGGATCGGAATGCGCGATACCCACGGGGAGGGAGACTCGAACGCAGAAGCGAAACAATAAGTTTACCGCATCCGAGGGGCCATTTGCGGCGGAACTTCAGGCCCCTGGCTCCCGGTCAGGGCCAGACAGGCTCCAAATACCGCATGGCAAAGGACTGCCGCCGGTTCCGGCCAATACAACGGAACCAGGGGGTTCAGCCGCGGCCAGAGGAAAACATTCGCCAGATAGAACCAGGCGAGCCCGGTGAGCGTGCCTAAAAGGATCAACCTGTGCCGCGGGCGCACATTTCCCCAGACCGCGCCGAACACCGCGCCCACCAAGCCTCCCAGCATCAGTTCCAGGGCCGCGCCCGCCATGGTGGCTATCCCCGGGCCGGAATAAAACGCCCGGTAATGATAAAACGTCGATCCCAGCAGATTCGGCACTTCCCACCAGACGTGCCGGCGCAGGATGGACGTGAAGGCAAACAAGGTGAGCAGCGCCCCTGCGCCCACAATGCCTGCTTTGATGCCATGCGCCAATCGTTCTAATAGGGCCATGCAGGTTTACTGAACAGCCCTCCGTCCACCCAAAGCGTCTGCCCGGTGACGAAGGCGGCTTCGTCGCTGGTAAAAAACAGGATCGCTTTCGCCACATCGGCGGGCGTGCCGATGCGCCCCAGCGGCGTCAGCTTCGCCCAGGTTCCGGCGTAATCCGGCGTTTCGAGCTTTGTGCGTTCGGTCTCAATCGCCCCTGGCGCGACGCAATTCACCGTGATGCCGTGCCCGCCCAACTCCGCGGCCGCCACCTTCGTGAGCATTTCGATCCCGCCTTTGCTCGCCGTGTAGCTTGAAAGCCCGGGGAACGCCGTCTTATTCGCGCCCGATCCCAGATTGACGATCCTGCCCCCGCCGTTGGCCTTCATGAGCCGTCCCACGCGTTGCGTGCAGAGAAAGCATCCGGTCAAATTGGTGCGGATCACGCGCTCCCAATCCGCGTCTGGCAGATCGAGCAGCGCGCTGAACGTCTGGATGCCGGTATTATTCACCAGAATATCGATGCGCGGGAATGGCGAAACCATCCGGTCGACATCGGCCGGGTTGCCGATGTCGGCATACACGGCGGCGCCGCCGATGGAGGCGGCCAGCGCCTCGGCTCCGGCGCGATCCTCGAAATAATTGACGATGACCCGCGCGCCCTGCGTGGCGAAGGCGCGGCAGATCTCCGATCCGATGGCTCCATTCGCTCCGGTCACGAGCGCGGTTTTCCCAGCGAGCATGCGCTCATTGTAACGTTGAATAAGCATGAAAAAGGCTCTCGCCGGCGTCTTTGCCAGTCTTCCTCTGTTCGCCCAAACCTGGACTCCTCAAACCAGCAACACCACCGCGTCGCTGCGCGCGGTCGGCGTGGTGAGCGCCAAGGCCGCCTGGGCCAGCGGAACCAAAGGCACCTATCTGATTACGGACGACGCGGGAGAAACCTGGAAGGCGGCCACCGTTCCCGGCGCGGCCGATATGGATTTTCGGGCGCTGCACGCCTTCGATGCCAGGACTGCGATTCTGATGAGCATCGGCGCGGGAGAAAAATCACGCATCTACAAAACCAAGGACGGTGGCGCGAAATGGGACGTGGTCTACACCAATCCCGATCCTAGGGGCTTCTTCGACGCCATCGCTTTCTGGGACGCGACGCACGGAATTCTGCTGGGCGATCCGGTGAACGGCCATTTCGTCATCATGACCACCGCCGACGGAGGCGACACCTGGCATCGCGAAAAAACTCCCGCCGCCATGCCGGACGAAGGAGCGTTCGCGGCCAGCAACAGCAGCCTGTTCGTGATTGGCTCGCACGACGTCTGGTTCGGAACCGGTGGCCCCAAGGGCGCGCGTGTGTTCCGCTCGGACGATGGCGGAAAGAAGTGGTCTGTTTCCAGCACGCCCATCCGCAATGATTCCTCCAGCGCCGGAATTTTCTCGATCGCGTTTATGAATCCGCTGTTCGGCATCGCCGCCGGCGGCGATTACGCGAAGCCAGCCGAGGCTTCCCACAACATCGCCATCACCACGGACGGCGGCAGGAAATGGACCGCACCTCAGAGCGGACCCGCCGGCTTCCGGTCCGCCATCGCGTATCTGCCGGATCGAAAGATGTGGATTGCCACGGGAACGTCGGGTTCGGATGTGTCCACTGACCAGGGAAAAACGTGGAAGCAGTTCGACAAGGGTGATTACAACGCCATGAGTTTCCTGCTGAGTTACGCCGGCTTCGCCGTGGGTCCGAAAGGCGCCATCGCGCGATTCGGCGTGGAGTAACCTACTTCCCCGCCATCGCATCCGCCGCTGCCTTGGCAACCTCCGGCTGCGCATCGCCGCCCAATTCCCTCAACACCGGCGCGGTGATATTTTTCGACGCGCGCAAGTCGTAGATCAGCGTAAGGCGCTCCGCCGCGGTGAGCTGGGATAAATCCAGCGCCGCAAGCTGTTCCGCAGCCCACGCCGTTCGATAATATCCGGTGCCGGCCGCGTTCGGATAAATCCACGCCGGGCAGGAGCTGACACGGGTTTCCGCGCGCGCCGTCCCGGCCACGGAACACACCGGAGGCGTCCCGGCGCCGCGCCAGCACACCGGGACACTCCAGTTGTGAGCGGCATTCGTTTGCTCCACAACGACCTTGGCATCCCCGCAGGTCACGCGAATCACCGGGATTCCCGTCTGATTCAGAAAACTATCGAGCACCGGTTTGCTGCCGGGCAGTGACGCTTCCAGATCCGCTGTTGACGCGTTGCCGAACTGGTGCGCTTTCAAATACGCGCGTAGCCCGTCCCGCACGCGCGTCTCGCCCAGCCAGCCGTCGAGCATCATCAGAATCGCCGCCCCTTTCTGATAAACGAACTGGCTATACACGCCGTCGGTTTCCTTGCGATTGTGCATTTCCAGGCGCACGGGCCGCGTCTTGGCGCTGGCATCGGTGGCCATGATGCGCTCGCGCGCGGCGACCGGCGAAAGCAGCCTGCGCGCCGCCGGTTGTTCCTCATCCATCACCTTGGCCGAGAACCACGTGGCAAATCCCTCGCTCAACCACACGTCATCCCAGGTGGATTGCGTCACCAGATCGCCGAACCATTGGTGGCCCATCTCATGCGCCTCCAGGCGGCGGATGCTGCGCGATTTTTCCGCCACTTCATCGTTGGGTTGTTGCAGCAGCGCGATGGCCTTGTAAGTGATCATGCCGGCATTCTCCACCGCGCCGAACTTGAACTCCGGCACGGCCACGTGATCGAGTTTTCCGAACGGATACGGGATTCCGGTGTACTCCTCCAGGCGCGGCAGGATGTCGACGGTGGCTTGCGCGGCCAGCTTCGATTGGCC
>JBBIVT010000073.1:5198-10157 GCA_037439565.1 Acidobacteriota bacterium | reverse complement strand
CCTCCATCAAGGGACGCCGTTGCGGGCAGCGTGCGCCCGCGCCACTCCACCGCCGCTTCCAAAGGCGTCAGGTCCCTGCCATTCACCCAGATGACGTTCGCCGGCTTCGCGAGTTCGACCTCAATGCGGACCCATCCCGTGAAGGTGTCCAGGTTGGGGTCGATGGTCAGCTCGACAATGTGCTTCTTCGGGATGACGCCGTCAGGCAGGAGAAAAACCGGCTGCGCGGCCAGAGGAAACGCGCAACCCAGCGTGAGGAGCAATCGGCGCATGAGTCAATTCTAAGGGTCTTGGCGTCTTTGCGTGAAACATCCCTCTCGCGAAGCCGCCAAACTTACTGCTCCAAGTATGTGTACCCGTTCAGCCCCTCTTCATAGAACCGCAGCAGCGAGCCCGATTCCTCGTACCCGATGCGGCCTTCGCGGACCGCCGTCTCCACGTCCATGCGGAACTGCTCCAGCAAGGCCGGCGTCTTGAACTGCACGTAGTCGAGCACTTCGCGAACCGTATCGCCCCGGATCACCGCCTCCAGCACCACCGAGCCGTTGCCGTCCAGGCGCACGTGCACCGCATTGGTGTCTCCGAACAGATTGTGCAGATCGCCCAGGATCTCCTGATACGCGCCAACCAGGAACGCGCCGAGGTAATACGGCTCACCATTGAACGCGTGCAGCGGCAGTGTCTTTTTCACGTCGCGGCGGTCGATGAACTGGTCCACTTTGCCGTCGGAATCGCAGGAAATGTCGCCTAGAATGCCATGTCGGAACGGCTCCTGTTCCAGGCGATGGATCGGCATGATGGGAAAGAGCTGCTTCACGGCCCAGCTATCCGGCATGCTTTGAAACAGCGAAAAATTGCAGAAGTAGGTGTCGGAGAGCAGGCCGTCGAGACCCTCCAACTCCTCCGGAAAATAGTCGAGCTGCTTGGCGAGCCTCTGAATGTTGCGGCAGATCTGCCAGTAGATGCTTTCCGCGAGGCTGCGTTGCTGCAGCGGAAGATAGCCCAGGCTGAACAGGTTCAACGCCGAATCGAGGGCCTGCTGCGCGTCGTGAAAACTCTCGAGCAGGTTCTTGTTGGAGAGGCCTTTGAAGGTTTCCTGCAAGTCGATGAGCGGCTGCTCGACATCCTCCGGAATCTCCGTCACAGTATCGCTTTCGCCGAACCCGGTCACACCCAGGACGTTGAATACCAGCACGCTGTGATAGGCCGCCACGGCGCGTCCGCTTTCGGAAATGATGATCGGATGCGCCACCTCCGCCTCGTCGCAGACGTTCTGGATGTGATGCACCACGTCGTTTGCGTATTCCTGCAGCGTGTAATTCACGCTCGATTCAAAATCCGTCTGGGAGCCGTCGTAATCGATGCCCAGCCCTCCGCCGACGTCCATATAATTAAGGCCCGCGCCGGCGCGCTTCAGCTCCACGTAAACGCGCGCGGCTTCAATCACCGCGGCTTTGATCTGGCGGATGTTGGTAATCTGGCTGCCCAGATGAAAGTGGAGCAACTGGAGGCAATCCTCCATGCCGAGCGACTTCAATTGCTCCAGCGCGCGCAAAGCCTCGGTCACCGTCAGCCCGAACTTCGAACGATACCCGCCCGACGACTTCCATCGCCCTGACCCGCGGCTGGCCAGCTTGATGCGCAGTCCGATGACCGGCCGCACGCCGACGCGCGCCGAATGCTTCAGGATCAGATCCAGTTCGGTGTACTTCTCGACCACGGGAATGATCTGGCGGCCGATCTTCTTCGACAGCATCGCCATTTCGATATACTCGTCGTCCTTGAAACCGTTGCAGATGATGGGCGTTTCGTTGTCGGCGATGGCCAGCACCGCCAGCAGCTCGGGTTTCGATCCGGCTTCCAGTCCGAACCGGAACGGACGGCCGTACTTAAACACTTCCTCTACCACCTGCCGCTGCTGGTTCACCTTAATCGGATAGACGCAGCAGTAGGAGCCTTTGTAGCCCTGCTCCGTGATCGCGGTGTCGAACGCCTGATGGATCTCCCCCAACCGGTGCTGTAGAATCTCGCCGAAGCGGAGGAGGATCGGAAGGGCAATCCCGCGCAGCTGGAGGTTGTCGACCAGTTCCTTCAGGTCGAACCCGCGCGCGGCGTCTTTATCCGGGTGCACCCAGACGTGGCCGTTTTTCCCGATGGAGAAATAGCCCTTGCCCCAGCGGGCGACGTCGTAAAGTTCGCCCGCCTCGGCGATGCTCCAGCGGTCGGCCGGTTCGCGCACGGGAGCGGCATCGGGGAATTTCACAGTAGACATGAAGTTTCAGTGTCCTTCGTTTAGCCTCGCGGGGCAAGTGAAAAATGCATGACGAACGGCCATGTTATATTATGAACTGTAGACCTCAAATGGGCGGCTAGCTCAGCTGGGAGAGCGCTGCGTTCGCAATGCAGAGGTCGGGGGTTCGATCCCCCCGCCGTCCACCAACCATTTCATGCCGGAACAGAGCATTCCGCCTACTTTAGACAAAGCCACGCTGGAAAAAATGCGGCGGGACTGGGATGAGCGCGCCCGGGAAAATGCCCGCCATTACGTCGCCACGGGAAAGACAGAATGGACCGACGAGGAGTTTTTCGCCTCCGGGGAACAGGCCATTAAAGAACAGATTCTCAACGACATGGGAAATATCTGCCAGGGCAAGGATCCCAAGCAGATGCGGGTGCTCGAGATCGGCTGCGGCGCGGGCCGCCTGACGCGCGCGCTCGCCAGGCTGTTCGGCGAAATTCACGCCGTGGACGTCAGCGGCGAAATGGTTGTCCGCGCCAAGGACGCCCTGAAAGACTTTCCTCACGCCCATATTTACCAGAACAACGGCTGCGATCTGACCGTGGTTCCGGAGCTGGCCTTCGATTTTGCCTATTCGGCCATCGTGTTTCAGCACATCCCGAGCCGCGAAGTGATCGAAAATTACGTCCACGAAGTAAACCGCCTGCTGAAGCCCGGCGCTCTGTTCAAGTTTCAGGTGCAAGGGTGCACCGATATGCAGACCTCAGCCGGAGACACGTGGCTGGGAGTCTCTTTTTCCGACGCGCAAGCCGTGGAAATGGCCTGGCGCAACAACTTCGAGCCGCGCTACCGGCACGGCGCCGGCGATCAGTACTTCTGGCTGTGGTTCTTTAAGAAGGCCTGATTGGCGCATGCCGCCTAGCGCCGCTCGTGGGCGTGAACAGCCGGCTCGCCGTAAATGATGCCGCGGCCGTTCATCCCCAGGAACACGCGGCCGAACACCCGCGAATCGGCGGCGATCAGCGTGGGGCCCCCGTACTGATGCTGCCCGTCGTCGATGCGGATCCAGGAAACGCCGCGATCGGGCGAACGGTAAATCCCGAGGCCCCCGGTCCGGGACTGGCCGTAGATGTAGACCGCTTGGGGAAGGTCGCGCCCGGGCGACGCTCCCACCGCCACGGAGTTTGCCGCGGGAATGCCGGCGGACATCGCCCAGGTGACGCCTCCGTCGGTGGAGTGGGCAAGGCCTCCCGTGCCGAAGGGAAGCCAGAGCTCTCCGGCATTGGCGAAATTCACCACCGGAAGGCCACACGTAGAACCGTGATACACGCCGCAATACGGCAGCGGTGACGAATTGACCTTGGTGAACGCGGCGCCGCCGCTGTTCGTCGTGCTGTAAAAACCCGTATCGGTGTAGGCGTAGAACAATTGTGGCGTCACCTTGTCGGCGACGGCGATGAAGGGCGTATTTCCGTAGGCTGCGGGAAGGCCTGTCGCCGCTTTCCATGTGGCTCCGCCGTCGGCCGACATTTGAACCGTGCGGGGATTGCCCGGAGGCGTCCAGGCGAGCATCGTTCCGGACGCGTCCACGGCGAGGTTTCCTCCGTTGTTGCGATTCGCGTCTGGCGCGCACGCAGGCAACGGCCCCCAGGTCGTGCCGCCATCGGACGATAACGCGCCCCACGTGCAGGGATTCGTTGACGCGCTGTTGGGCGATTGCGTGCGCGTGACCACCAACGGATTCTGGCCGGCCCAATCGAGACTTCCTACCGTGGTCGCCACCGGGTTGGTATACATGCCTCCGGCCGGCGACACGTTGAAGTCGTCGTGGCGGAAGCCGCCGATGTCGCCGACGCCGCTTAGCAGATGCGCTCCAGCCAGCGGACTGATCATCGCCAGCACCGCGGTTTCCTCCACGCCCACCCCCTGCACGGTCCAGGAAGGCGATTGGCCGTGATCGGCGGCGGATAGATTGTTGGTCCCGTAAATGGTCGCGCCGGTCGCGAACATTAGGTGCTGGGGATTGGCGGGGTCGATCAGCAGCGCCGAGATCCACCAGCCGAACTTGGCGCTGCCCGCGGGCGTCGACGTGTTGCCGAACGTCAGCCAGGGCGAAATGGAATAGACCGAAGGATTGAAATAGAAATTGCCCGCGTTCAGCCCTTTGAATCCCCCCGCCGAGGTGACGCGTCCCAGGTCGATCCAGGTGCTGCCGCCATCGTGGGTGATGTAGATGGTATCCACCGGATACCAGCGGTTGAAGGTGCTGACGGCGATGGTTCCGGGCCGCGCCGGGTCCTGGCTGATGCCGTTAAAACCGCCGCGAGGGGAATTTTGTCCGTCGGCGGTATCGTACGGCGGCGTGATATTCGTCCATGCGCCCGTCGACGGGTTGAATTTCTGCACCATGCCGTAGTTCATCGTGTTGGGACCCGGGGAATCACCATAAGTGACATATAAATTTCCATCGGGATTCAGCACGGCCCGGTTCGGCTCCGGCGGATTGGCGTTCGAAACGGTAAAGGGCCAGGCGGCGGGCTGGCCGGGGATCAAGGTCCACGTTGCGCCGTCGTCGGTGCTGAGATACACACCGGCATTTGTGTACGACCCCACGTAAATCGTGCCGGAGTTTTTCGGATCGAAAACCACCCACTGAACGCCGAAGCCGTCGGGAGAGGATTGGACGGGAAAACTGGAGACCTGCGTCCAGGATTGGGCGT
>JBBIVT010000073.1:0-5098 GCA_037439565.1 Acidobacteriota bacterium | reverse complement strand
GCGATGGCCTCCTTATCCGGCAGGCTTCCGAGCCACTGCACGGCATAGCCTTTCCGGTTCGGCCCGTCGAGAAGATCGTTCACGTCGGTGATACCGTACCAGTCGAGAATCGCGGCGACCTTGGGCAGATCCGGACCGGGGCACTGGCGGTCCAGGCCGGCCGATTGGGGGATCATTCCCGTGGTCAAGGCCAGATGTCCTCCGGCCGAATCGCCAGTGGTGACCAGGCGCGTGGTGTCGATGTTGTACTCCTTCGCATGCACCGCGACAAAACGCAGCGCGCAGAGGCAATCCTCCACCGCGGCGGGAGCGGGCGAAACGCGCTCCATGCGATATTCCACGTTCACCACGTTCCAACCCATCTCGAAGTAGGGCATCAGGCTCATCAGCGCGCCTTCCTTGGTTCCTCCCACCCAGCCGCCGCCGTGGATATAAATGATGGTGGGCTGAGGTCCGGTCACGTCGCGGCGCTGATAAACGTCGAGCTTCGTCTCATAATTGTTCTGCACGCCATAGGTGATGTTCGGCTTGACGGCATACTGGTTCTGGGCGTGGGCGGCCCAAGTGGCCGTTTCAGACAGTTGCGCCTGCGCGGCGGCGCCGCAGAATAACACAAACAGTGTAGTTCGCATGAGGGTCATGATAGCGGACAATATAGGTTTATGAAAGCGCTTGTCAAGGCCAAACGCGAGCCCGGTTTGTGGCTCGAAGATGTTGAAGCCCCGAAGCCGGGGATCAACGATGTGATGATCCGCGTGAAGCGGGCCGGCATCTGCGGAACCGACGTCCACATTTACAAATGGGACGATTGGGCGCAGCGCACGATTCCCGTGCCAATGGCGATCGGGCATGAGTTCGTCGGCGAGATCGTGGAGGTTGGCTCGAACGTTAGCGATTTTCATCCCGGCGATGTGGTCAGCGGCGAAGGCCACGTGGTATGCGGACGCTGCCGCAACTGCCTGGCCGGAAGGCGTCATTTGTGCGCGCACACCATGGGCGTGGGCGTGAACCGTCCGGGAGCGTTCGCCGAATACATCGTGCTGCCGATGACGAACATCTGGAGACATGCGCCGAACGTGGACCTGGACATCGCTGCGATTTTCGATCCCTTCGGAAACGCGGTGCACACGGCGCTGTCGTTTCCGCTGCTGGGCGAGGATGTTCTGGTCACCGGATGCGGGCCGATCGGGCTGATGGCGGTGGCCGTGGCGAAGCACGCGGGCGCACGGTTCGTGGTGGCGACCGACATGAATCCGTTCCGGCTGAAGCTGGCGAAAAAGCTCGGCGCAACGGTGGCGATGGATGCGTCGAAGACCACGCTGCCGGAGGTGCAAAGGCAGCTCGGCATGAAGGAAGGCTTCGACGTGGGGCTGGAAATGTCCGGCAACGGGCAGGCGTTCCGGGACATGCTGGCCAACATGAGCCATGGCGGAAAGATCGCCATGCTGGGCATTCCCGATAAGGACATGTCCATCGACTGGCGCACGGTGGTGTTCAATATGCTCACCATCAAGGGCATCTACGGCCGCGAAATGTACGAGACCTGGTACAAGATGACGGTGATGCTCGAATCCGGGCTGGATATTCAACCTGTGGTCACGCACCGGTACCACATCAACGATTACGAAAAGGGATTTCAGGCGATGATTGGCGGGGACGCGGCCAAGGTCGTGCTGATGTTCGACTAGACACACTCCGGCTGTAAGAAAGCCGCGCGCGGCCGGAGACCCGCCCCGAAAGCGGGACCGTACCCGGCCGCGGGTGAATCGGACGGCATCTGCACAGGTGGTTCCCGAGCCTTCCCAGGCTGGATTTGCCCTGCTTCGATGCTCCGTCCTCTGAAAACCTCTGGGTGCGGCAATCAGAACTTTCCGCCCGCCCAGTGTTCTATCGAGATCGATCCCGAGGTTCCTCGCGCCGGCGCCATGCTACGAGCTGGCGCCGCAAGGGCGGTAAGGCCGCCGCGAGGCTCAGGTCCACTGTCAAACGACTTGCTTCCTGGCCAGGAAGTTTCCTGGCTTGATGATAGGGCGAGGAGCAAAAAGGAACTTCACGCAAAAACGCCAAGACCGTAGAGGGAAAGGAAATAGAAATGGGGCGCGCATGAGGACTCAGCCTCGCGCCGCAACCATCAGCAGATTTGTGCCGTCCTGCAAAACCCCGTCTTCCGCGTTGCGCAGCTCCATCGCGAGCGTGAGGATGCCGCGGCCGGCGCTCCGGGTGAGCCGCTTGGCGGCAACGCGTACGTGGCCGTGAACGCGGTCGCCCGGATAGATCGGCTGGCGGAAATTCCATTCCCACGACAGCGACGCGATGGCTTGAAAGCGCTGCGACGCCTGGTTCTTCAGCCCGTCCAGAAGAATCAGCCCGAGAAGGCCGTGGGCGGCGCGGCCCTGAAACCCCAGCGAGCGCGCGAACTCGCTGTCCATGTGCAAAGCGAAGAAGTCACCGGAAAGGTGGGCGAATCGGTCAATGTGGTCTTCGGTGACCGTGATCTCGCCGGTGGAGAAAGAAAGTCCGACGGGAACGTCCTCGAAAAGGAGCACTTCGCCCATGAAAGCCGATCTTAATCTTACTCCCCGATCTCTCCATGCCAGCGGAGGGCGTGATGCTCGGGATCGTTGATCCATTGCACAAGCGCCTCGGCGTTCAGGCGAAGTTGCAGGACCGTTGCCTCGTCGCGCTCCACGGAAGTGACCAGCAGCCGCCAATCCCTGCCCTCCTGGCGCATGTAGACCAGCACGGTTTCCTCCGCTCCAGTCTTCAAAGAGCGCACTTTGATAAACGGTTTCCAGGAGCGCCCGACGGCGTTTTGGACCGATTCCATCAGGTTGCGTCCATCGCGATCGCGGTCGCTGAGATGCTCGAACACGGCCAGGTCGATATGGCGCGCGCCGGCTGGCCGCAGCGTTTCGGTGAAAACGTTGACCAGGCCGAAGAAGGGAATCGACGTAGGCCGGGTGTGAAATTCCTCGGAAATGACGCGCACGACGTCGCTGAATTCGCGCTCGGCGGCTTGCAGGGACGAAGCTCCGGCCAGGCAGAGAACAAAGGATGCAAATTTCATTTTTCGTCGTCCTCCTTGTCTTTCTTCTCGGTCTTTTTCTTGTCTCCGCCGACGTCGATCTTAGGGATGCCCATGTGGCCGCCGAGGTCGCGCAGGTCCTCCGGACGGATGGAACCGATGATGTTGACGATGGTCAGCTCCTTCGGCTCGGTGGCGATGACGGCAAGTCCGGTGATCTGGTTGTTCTCGGTTTTGAGAAACACCTCGGAGTTTTCGCCGTTCTTCTTGCTGCGCGCGCCGACGATACGGGACCAGAGCGGGGGACGAAACTGCGCGCGGAACTCGTCAATATCAGCCTGATTGTATTGGTTGCCCTCGTCGAACTCGAAACTCTTGACGTAAACGCCCTTCAGGCCGCCGACCAGCTGCTTGACGTGCGCCTCGTCGGGGTCCTTTTCCGAAAGGAAGCGCGAGGCGAGCTGCAGCAACGCTCCGTCGAGCGACACGTCGACCACTTCCGACGCCTTGGCGGCGAGTTTGTCGAGCCCCGGGGGCATCTTGATCTCCTGCGCGGCCAGCGGCAGGGCCAAAAATAAAACGGGAATGGCGTATTTCATAAAAGTCCTCATTTAATTCTGAATTGCGTCCACTTTCTGACTGATTTTCTGCAATTTCACACTGGTGACCTTCAGGGCCAGCTCCAGCCGGGCCTTGGCCTGCTCGCCGGCGGCGCGCTCCTGCACGCCTTTTTCGTACTGCCATGCGGATCCGGTGACGATCAGCAGGGACGCGGCCACCGCCGAGGCCCACCACATCCGCCAGTTCGCGCGGCGCGCCTGCGCATCGCGTTTGGCGGCGGCCAGGACGCGCGCCTCAAAAAACGGCGAAGGATCCTTTCTCGAAAGAGCCTGCTGAATCTGTTTTTCAAAATCGTCCATCATCGTATGTTCCCCATGCTGCGGCCGATCTTTTCCCGCAGCATCCCTAATGACCTCTGCAAATGGCTTTTCACGGTCCGCACCGGCATGTCGAGCAGCGACGCGATCTCCTCCGGCATCAGATCCTCCTGGTAGCGGAGGATCGTCACCATGCGCGGTTTCTCCGGCAACGAAGCGATGAGCGTTTCCAGCCGCTGGTTCAGAAAATGATCCTCCGGCTCGCCCGCAACGCGGGGCGGAGGCGCATCGTCGAGGCTCACCGCAAGGCCCGAGACGGGCTGCGTCCGCTGCTTGCGGACATAATCGATACAACGGTGACTGGCGACCTTTCTCAGCCAGTGCGAAATATGTTTCTCCCGATCCGGCCCAGGTTGAAAATCGTTGAAGCGGCGATGGAGTTGCAGAAATACGTCCTGCGCGACCTCCTCGGCGGCGGCTCGCTCGCGCAAAAAATGGTAAGCAATGCTGAAAACCATGGACTGATGCTCGCGCAGGATCTGGTCGAAATGCCTCGGCGCGAACTCCGCGCTGCTGGTGGCCGCCGATGCTTGATCCGGTATCGTCACGCTTCTATTCACCAGTAACGCATACGGACTGGCCGGGGACGCAGGAATTTTAGTACCTTGGAAGGATGCGGAACGCGATTCTGGCACTTTGCGCGGCTGCGCTCCTGGCCGCAGGTCAGGAAAAGGTCGCGCCCGGGACTTATAAGGGCGAGTGGTCCGGCGCCAGCGCCGGCGGCGAAATCCATCTGACGCTGCGTGCGAGCCGCGTGGATGGCGTGTTGACGCCGGAGATCGGTTTCACGCTCGGCGGCGAGGAGATCAAGTGCAAGGTGATCTCTTTCAAGGTGGATGGCGCGAAGCTCACGCTGGTCTATGAGTTCGACGCGCAGGGTACCATGCTGCAATCGGCCGCCGAGGCCACGGCGAAGGGTAAGACGATCGAAGGGACGTATAAGACGACGGCTGGAGATCAGGCGGTGGATAGCGGGACATGGAAGGCGGTCGCGCCGTAGCTGTGGTATTGTAGTTTTTGGGCGTTTTATCACGTCCTTTCCTCAATTGCGCCCGTAGCTCAGTTGGATAGAGCGTCTGGCTACGAACCAGAAGGTCGGGTGTTCGAATCACTCCGGGCGCACCATTCTTTTTAA
>JBBIVT010000072.1:0-23157 GCA_037439565.1 Acidobacteriota bacterium | reverse complement strand
CGCCCCGGTCGGCTCGTCGGCAAGGATGATTTGCGGATTGTTCACCAACGCCCGGGCGATGGCGACCCGTTGCTGCTGGCCTCCGGAAAGCTGGTTGGGATGATGATCGGCGCGCTCGGCCAGCCCCACCGCTGCCAGCGCTTCCAGCGCCCGCGCGTGCGGATCGGCGATGGCACTGGCCGTATAAAGCAGCGGCAGTTCGACGTTCTCAATCGCGCTGGTCCGCGGCAGCAAATTGAACTGTTGAAAGACGAATCCAATCTCACGGTTACGGATCCCGGCAAGTTGATCGCGGTCGAGCTCCTCCACACTGACGCCGTCCAGCCGGTAAGCGCCGGAGGTGGGCCGATCGAGGCAGCCCAGAATGTTCATCAGCGTCGATTTGCCTGACCCGGAAGGCCCCATGATCGCGACGAAGTCGCCTCGCTCAATGTTCAACGACACATCCTTCAGCGCGGGGACCGTCAGATCGCCGATCATGAATGTCCGGAACAGATGCTCCACCTCGATGATGTTCGGGCTACTCATAGTGCAGTGCTTCGATGGGATCCATGTACGCGGCTTTGCGCGCCGGGTAGAACCCGAAAAATACCCCCACGAACGCGGAAAACAGAAACGCCGTGACGATCGAGGAAATGCTGAGCACCGTCGACCATTGCGCAAAGTAGGAAATCAGCGCGCTGGCAGCGATTCCGGCGGCGATTCCTACCGCGCCGCCCACCGCGGAGAGCGTCACTGCTTCCACCAGAAACTGACTCAGAATGTCGCGCGTCTTCGCGCCCACCGCCTGACGCAGGCCGATTTCCTTGGTGCGCTCGCTCACCGATACCAGCATGATATTCATGATTCCAATGCCGCCGACTACCAGCGACACCGAAGCGATCGCGGCTAGCAGAATCGACATCACGCGAGCGGAGGTTTCCTGCGCTTTGAAGACCTCTTCCATGTTGCGGATCGTGAAGTCGTCGTCTTCATTCGATTGCAGGTGGTGCCGTTGGCGCAACAAAGCCCGCATCTGATCCTGCACGTCGGCCGTGCGGCCATCGCGCGCCTGCACGAAGATGGCGCCGACTGCGGCATAGTTCGCCTGACTCGCGCCGATCACCTTTTTTCTCGCGGTGCTCAGAGGCATCAGGATCACGTCGTCCTGATCCTGTCCTGTGGGCGACTGTCCCTTCGGAACCAGCGTGCCGATCACGGTAAAGGGCACGGTTTTGATGCGAATCACCTGGCCGATGGGGTTTTCGCCGGTGAAAAGATTCCCGGCGACGGTTTTGCCGAGTAACGCCACCTTGGACGCCGATTCCACATCGCCGGCGGTAAACGCCTGGCCCTTGTCGATCGCCAGATCGCGGATGGAAAGGTAATCGGGCGTGGTGCCGAGCACCTGCGTTCCCCAGTTATTGGCGCCGAAAACCGTCTGTACACCGCCGCGGACCACGGGCGCGGCCAGGGCCGCCGCATCGCATTCGTGCACGATCGCCTTAGCGTCTTCCTCGGTCAGGGTCTGTGCGTTGCCCGTTCCCATCCGGATGCCGGAACTGGTGATGCTGCCCGATAACACGACGATCAGGTTGCTGCCAATGGAGGCGATCTGCTCCTTGATCCTCTCTTGCGCGCCCGATCCCACCGCCACCATGGCGATCACCGCCGCCACCCCGATGATGATGCCGAGCATGGTCAGCGCGGATCGCATTTTGTTCACCCGCAGGGCCCGCAGGGCGATCCGGACGCTGGCGGAGATATTTCTCGCGTTCATCGCTGTTCCCTAGATGCCGAGCCGCTTCGTCCCCCGTGGACCCTGGGCCGGAGGCTGGCTCGCGGCGCCCGCCTTCGCGGCCATTCCCGTGATCACCTCTTGCCCCTCCACCAGACCGTCGCCGGTTAACTCGACCATATTCGCGTCGGCGAGCCCGGTCGAGACCGGAACGGCGCGCGGCTGACCATGATCGAGAATATAAACCGTGGCAGCCGCCTGCGCTTGCTTCGGCGCCGGAACGCCGCGCGGGCGGAAACGCAGGGCCGCTTTGGGCACGCGTAACACCCGCGACGCATGGCCGGTAAGGATCGTCACGTTCGCCGTCATGCCGGGAAACAGCTTCAGATCGGGATTCGAGACGGCCACCACGACGTCGTACGTGATCACGTTTTGGACGTTGATCGGCGCTTTGCGGATCTGCGCTACGCGCCCCTGGAAGATCTGTCCGGCGTAGGCATCCACGGTGAAACTGGCAGGCTGATCCACGGCGATCGGCCCTACGTCGGCTTCGTCCACGTTGGTGTCCACTTGCATCTTGGTCAAATCCTGCGCAATCAGAAAAATTACTGGCGCCTGGAAGGATGCGGCTACCGTCTGGCCGACGTCCATGTTGCGGGATTGTACCGTTCCGTCTACCGGCGCGACGATGCGCGTATGGTCCAGGTTCAACTGCGCCTGCGCCAGGATCGCTTTGTCCTGCGCGATCACAGCCAGAGCCTGATCGAGTTGCGTGCGGGCGACGTCCACCCCCTTCCGTGCCGATTCCGCCAAGGCCTCCGAGGCAGTCACCGCCGCCTTCGCCGCATCCACGCTGGCCCTTGCCTGGGCGTAGTTGGCCGCCGCGGTATCGTAATCCTCCTGCGAGGTGCTCCCCGTCCGGACCAGTTCCTGACGGCGCTCTGTCTCGACGCGAGCCAGTTCCACCACGCTTTGCGCCTTGATCAGATTGGCTTTCTGGCTGGCGACGTTAGCTTCGGCGCTCGCCAGGTCCGATTGCGATTTGGCGAGCGCCGCTTGCGCCGTCACCGAGGCCGCGGTTGCCGCGTTCACCGTGGCCTTGGCTTGTTCAACCGATGCGATGAACGGGGCGGGATCGATTTCGGCCACCAATTGCCCTTTTTTTACCTTGGTGTTGAAATCGGCATACAGCGCAATGATATTGCCCGAGACCTGGCTGCCCACTTGCACCGTGATCACGGCGTTCAGATTGCCGGTAGTGGTGACCACGGCGTCGATGTCGCCCCGGTCGATGCGTGCCGTGACATATTCCGGAGCGGCGGTCCGGCTGGAAAAGTAAACAGTCAGGCCGGCCGCCGCTGCCAGGATCAAGGAGGCAGGAAGAATCCATTTCCACAGCGCGGATTTCCGATGAAGGGAGGGCACCGCGCCTACCAGAGCTTCTTGTGTGGAAGGACTCGTCACACCTATTCAAGAGCATTTTGCGTGCCGTGAGCAAAGCGCCCGTCATCGGACGAGCGGAACCGCTTGGTCTTCCGGAGGTTTAGGTGGCGTGCCCGTTTTGCAGGTGATATTTCTTCAGCTTGTACCGAAGCGCGTCGCGCCCGATCTGGAGAATGCGCGCGGCCCGGGATTGATTGCCTCCGGCAGCCTCCATCGCGTGGACGACGAGTTGCTTTTCATGATCCTCCAGGGCGCCGAGTTGCATGGGGGACGGAACGGCATGCGACGGAGCCGCCGGAAAGCGCAGATATTCGGGCAGATCCTGCAGATCGATGGTATCGCCCGAGACCATCATGGCGGCGTGGCCGATCGCGTTTTCCAGTTCGCGCACGTTACCTGGCCAGTAATGCTGCGCCAATGCGATCTGCGCGCGGTGCGTGAGGCCGCGCAGCGTTTTGCCATACTGGGCGCTGAACTTGCTGACGAAATGCCTCTCCAGCAGGGGAATATCGTCTTTTCTCTCCTCCAGGCGCGGGGCGCGGATCTCCACCATGGACAGGCGGTAGTACAGATCCTCGCGAAACCGCCTGGCGGCGACGGCGGCGCGCAGATCCTGATTGGTGGCGGCGATGACGTGCGTATCCACTTTTCTGGGGACCAACGAGCCTACCCGGAGAATCTCCTGGTTTTGGAGCGTGCGCAACAACTTGGCCTGGGTCGTCAGCGGCATGTCGCCGATCTCGTCCAGGAACAGGGTTCCGCCGCTTGCGTGTTCGAACAACCCTGGTTTGTCGTTGGTTGCCCCGGTGAACGCTCCCTTTGTGTGTCCGAACAATTCGCTTTCAAACAGCGTCTCCACCACGGCGGAGCAGTTCAGCACGACGAATTTCCCGCTGGCGACCGGGCTCAGGCGGTGCAGCGCCCGCGCCACCAGTTCCTTGCCTGTTCCCGTCTCGCCGATCACCAGAAGATTACGGAAGTGCGGCGCGACCTTCTGGATGGAGGAGAACATCTCGGTCATCAAAGGGCTGTGGCCCACGATTCCTTCGAACTCGCTGGAGGCCAGCATCTCGTCTTCGATCTCGAAACAGTGGTGGCGCCGCTGCGCGTTGTGGACCAGCCGCCCGATGCGCTCGCGCAGCGTAGAAATCGGAACCGGCTTGTTCAGATAGTCCGAGGCGCCCTTCTTGATGGCCTCCACGGCGGACTCGGTGGTGTAATGCGCCGTCATCAGGACGACATCGATGCCTGGGTCGAACTCCATCACGCGGTCGAGCAGGTCCAGCCCGCTCATGCCCGGCATCACCAGGTCGGTAAGGACGATCTCCGGGTGCCTGGCGTGGATGATTTCGAGGGCCGCGTGGGGATCGGAGGCAGTGAAAATGTTCAATCCCCGGTGAGCCAGGGCGCTCGCCAGCATCTCCAGGCTGCCGACGTTGTCGTCGACGATCACCAGAGAGATCGCGGATTCCATCCCAGTTTGCGTTTTCATAGCCGATGTAACAGACGCTCCACCTCGCTGCGCAATGACGTCAGCCGGATCGGCTTGGTGATGTAGCCGGAAAATCCCGCAGCCAAGGCCTTTTCCCGGTCGCCATGCATCGCGCTCGCGGTTAACGCCACGATCGGAGTGTGGGCGAACCGGTCTTCGCCGCGGAGTTTCCTCACCACGCCGAAACCGTCGAGCGCGGGCATCTGCAGATCCAGGAGGATTAATTCCGGCTCGGCGTCCCGCGCGAGTTCCACCGCCTCGGCGCCGTCAGAAGCCTCGATGACCTCGTATCCGCAGTGCTCCAGGACCGTGCGCACCAGTTCGCGGCTGGACGCTTTATCGTCAGCAACCAGGATCTTCGTCATCTTGCTCGCGCGCTGTCCCTTCAAGAGGCATCGAAAAGTGAAAGCTGCTTCCCTGACCGGTGTCGCTCCGGACCCAAATTTTGCCTCCGTGCGCTTCCACTAACTGCTTGGTAATCGCCAAACCCAGCCCTGTGCCCTCCTTGACGCCTCTGGTGGTCGATCCCACCTGGTAAAATTTGTCAAAAATCGAATTCAATTCCTCGGGCGGAATTCCGATGCCGCTGTCCGTGACGGTAATCCTCGCGAAGCCATCGGCGATCTCGGTGTCCACCGAGATCCGGCCGCCTTCCGGCGTAAACTTCAGGGCATTGCTGAGCAGGTTGTAGAGAATTTCCTTGAAGCGAACCCGGTCCGCACGCAGTTGGACTCCCGGCGCGGCGCTCTCCGCCAAATGCAAGGACTTGGCCATCGCCTGCGGACGGATGGTCGCCAGCACTTCGTCGACGGCGGCCGTCAGGTCGAATGTGCTCCGGCGAAGTTCCAGGCGTCCCGCTTCGATCCTGCTGATGTCGAGCACGTCGTTGATCAACTCGAGCAGGTGCAGCGAATCCTTGTAGATGTGCCCGATGAAGCGCTTCTGCTTATCGTTTAACGGCCCTTCCAGTTCCTCGGCCATGAGTTCCGCGAAGCCGATAATGGTGTGCAGCGGGGTTCGCAACTCATGGCTCATGCTGGCGACAAATTCCGTCTTCAGACGGTTGGCCCGCTCGATTTCCTGATTGCGCAGCGCCAGTTCCTGGTTGGTGGCGGTCAATTCCCCTGTGAACCGCTCCTGAATCTCGCGGATCTGGGCCTCGGCCTGCTTGCGCTCGGAAATGTCGCGGATGATGGCGGTGACGTGCGTATCGGCGTCGTAGTGGACGGGGCTCAGGCTGATTTCCACCGGAACCAGTGTTCCATCCTTGCGCTGGACGTGGAGCACAAGTCCGCTGCCCATGGGACGGGTACTGGGGTTCTCGCGATAGCTTCCCCGGTGATGGATGTGTTGCGTGCGTAATTCGCTCGGCACCATAATTTCCAGGCTCTGCCCCAACAACTCGTCGCGGCTGTAGCCAGACAGCCTTTCCGCCCCGGCGTTCACCAGAACAATATGGCCAGCGGCGTCTATCTCCAAAATCGCGTCCGGCGCGGCCTCCAGCAATTGGCGAAAACGCCGCTCCGCGCGGAACTGGCTGCGGGCTTCCTCCTCTCGGGCCAACAAGGCCGAATAACGCTGCTCGGCTGACCGGGCGTCCGCGGTCTCAGCCAGGATGGCCACGTTCCCAGTGATCGACCCTTGAGGATCGCGAAGAGGGACAGTCCACAAGCTCAACCTCGCGAGGCTGCCGTCCCGGCGTTGCCGATGCACTTCCACCCCTGCATGCGAAATGCCATTAAATTGAGCCTGGAGCAGCCGCTCATACTCCTTTTCCTCTCCTGGAGGGATGGTCGGAAGCGCTTTGCCCAGTACCTCCTCTGCCCGCCAGCCGAACATCTGCTCCGCGCCGCGGTTCCAAAGCCGGATTGCTCCCTTCAAATCAAGGCTCATGATGGCGAGCGGACAGGCTTCGAACAGCGCCTGCACTTTCGCGCTTGCTTCGGTGGCCGCGTTCTCGGCGCGCTTCCGCTGCTGCTCTAACTCTTGAACGGCGCTGGCGAACTGGAGTCCGTTCAAGACCAGATCGTAGCTGCCTTCGCGAAGCCGGGACTGAAAGGAATCGAGGTCCGGCGCAACGTCGGCATGCACTTCAAATCCGGCGCCCTTCAACTCCGTCACAACCTGATCAAGCCGGGTTCGATTCGGCTGGAACAACAATATTCTCAGCGGCCTGCGGGCGGGAGGATCGGTTCGGGAAACGGGAGACATAAGTTCGCGATACAGACGTTTCTAACTGGGTGAAACAAATCAGCAAACCGGCAACCAGCCGGGAATATGGTCAACGTTTCCTCAAGTGTACCTCCGCCGGGTTGATGTGACTGCCGCCGGCGGCGCAAAGGTGCGCGTGCGCACGCATTCCAAGCCCGAAGGATGTGTCATATCACCCAACGAAATGGTACTACCGATCCAGCCCGAGAGATAACCCGGAGCTTCGGCCAGGGCAAACGACTAAGCCCCGCGCTTCCAACCATCGCGGGTTGGCGCCGGAAAATACGTCTGATTTGAGCCCATGGTAGACCACGTGCACCTTCTTAGGGCAAGGAGGATTCCACGATGCCGCTGCTACTGGAAAAGTTATCTGCCCCGCAGGTTCACAGGGGACTGATGAAAGCGAACACCTTCCGCGCTAAGGGAAAATTCGGCCTGGAAGAAAAGGCGATTCCCCGCGCTGGATTCGGCGAGGCGGTGATGGAGGTGCGGCTTACCAGCATTTGCGGCAGCGATATTCATATCGTCCGCGGCGAGTATCCGGTGCGGCCGGGGCTGACGCTGGGTCACGAAGGGGTGGGCGTGATCCATGAGCTCGGCCCGGGCCTGGAAGGATACAAGGTAGGCCAGCGCGTTCTGGTCGGCGCGATTACGCCCTGCGGTCAGTGTGAGCCCTGCCTGGGTGGACATCCATCGCAGTGCGGCGGAGCGTTGGGCGGGTGGAAACTCGGCAACACCATCGACGGAATGCAGGCCGAGTACGTCCGCGTCCCGTTTGCGCAGGCGAACCTCGCGCCGATTCCCGATGGGCTCTCCGACGAGCAGGTTCTGCTGTTGGCGGACGTGGCGTCGGCTGGCTTCGCCGCGGCGGAAAGCGGCCAAATCCGTTTAGGGGACAACGTTGCCGTGTTCGCGCAAGGGCCGGTTGGGTTGTGCGCGACGCTGGGCGCGCGGATGATGGGAGCGGCGCAGATTATCGCTGTCGATTCCGATGCGCGGCGCCTGAAGATGGCGCAGCAATTCGGCGCCACCGCGGTGGTTCTGTCGGAAGCGGAGAGCGTCCGCGAGATTCTGGAATTGACCAATGGAATGGGCGTGGACGTGGCCATCGAGGCGCTGGGTGAGCAGCAGACTTTTGAAAACGCACTGCGCTGCCTGAAGCCCGGCGGCACGTTATCGAGCGTGGGAGTATATTCCGGCCACGTCCGCATTCCCTTGGAGGCCTTCGGCGCGGGGCTCGCCGATCAGAAGATCGTGACGACGCTCTGCCCTGGCGGCAAGGAACGCATGAAGAGGCTGATGCGCCTGGTGGAGACCCGCCGCATCGACTTGACGCCGTTGTTCAGCCATGTCTTCCCGCTTGAAGAAATTGGGAAGGCCTACGAGCTCTTCGGTTCGCGGCGGGACGGAGTGCTCAAGATCGCGATCCGGGTTCATTCTTGAATCCGGGGAAAGGAGTCAGGATCATGTCCAAAATTGACATCCGGAAGCTGGAAAAAGAGAACAAAGAGTCCCTGCTTGCTTCGATGGAAACCCTGTTCTGCCGGATCAAGGAGAGGGCTTATGCCCTGTTTGAGAAACGCGGACAGGCGGAAGGCAAGGACATGGACGATTGGTTGGCCGCCGAGCGCGAACTGCTCTGGTCACCGCCGGCGGAGTTGACGGAGACGGAAAGTGAGTTTCATCTCCGGGTGGCTGTGCCCGGATTTGAGGAGAAAGAGATCGAAGTGACCGCGACGCCGGAAACGGTGATCGTCAAAGCCGAAGCCTCCACTCAGACGGAGTCGGAAAAGGCAGACACGTTGTTCAGCGAGTTCGCCGCGCGGACTCTGCTGCGGCGTATTGATCTGCCCGCCCCGATCGATCTGGATCATACCAACGCCACGCTCGGCAAGGGACTGCTGAAGGTCGTGGCGAGGAAAGCCGTGCGTCCGGAAGCGGAAAAGCCTGAAGCGGAAAAGAAGGAACAGGCCAAAGAGATCAGAAAAATCGCTGTCGCCGCATAAAGATTGCGGTTAGGCGCCGAAATCGGAGGCGGCCCGGGGAGGCAGAGCTCCCCGGGCTTTTTATGCCTCGGAGCCCAAGGGGCGCTGCTCGATGCCGCCTCTGCGCCAGTTTTCCCAGCGGAGGCGAAGATTGTCCAAGGCCAGATAAACGACCGGCGTGGTGTAGAGGGTCAGCAACTGGCTGACGATCAATCCCCCGATGATGGTAATGCCGAGCGGCCGCCGCAATTCCGCTCCCACGCCCACGCCGGAGGCCAGCGGCACCGCGCCCAGCATGGCCGACATGGTGGTCATCAGAATCGGGCGGAAGCGCAGCAGGCAGGCTTTGTAAATGGCGTCGCGCGGGCTCAGTCCGTCGTTGCGCTCGGCCGAGAGCGCGAAATCGATCATCATAATGGCGTTCTTCTTGACGATGCCAATCAGCAGAATGATGCCGATCATCGCGATCAGGCTCAGGTCCGTCTTGAATAGGAACAGCGCCAGCAGCGCTCCGACCCCGGCCGACGGCAGCGTCGACAGAATCGTGATCGGGTGAATGTAGCTCTCATAGAGCATTCCCAGAACGATATAAACCGTCGCCAGCGCGGCCGCGATCAAGAACGGTTCGCTCTCGAGCGACTGCTGATAGGCTTGCGCGGTTCCCGCAAACGTCGTATGAATGGTGGGCGGCAAGCCGACCTTGGCGGCCACCTGCGTGATAGCGTCCACCGCATCCCCCAGCGCGACGCCCTTGGTCAGGTTGAAGGAAATCGTCACCGCCGGAAATAACCCCTGGTGAGGCACCGACAGCGGCGCGGTATCCGGTCCGAAGTGCGCGAACGCGGAAAGGGGAACCTGTTGTCCGCTGGGCGCGCGCACGTAGATTTGTTTCAGGAACTCGGGATCCTGCCAGTACTGCGGCGCTGCCTCCATGATCACGTGGTATTGATTCATGGTGGAGTACATCGTGGACACCTGCCGCTGGCCGAAGGCGTCATAAATCGTGTTGTCGATCAACTGCGGCGAAATGCCGAAACGCGCGGCCGTGTCCCGGTCGTAGGTCACCACCGATTGGAGGCCGTTATTCTGCTGGTCGCTGTTGACGTCGGTGATGACGGGCAGTTTCCGCAGCGCCTCCAGCATCGGGCGTCCGAAATCGGCCAGGTCCTTGACGTTGTCGCCCCGCATGGTGAATTGATAGAGCGCCGCGGACATTCGCCCACCGACGCGTACATCCTGCGCCGCTTGCAAATAGAGCGTCGCGCCGCGCACCCGGGCCAGTTGCGGCCGCAGCCGGTCGATCACCTCGTAGACGGAGACCTTTCTCTCCGACAATGGCTTCAATTGAATGTTGACGCGGCCCTGGTTGATGCCTCCGCCTCCGCCTCCGCTGCCGCCCGTGGAGGCGGTCACCGCGTCCATGGCCGGATCGGCCTGGACGATCTTCACCATTTCCTGCAGAATGCGGTTCATCGCCTGGAAAGACGTGTCCTGATCCCCGATGATGGTGCCCATCATGCGGCCGTTGTCCTGTTGCGGGAAAAATCCCTTGGGAACCCGGATGAACATGTACACGTTCAGCGCGATGGTGGCCCCCAGCACCAGCAGGGTGATGGCGGGGTGGCGCAGAACGCGCGTCAGCGTCCTGCCGTACAGGCTGACGATCCAGTTGAACCCCCGCTCGCTGGTGTTGTAGAGCCAGCCGTGCGATTCGTGCTCCTTGAGCAGGTAGGCGCACATCATCGGCGTGGTGGTGAGGGACACCAGCATGGAGACGCCGATCGCCACCGAGAGCGTCACGGAAAATTCGCGAAACAGGCGGCCCACGATGCCGCCCATCATCAACAGCGGAATAAAGACGGCCACCAGAGAGACGCTGATCGTGACCACCGTGAAGCCGATCTCCTCGGCGCCCTTCAATGCCGCCGCCAGCGGCCTCATTCCCATCTCCAGATAGCGGGTGATGTTCTCAATCACCACAATGGCGTCGTCCACCACGAAGCCGGTGGAAATCGTCAGCGCCATCAGCGAAAGGTTGTCCAGACTGAAGCCGGCCAGATACATCACGCCAAATGTTCCGATGAGGGATACCGGCACCGCCACGCTGGGAATAAATGTGATTCGCGCGCTCTTCAGAAACAGGAACACCACGAGAATCACCAGCACAATCGAGATGATCAGCGTGATTTCGATGTCGTGCACCGAGGCCCGGATGGTCACGGTTTGATCCTGCGTCACCGTGAACTTGATCGACTGCGGCATGGCCGCGGTCAGTTGCGGCATGGCGGCGCGAATCAGGTCGACGGTTTCGATGATGTTCGCGCCCGGCTGGCGGTTGACCGTCACCACTACCGAGGGCTTGCCGTTGGCATAGCCGGCGTTGCGCAGATCCTCCACCGAATTCACCACTTCGGCGACGTCGGTTAAACGCACGGCCGCGCCGTTGCGGTAGGCCACGATCAGCGGACGGTAATCCTTCGCCTTGAAAATCTGGTCGCTCGATCCGATCTCCCACACCCGGTTTCCGTCGGAAAAATGACCCTTCGGGATGTTGGCGTTGGCGTTGTTCAGGACGCTGCGGACGTCCTCGAGGCCGATGCCATATTTATTCAGCGTCATCGGATTCAGTTCCACCCGGACGCTGGGCAGGGAACTGCCATAGGTGTACACCTGGCCCACGCCTTTGATCTGTGAAATCTTCTGCGCCATGATCGTCGACGCGGCGTCGTACATCTGCCCTCGATCGAGCACATCGGAGGTAAGCGCGACCTGGAAAATGGGCGCGTCGGCGGGGTTCACCTTGCGGTAGTTGGGGTTGCTCGGCAGGTTTGCCGGCAAGTATCCCCGCGCGGCCGCAATGCCCGCTTGTACATCGCGCGCGGCGGCGTTGATGTCGCGGTTCAGGTCGAATTGCAGGGTGATCGACGAACTCCCCAGCCCGCTCGAGGACGTCATTTCCGTCACCGAGGCAATGCGCCCGAACTGGCGTTCGAGCGGCGTCGCCACCGCTGAAGCCATGGTTTCCGGACTGGCGCCCGGCAGGCCAGCGCCCACTCCGATGGTGGGGAAATCCACTTGCGGCAAGGGCGAAACCGGCAGGAAGTTGTAGGCTACCGCGCCCGCCAAGCCTATCGCGATGGTCAGCAGCGTGGTGGCGACCGGCCGTTCGATGAAGGGTCTGGAGATGTTCATCGCTTAATCTCCCGCCGCCGGCAAGGGCTCGTGTCCGTGTCCGCGCTCCTGGACGTCCGCGCCGCGCAGTCGCCGCGCCAGGCGGTCGAACCACAGGTAAATCACCGGCGTCGTATAGAGCGTCAGCGCCTGGCTGAAAATCAACCCGCCGACCATGGTGATTCCCAGCGGCCGCCGTAGTTCCGATCCCACACCGGAGCCCATCGCCAAGGGCAGGCCGCCCAGCAGAGCTGCCATGGTGGTCATCATGATCGGCCGGAAGCGCAGCAGCGAGGCCTGATAAATCGCCTCCTCCGGGGGCATGCCCTGATGGCGTTCTGCTTCGAGCGCGAAATCGATCATCATAATGCCGTTCTTCTTGACGATGCCAATCAGAAGGATGATGCCGATCAGCGCGATCACGCTGAAATCGTTGCCCGTGATGTAGAGGGCCAGCAGCGCGCCAACCCCCGCCGAGGGCAAAGTCGAAAGAATGGTGATCGGGTGAATATAACTCTCGTACAGAACACCCAGAACGATGTACACCGTCACCAGCGCGGCCAGAATCAGCACCCATTCGTTTGCCAGCGAGTTGATGAACGCCGCCGCGGTTCCCTGGAACGCCGTCTGGATGCTGGCCGGCATCCCAAGTTCTTCCTTTACCCGATTAATGTCGTTCACGGCGTCGCCCAACGAGGCGCCGGGCGCCAGATTGAACGATAACGTCACCACCGGAAACTGACCCTGATGGTTCACCGTGATCGGCACGGAGATCATTTCCAGATGCGTGAAGGCGCTCAGCGGCACCTGATTCCCGTTGGCATAAAACACCTGGGAAGAAGGGGCCGAATTAGACGTGCTGGCCGCGCCGGAGATCGCCTGGCCTCCGGTCAGAGCAGCCACGGACGCGCTGGACGGTCCGAATCCCGCCGTGAGCGCCGATCCGCCGGAGACGACGCCCGCTCCTCCCGCGCCTCCGCCGGCCGAGGAGCGGATAAACAGGTCGCCGAGCGCTTTCGGATCCTGCTGGAAGCCGGGCTTCACCTCCAGCACCACGTGATACTGGTTCAACTGGGTGAAGATGGTGGACACCAGTCGCTGCCCGTAGGCGTCATACAGCGTGTTGTCGATGGTGGACGGCGAGATGCCCAGCCGTGATGCAGTGTCGCGGTCGAACACCAGGCGCGCGCGCAGGCCTCCGGTCTGTTGATCGGTCGCTACGTCGCGCAGATTCGGCAACTGCTGCAAACGCTCCACCATCTTCGGAACGAAGGAATTCAGTTCGTCGGCGCTGGGATCCTCCATCGTGAACTGGAACTGCGTGCGGCTGACGCGGTCCTCCACCGTCAGGTCCTGCACCGGCTGCATGTACAGAGTAATGCCCTGGATCTGCGCGAGTTGCGGCTGCAGCCGCCGGATCACGTCGCTGGCGCTGATCTTGCGCACTTCGAGGTCTTTCAGGTTGATCTGAATGCGTCCGGTGTTCAGCGTCGTGTTGGTGCCGTCGATTCCGATGAATGAGGACAGGCTGTCCACCGCCGGATCCTGCAGGATGACCTTTACCAGAGCCTCCTGCCGCTCCTTCATCGCTTCGAAGGCGATGGTCTGCTCGGCTTCGGAAACTCCCTGAATCACGCCGGTATCCTGAATCGGGAAAAACCCCTTGGGAACCTTGATAAACAGGATCACCGTGGATGCCAGCGTCGCCACGGCCACGAACAACGTCAGCGTCTGGTGCCGCAGTACCCAAGTGAGCGTCTTGCCGTACAACGAAATGATGGCCTCAAAGCCGCGCTCGGAGGCGCGGAAGAAGCGGCCCTGCTGCGCTTCCGGCTTGTGCTTCAGAATCTTCGCGCACATCATCGGCGTCAGCGTCAGCGACACGACCGCCGAAACAAGAATCGTTACGCTGAGCGTAACCGCGAACTCCCGGAACAGGCGGCCGACGATGTCTCCCATGAAGAGCAAGGGAATCAGGACCGCGATCAGCGAGACGGTCAGCGAAACGATGGTGAAGCCGATCTGTTCGGAACCCTTGAGCGCTGCTTCCAGGGGTCTCTCGCCCTCCTCGATGTAGCGCGAGATATTCTCGATCATCACGATCGCGTCATCCACCACGAAACCGGTGGAAATGGTCAGCGCCATCAGCGACAGGTTGTTCAGGCTATATCCCAACAGGTACATCACGCCAAATGTGCCCACCAGCGAGAGCGGCACCGCGACGCTGGGAATAATCGTCGCCGAAACGTTGCGCAGGAATACGAAAATCACCATTACGACCAAGCCAATGGTCAACATCAGCTCGAATTGGACGTCGTCCACGGAGGCGCGGATGGTGTTGGTGCGATCCGTCAGAATCGTGACGATGACCGAGGACGGCATGGAGGCCTGCAACTGCGGCAGCAGTGCCTTCACGCGGTCCACCACGGAAATGATGTTCGCACCGGGCTGGCGCTGGATGTTGACGATCACCGCCCGCGTGTTGTTCATCCAGGCGGCCTGCCGGAGATTTTCGATGTCGTCGACGATGTCGGCCACATCGCTCAGGCGGACGGGTGCGCCGTTGCGATAGGCGACGATCAGCTTCGCGTAGTCGTCGCGCGACAGCAACTGATCGTTTGCTCCGATCTGGTAGGCCTGATGCGGACCGTCGAAATTGCCCTTGGCCTGGTTCACGTTGGCGGCGGTAATGGAATTGCGCAAATCCTCCATGTTCAATCCGAAGGAGGCGAGCAGCGTCGGATTTGCCTGAATGCGGACCGCCGGCTTCTGGCCGCCGCTGATGCTTACCAGACCGACGCCGGGCAACTGCGAAATCTTTGGCGCCAAGCGAGTGTCGGCTAAATCCTCTACCGTGCGCAGCGGCACTGCGTCCGACCTCAACGCGAGCGTCAAAATCGGCGTATCGGCCGGATTGACCTTCGCGTAGATCGGAGGTGTCGGCAGGTCCGGCGGCAGGTACGTGCCGGACGCGTTGATCGACTGCTGCACTTCCTGTTCCGCCACGTCGATGTTCAGGCTCAGGCTGAATTCGAGAGTGATCACCGAACAGCCGTCGGAACTGGTCGACGTCATCTGCTGCAATCCCGGCACTTGGCCCATCTGCCGCTCCAGAGGCGCCGTAACGGACGAAGCCATCACGTCCGGGCTCGCACCCGGATAAAAGGTGATGATCTGGATGGTGGGGTAATCGACCTCGGGCAGCGCCGAAACCGGCAGTTGTCGATACGCTACCGCTCCTACCAGCAGGATGCCCACCATCAACAGCGAAGTGGCAACCGGCCGGAGGATGAAATTCCGGGACGGATTCACGACGTGCCTTTCCCCGATCTGCTGCCCTTGCCCCGGCCACTATGACCGCCGCTGGGGGCATCGCCGCCCGTTTTGTCTCCGCGCGGCGCATCGCCGCTGGCTTGGTCGCCGCGCCCGCCGCCCCTGGGAGCCTCTCCCGGAACCTGCGCGTTTACGCGGCCGCCTTCCAAAAGCCTGTCCACGCCCACGGTGACCAGCACATCCCCTGGATTCACTCCCGAGATGATTTCCGTCTGATCGTTCTCGGTCACGCCGGTGGTGATCATGCTGACGGTCACCGTCGAATCCGGCTTCACCAGCCACACATACGTATTTTGCTGATTGCGCTGAACCGCCGCGTTGGGAATCAGCACCACTCCGGTCTTTTGTTCCACCAGCAGACGCACGTTCACGAATTGGCTCGGATAGAGCATGTATGCCTTGTTGTCGAAGATCGCTCGCAACCGCAGGGTGCCCGTGGTGGGATCGATCTGGTTATCGATGGTGTCCAGTTTCCCGTCGGCCAGTTTGTTCTTTTTTTCCCGATCCCAAGCTTCGGCATGCAGCGTGGCGCCGGCGTGGACTCTTTCCAGCACCGGCGGAAGTTGATCCTCCGGGATGGTGAAAATCACGCTGATCGGATCCATTTGCGTAATCACCAGAAGGCCGTTCGGGTCGCTGGCGTGAACGATGTTGCCCGGGTCCACCAGGCGCAGCCCGATCCGTCCGTCGATGGGCGCGGTGATGCGGCTGTACGTCAGGTTCAGCTTCGCGTTATCGATGGCCGCCTGATCGGTTTTGATCGTGCCTTCATACTGCGAAACCAGGGCTTCCTGGGTGGCGTACTGCTGTTCCGGAATCGCCTGCTGATTGAGCAGTGTTTTGTAGCGGTCCAGGTCGACGCGGGCGTTTTTGAGCAGCGCCTGATCGTGAGCCAGCTGCCCCTCCGCCTGATCCAATTGCACCTGGTAGGGCCGCGGATCGATTTGCAGCAGAAGATCGCCCTTCTTCACCGTCTGCCCTTCTTTGAAATTGACGCTCATCAACTCGCCGTCCACGCGGCTCTTGATGGTCACGGTATAAATTGGCGTCACCGCGCCTAAACCGGTGTCATAAACCCCGATGTTGCCTTTCTTGGCGCGCGCGGCCACCACCAGCGCGGTTCCACCCTTTCCCTTGCCTTTTCCCGTTGTCGCGGCCGGCGCGGGACCCGAAAAATATTGCTGAATCTTCGGCCAGTAATAGTACGACGCTGCTCCCACGGCAACAAGAACGACGAGCCACACCCAACCCTTGGACTTCGATGGAGGCTGTTGTTCCTCCCGATTCCGCCTCGGCGGCGGTGTTCCGGGTTGAATTTCGGTGGGAGTCGGGTGACCCATAATTCTCCTTCTTCAGGGATTGACCTTGTTAAGAGACGCTTTTTCGAACCCCAAAGGTTTCCGCCAGCGAGAGATAAGCCCTATGCTATTCGGCGGATAGCGCCTGAACTCACGCTCGAAACTTGCCGGCGCGGAAATTTATACTAACACTTCAGCGGACGGTCTGCTGTTAGGATGATTTCATGCAGAAAACCGGCCTGTTCTTCTTCCTGATCGCCTCTCTGGGCGGGGCGGATTTGCGAATCGATCACGTCTCGGTCTCCGGGGCGGACCTGAAACGAATGCAGGAGCGGCTGAAGGCCGTCGGCATCCCCAGCCAATATGGCGGTCCGCATGCCAACGGCGCGACGGAGATGGCGGTGACCAGCTTCGCCGACGGATCGTATCTGGAACTGATCGCCATTCAACCCAAACCCGATGCCAAGGCGCTCCAGGAGCACTACTGGTCCAAACAGATGCGCGGCGACGCCGGACCCACCGCCTGGGCAGTTCGCGTGGCCGATGTATCGGCCGAGGCGGCGAGGCTGAAAGCGGCGGGGATCCAGGTGTTTCCGCTTTCTCGCAGCGGGCGGACGCGGCCCGACGGACGCCGGCTGGAATGGGAAACCGCGCGCGTCGGGCCGGAGCCGAACGGCGCATTTTTCCCATTTTTGATTCACGATTTCACGCCGCGCGAGGATCGGGCGTTTCCTTCGGGCAAGCCGACCACCACGGAGTTTGCAGGCATCCGGCGGGTGATCATTGCCGTGCGGGATTTGAAAGCCTCGATCGCGCGTTTTCGCCAGGCCTATGGATTGCCGGAGCCCGCGCAGCGAGACGATACGGGCCTTGGCGCCAGGCTCGCGGTGTTTGAAGGCACGCCTGTGATTCTCGCGCAGGGCTCGCCGCTGAGCGCGCGGATCGATCAGTTTGGGGAATCGCCTTGCGCCTTCGTTCTGGGGTCGTCCAGGACCGGACCGAGAGGCATCACCTGGCTGGACGTGGAAAAGCTGGGCTGGCGGCTCGGTGTGGAGCGGTAGCTATTTCCCTGATTTTAAGCTGTCC
Source organism: Acidobacteriota bacterium (assembly GCA_037439565.1). Lineage (GTDB taxonomy): Bacteria > Acidobacteriota > Terriglobia > Bryobacterales > Bryobacteraceae > Palsa-187. The sequence goes on along the minus strand of JBBIVT010000072.1, from coordinate 5,421 downwards.
GCGATCTTCCTGGCGTTGGCGGCGGTCCCACTCTCGTACATCACCTCAACTGTGCAGTATTTTCCGCCTGGGAGGGCGATGCCGCGATAAACATTCGGTTTCCCGTTCATCGACTGGCCTTCCATTTCAAACTCCGAGGACGTATCCTTGGTGACTTTGTCTTTTGTATACAGCTTTTTAGCGTTCTGCTTCAGGGCATCGAACGAGGAAACCCGCTGCGGGGAACCGACTGCAACTGAGACTTTGCGGTCCGGTGATCCACCCACGCCTCCGATGGCCGAAGTCTCCCAGGATGAAGGGACCGAGATCTGGCAGGAACCGTCGTGCGAGGCCAGCCGCTTGACGTCTTGTCCCAGCATCAGAACGCTACCAGCCATCGACAGAAACGCGATTCTTCTCATCCGTCCTCCGGAAAACCAGATTGTACCTTAGTGGTACGTCCCGGTCACCTGGACAGCGACGATCTCCCCGCGTTTCTCGCAGGCGATTAACGCCACCGTCCGTCGCACCCATCCCATCCGCAGCGGACGCGAATCCCGATGCTGGTGATCGCGGCGGTGAACGGAGGCGTATTCGAGGACCCGGTGACGGTGGTAAAGATTTGGGAGCCGTCCTGGAGAATGACAAAGTGGACCGTCAGGGCCGGACCGGCGTCTTTGGGATCGGTCGGCGCTGGCTTGAACGTGAATGTTCCAGTGCAGTTCGGATTCACCGTATAGGTTCCGGTTGAGGGCCGCCAGTCTTCAGCGGGCGCGATGCCGCCATGGACGACGTTGTCGACCTGGGTCAGGTTTCCAAATCCGTCAAACGAGGTCAAGGCCACCCCCGCGACGGGTCCGGCGACGGGCGCAGGGGTCAAAATCTGGCCTACAATCTGAAAGGCGTAGGTACCAGACAGCGTGGCCGTGGAACATCCGAGGTACACTGTGCCGGCGGTCTGTGCCAAAGCCAGGCTGGCGAATCCGAGGGCCAGTGCAGCGAATTGTGCGATCTTTCCCAGTGCTTTCATGTCTATCCTCCTCTGGAAACGTGAAAAACTCTTCGAGTTATACTACGGTCCTCGACACTCGTAACCAATGGAGCCGGTCTGAAGATCATCTGAAGTCTTTCTGTCCTGGCTCACCTCGACTACACTAGAATGCTGAGGCCTAGATGGCGGGGGATCGGATGCGTTTCGGCGATTTCGAACTCGACGCGCACGGTTACGAGCTGCGCCGCTCGGGAACACCCGTGAAGCTGGAGCGCATCCCGATGGATATGCTCCTCGTGCTCGCCGCAAGCCCCGGCCGCCTTATCCCTCGCCAGGAACTTGTCCATCGGATTTGGGGCAAGGACCACTTCTTTGACGAGGATTCGGCGTTGAACACGGCTATGCGCAAACTGCGGCTGGCGCTGGGCGACAGCGTGGAACAACCACGCGTCATTGAAACGGTGACGGGCAAGGGCTATCGATTTATCGCCAGCGTCCTCGACGAGGATGGATCCGAATCCGCCCTGTCCGTGGCCCGCCGGAACAGAATGCTCCTCGCGGTCCTGCCGTTTGTGGACCTTTCGAAGGATCCAAGCGAATCCTATCTGAGCGACGGAGTTACCGATGAGCTGATCACTTGTCTGGGAGAGCAATCTCCGGAGCACTTAGGAGTGATTGGGCGCACCACCGCGACCGAGTGTCACCGCCGTGGCTTGACTATTGACCAGATCGGCCGCGAGCTTGGGGCGCACTTCGTCATCGAAGGAAGCGTGCGGGGAACGTCGGATCGTATCCGCGTCAATGTCCGGCTAATTCAGGTTAAGGACCAGGCACAGGTGTGGGCGAAGAGCTACGAACGGGAAATCGGGGACTTGCTGGCCTGGCAGTGGGAAGTCGCGCGGGAAATCGCAGTCGAGGTGAAGGCGGCGGTGCCGGCGGGCGCGCTCCCCGGGAGGACCAGGAGCCGGCGCGTCGACCCGCGGGCCTATGAGAGCTACCTCAAAGGACTGCATCGATGGAACAAGCGCACGCCTCCCGGCTATCTCGAATCGATCGCGCTTTTCGAACAATCCATCGACATCGATCCCGCCTACCCGCTGCCCTACACGGGGCTGGCCCACGCGTTTATCCTGCTTGGGATTCACGGGATTCGTCCTCCACAAGAGGTGTATCCGCGAGCGCGGGCGGCGGCGATGAAGGCCCTGGAGATCGATCCAACGCTAGCGGAAGTGCACGCAGCGCTGGGAGACGCGAGCAAGGGCTTCGATTGGGATTGGCGCGAAGCCGGAGCACGCTTTCGGGAGGCAATCCGGCTGAACCCAAATTACGCTCTCGCTCACCAGTGGAACGCGAATCTTCTCTCCATTCTGGAGTGTCACGAGGAAGCGATCCGCGAAGCCGAGGAATCGCGGCACCTGGATCCGCTGTCCGCGCCCGCGGCAGGCTTCGTTGCGTTCACGTTGTACCGCGCGCGGCGCTTTGAAGAGGCGTTGGGGGAAGCGGAGAGGGCTATCGAGTTGAGCCCTTTGTCACCGGTCGTCAATTGGTTTTTGAGCCTGATTTATCTCCATCTTGGAGACTACGCCCACGCGCGGGAGGCATGTTTGACGGCGGTCCGGGAGTCGAACGAAGGAGGCATGTACCTGGCAACGCTCGGTTGCGTCCTGGCCCGTGCCGGCCAAAGGGAGGCCGCTCGAGACGTCGTGCGAGCCTTGGAGCGGCGATCGACGGAACACTATGTTTCTCCGCTCGACCTGTGCATCGCGAACGCTGGATTTGAGAGTCATAATGCGGCGCTCGGCTGGCTGGATAAGGCGATTGACCAGCGTGTGATGAGGGTGACGGAACTCGGGATGCCCTTGTTCGATGTTCTCCGTCAGGAATCGAAATTCACGGAGTTCCTCCGGCGGGTAGGCTTGCCGGAACGACCTTCGGCCTTTTCTACCCGGGGTTGAACTGCTCGTCAAAATCGCTCGCGGCGGAGGTTGCGCGGCGCTGCCCCCCGGCTTTATAATCGGGGCCCAATTGAGCCGCCACTACCACCACAACCGCCAAAGCCACTACAGAGCTGAGCTCGTCTTTCCAGTTTCTATCGCTGCTGCGCTGTTGCTGGCAGTGTTAGTGGTTGGTGTCTACTGGGTACCCCCTGATACGCCCGGGCAAGGTGCGATGCAGGCACCCCAACTTCAGACCTCGGGAACGCAGTCGCGGGTGGCAAAATTCATCCACGGAGTCGTACGCGCGTGGAGAGATGCGGCTGAAGAGAAACCCTAGCGGGTCTTGTGCGTTTGACGCCCAGCGGCCGTGGCGGATTTGACCAAGGGCGGTAGGATCTATTCTTATGGGTTGCGGGGGTTTGCAACGCTCCGAATGCACTCGTATTTCCATTCCGCCTGCCGCTTACGCCTGAAGTGGTGGTGCGAGCTTCTTCAAGATGTGCCGTGCAAGGAACTCGTTGATCTCCCGGTGCCGGGGAATTGGCTGAGAAATGCGTCTTAGGATTGCTATACCAGTCGTGGTTCCCGCCGTGCCGAATGAACGCGCAGCCCGCTTATTCCAGTTTGCGGATCAGGTCTGTCCGCTTCATCCGAGTGACAGTTCGGCAACCCGGCGGATGCCGGGAATCTCTCCACTGGTCAGATCGCGATACAGATCCCGGAGATTGTCTTGAAGTTCCGCCAACGTTTCGCCTTGGGTCAAATAGTCGGGAAACTCCTCAAAATAGCCGAGCCACATGCCGTGGTCTTGCCAATGGACGTAGCGGGCGCTGCTCATGGAATCATTCTACCGCTGGGTGGGGGAAGAAGGTAGATAATCTATCTTGGTTGCGGGGGCGACGCTCCGAATGCGTTCAGGTTTCCGTTTCGGCTAGAGTGGGCGGAAACGGTGCCGTTCCGAGTAGCACTGGCATCGCCAGAAACAGCAGAGGATCACGGAGCGCACCCCGGCATTCGGGGGCGAACCCTTCGGAATTCCTCTGTGAGGCTGATGCGAGTGCGGATTGCGTTTTGGAGCTTCTTCAGCGATGGCGACGTCATAGTTTGACAGCTAGCCTCGCCCCAAATCTCAGCAGTCTTGAGATCGACCCCATAGTGAATTTCGCCGATGGGATCATCTCCTAACACCTGAAAAAACTGAACCCCTGGATAGCCCTCAACTTGGTATGGCTCGAGTGAAAAGCCGGACGAGCGGCGATCCTGAATAAACCTCGTCATCATCTCATGGGCTTCTTCCAGTGTCACGTCCCGGCGCTTTTTTATGGAGTAGACAGAGGGATCAATGGGCGTCGCTGAAACATCCCAGACCGATTGTAGAACGAACCGCAGCAGAGGAAGATGGCCACCGGAAATTGCCTCGACGCCAACCATTCCGCCTGCGAAATAGTCAAAGCGCCCTTCCGCCGTCACGACGACTCGGTACAGCGGGCAGTCCTGGCATCGGCCACCATCAGGCCACTTGAACTTCTTGTCAGCGTATTTCCGAAATGCTAAATAGTTGCGATCTTGCTTCGTATGAAGAGGAAGGTGAGTTTGCCCATCCTGCGCCCTAAAGTCGTCAAAGACAACGTGAGCGCCCACCTGAATCTTGGCCGAGCAGGTTTCGTCCACGAACCCTTCCCACTCGAAACGGGAAACGAATTCGCTTCGAATCTCGATAACCTTGCCGCTGAATCGTTGCGGTTCTCTGCTTAGTTCGCAAAGCGACGTCTTAATCGGGTCATTAGCCTTGGGCTGACCGATCAGGGTACCGGAGAGGACAGTAAGCAGAGCTACGACGGAACGTCGCATCTGGAGCGATGCTACCACGGAAGTAGATGTATCTAATCTTTGGTTGCGGGGGACAGCAACGCTCCGAACGTATTCAAATTACCCTTCAAGTTGGCGTTGAGGTTACCGTATGAGAGATGGAAACTTTGCCAGAGATCGCAGAATATCGGCGGAAGTTGATCGCAGCCTTTCCCCCGCTGCCTTTTGATGGCTCGTCTCGACCCATGACGAGTGCGACGACGGAATTTATTTGCGTCGGGAACTCTCCGGCAAGCGATGGGACGAACTCTCACCCGAGGCATTATTTCACGGTTCTGTCGGCCTACCGCTGTTGGAAGCCAGCGCCCTGATCGCCTTTCTTCCCGCTTGGCTTCTGCGATCCATGGAAACCAGCGATCTGGACGATCCGATCGTCCTGGAGTTCACGCTCTATTTTCTTTGTCCAGGAAACGAGGAGGAGGGGTGGAACGAGAAGAGCGTTTCCGAGAGGATCGGGTTCTTCAACTCCGGCCAACGAGACGCAGTCGCTGACTTTTTGCGCTTCGTCGTGAATTGGGCCGAAGGACGGGACTGGAAACGACGTGCCGAGTTCGGCTTAAGTCGGTGGCAACCAATGTAGATGTATCTATTTTGGTTGCGGGGGTAGGATTTGAACCTACGACCTTTGGGTTATGAGCCCAACGA
>JBBIVT010000071.1:11418-24364 GCA_037439565.1 Acidobacteriota bacterium | reverse complement strand
TGAACCTGGCGCGAGCGTGGCATGCCCGGTGCCTGGCCGATCCGGTGGTGAGCCACGCATTTTCCCACGGCTTCCATCCCGATCACTCGGAACGCCTGGCTGCATACTGGGCAGAGGCGCTCGGCGGTCCCAATGAGTACACCGCATCCATGGGCGACGAGTCCAGCGTGGTTCGAATGCACTCCGGAAACGGAGAGCACGTGGAAATGGACGAGCGCGCCAACATTTGCTTCGCGCAAGCGCTCGACGATGCCGGTCTGCCGGACGACCCGCGTTTGCGCGGCGCGCTGAAGGCCTATTTTCGCTGGGCAACGGAGGCAATGGCTGCCTACCCGGAGTCCCCAAAGCACGTCCCGGCAGGCCTTCCACTGGCGCGCTGGTCGTGGGACGGACCTGTATGACCGCCGCGCCCTATTCCAGTTGCTTGTGGAACCGCAGCACGCTGAGCCACAGGATCGTCACGCCGAAAATCGCCAGCGCCACCATCTGCGGCCATAGCGTGCTGATGCCCGCGCCCTGCAGGAAAATGCCGCGCACGATCTCCATGAAGTAGCGCACCGGATTGATAAACGTCAGCGCCTGCATGGACCAAGGCATATTGCGGATCGGAAAAGTAAACCCGCTCAGCATGAAGAAGGGCTGGAAAAATAACCCCGTCGCCATCATCGCCTGCTGCTGCGTGCGTGAAACGGTGGAGATGAACAATCCTGCGCCCAGCGTCGTCAACAGAAACAGGAGCGTGCAAGCGACGAGGAGCGCGAAATTTCCCGCAAACGGAACATGAAACACAATCAGCGCCGCGCCCACCACCAGCAGCATGTCCCACAAGCCCACCAGCACGAACGGCAGCGTCTTGCCGAGGATCAGTTCCATGGGCCGGATGGGCGTTACCATCAACTGCTCCATGGTGCCGATCTCCTTTTCGCGCACGATCGCCATCGCCGTCAGCGAAAGCGTCACCAGCGTGATGATATTCACCACCACGCCGGGGATGAAGTAATTCCGGCTCTTCAAATCCGGGTTGAACCAGACGCGGCTTCGCGTGACGATCTGCGGAACGCCCGGATGAATCGCGCCGCCCGCGGCCATGGTTCCCGCCACCAGTTTGGAACGCTGGATTTGCGTCATCACCTCGGCCGAATAGCGCCCGATGGTTTGCGCCGCGTAATTCGAAATGATGGACGCGGTGTTCGAATTCGTCCCGTCCAACAGCACTTGTACGCTGGTGGCGCGGCCTCTGGCGACGTCACGGCCAAAGCCCGGCAGTACGCGGACCACCGCGTCCACGGTGGCTTGATCCAGCAGCCGCTGCATCTGCGCGTCTGTCTGCGGCTCCGCGAGGATCTGGAATCGCCCGGAGCCCAGAAATTCCGACTGCAGTTCGCGGCTGGCCTCGCTTTGGTCCTGGTCCATCCAGGCGATGCGCGCCGTATTCACGTCCAGGTTCACCGCATAGCCGAAGATCAGCAGTTGGATCAAAGGAGGCAGGAACAGCATCGACCGCATCCGCGGGTCGCGAAACGCCTGGAGCAACTCCTTTCGCACGATTCTGCGCAGCCGTTGTCTCATCTCAGGCCACCTTCTGGCGCAGCTTGCGCGCCGCAAAAAAGAACATCATCGCCCCGTATGCCACCAACAGCACGAAATCGAACCAGATCAAGGAAAATGGCACTCCCTTCAAAAACAGGCCGTTCAGAATGTTGATGAAGTACCGCGCCGGAACGAACAGCGCCATCGCCTGGATCACGCGCGGCATATTCGCGATGGAGTAAATAAATCCGGAAAGGATAAACGCCGGCAGAAAAGACGTGAGCGTGCCTACCTGATACGCCAACAACTGGGTGCGGTTCGCCGCCGAGATCAGAATGCCGCAGGCCAGCGCGCCGAACAGAAACACGCAACTGGAAATCATCAGGGTGAAGATGTTGCCCTTAAATGGAACGTCAAACACGAACACGCCCACCAGCAGACAAATCAGCATATCCACCATGCCCAACCCGAAATACGCGGACAATTTGCCCAGCACGATTTCAGAGGGCCGCACCGGCGTCGAGAGCAACTGCTCCATTGTGCCGTTTTCCCACTCGCGCGCCACGGTGAGCGAACTCAAATTCGCCACGATGATCATGAGAATCACCGCGATCAGCCCAGGCACGATGAAATTGCGCGAAACCAAGTCCGGGTTGTACCAGACGCGAATCCGGGCGTCCACGCCTCCGTGGATCACCGCGCCGGCGTGCTGGCTCTGCGCGTCGTCGCGGATTCTCGCGGCGTACGTCGAGACCAATCCCTCCGCATACGCCAGCGCTGTAGTCGCGGTGTTCGAATCGCTGCCATCCAATAGCAGCTGCACCTGCGCCTCTTTTCCCATGGCGAGGTTGCGCGAATAATCGTCGGGGATTACCAGCGCGATCAGCACGTGGCGCGCATCGATTTCGCGTTCAATCGGTCGATAGCCGTCTACTTCCCCCACGATGCTGAAGAACCGCGATCCGCGAAATGTGCGAATCAGGTCCTGGCTCTGCGGAGAGTGGTCCAGGTCGTACACCATCGTCGGAATGCGGTCCACGTCCAGACTCAAGGCGTAGCCGAAGATCAGCAGCATCGACAGAGGATTGATGATTGCGGCCGCTAAACTGCGCGGATCGCGAACAATATGCAGCGCCTCCTTCCGCGCCATGGCGACCGTGCGGCGGAGGTTCATGCGGCCTTCTCCCGCTCCTCGATCAGACTGACAAAGACGTCCTCCATCGACGGCAAGATCGATTCGAGCCTCAGCACCTTGATTCCCGCCGCCTCCAGCGCGCTTCGAATCTCGGGGATCGCCGCCGCCTCGTCGGCTACCTTCACATGCAGGCCGCCGCCGAACACCGCGATGTCCAAAAGTCCCGGCTTGCCTTCCAGCGCCGACATGCTCGGCAGCAGATCAGAGGTTTCCAGATTCAGCAACCGCCCCACACCCAGCGAGGTTTTGAGCTCCGCCGGCGACCCGAGCGCGATCACGCGCCCTCCATCCATCAGCGCGAGACGATGGCAGTACTCCGCCTCGTCCATATAATGCGTCGTCACGAAAATCGTGTGACCGGCTCCGGAAAGCTGGTAGATCAATTCCCAAAAACTGCGGCGCGCGATGGGATCGACGCCGGAGGTCGGTTCGTCCAGGAACAAAATCGGCGGCTCATGCAAAATCGCGCAGCCCAGTGCCAGGCGCTGCTTCCAGCCCCCCGCGAGCAGCCGGGTCATCATTTTACGCTTGTCTTCGAGACCCGCCATTTGCAGCACGTACTCTTCCCGCTCCGCCAGTTTTTGCGGCGTGACGCCGTAAACGCCGCCGAAAAACTCGATGTTCTCCTCCACCGTCAAATCGTCATAGAGCGAGAACTTCTGCGACATGTAGCCGATGTGGCGCTTGATCTCTTCCGGCTGAGTCGCGACGTCAAATCCGGCAACGGTGGCGCTGCCCGAGGTCGGCGCCATCAGGCCGCACAGAATCCGGATCGTCGTCGACTTTCCCGCGCCGTTCGGTCCAAGGAAGCCGAAGATCTCGCCCTGCCGCACCTCGATCGAGACGCGATCGACGGCGACGAAATCGCCGAAGGTCTTCGTCAAGTTGTCAATGCGCACGGCGACCAGGTCAGGCGGCACGCGCGGCCTCCTCTTTGCGGATCAGCGCGATGAACACGTCTTCGAGCGAGGGCGAAATCTCCTCGTATTGGAATTTCTCCTTCGAGGCCAGCGCCTCCATCGTCGTGACGGCCGGATTCACGAACAGGTGCAGATAGGCGCCCGCGGGTTCCACGGCCAAAACGCCAGGCTCTTTCAGCAGCGCCAGGCGGACGGAACGCGAGTCGTCCGCTTGCAGACGGTAACAGGTCTCCTCCAGGCTCTTTTTCAGGCGCGCCGGCGTGTCGCAGCGGATGATGCGCCCGTGATCCATGAACGCGACGCGATTGGCGCGTTCGGCTTCGTCCAGATACGCGGTGCTGACGAACACCGTCAAACCGCCGCGCACCAGATCGTAGAGAATGGCCCAGAAATCGCGGCGCGAAACCGGATCCACGCCATTGGTGGGCTCGTCCAGGAACAGCACGCGCGGCTTATGCAGCAGCGTGCACATCAGCGCCAGCTTCTGCTTCATTCCGCCGGACAACTTGCCGGCCGGACGTTTCTGAAAGGGCTCCATGCGCGTCATCCGCAACAGGCGGACGGTCAGTTCGTCGCGCTCCCGGCCGGTGATGCCGAACAGATCGGAGTAAAACCGCATGTTCTCCGCCACCGTCAGATCGTGGTACAGGCCGAAACGCTGCGCCATATAGCCGATCTGATCCTTCATTTGATCGAGTTCCAACGTGACGTCGTGCCCCGCGACAACCGCCTTGCCATCCGTGGGGTTCATCAGCCCGCACAGCAACCGCATCGTGGTGGTCTTTCCCGCCCCGTCCGGACCCACCAAGCCGAAGATTTCGCCCTCCGCGATGTCCAGATTCAAGCGGTCCACCGCGGTGAGCGCGCCGAATTTCCGCGTCAGATTTTCGGCGTGGATGATGCTCACAAAACGATCTCCGCATCCACCGGCATATTGTTCTTCAGTTCGTGGCTGGTGTTATCGACGTCGATTTTGATGCGGTAGACCAGCTTCACGCGCTCTTCCTTGGTTTGAATCTGCTTGGGCGTGAACTCCGCTTCCGACGAGATGAAGGACACCGTGCCCCAATACGCCTTGCCCTTAAACGAATCGGTAGTCAGTTTCACCTTCTGCCCCAGCTTCACCCGGCCCAGATCGGTTTCGTTGATATAGGCGCGCAGCCAGGGATGATCCAAGTCCCCGACGGTCACGATGGTCGTGCCCGCGGCCAGCACTTCGCCCGCCTCGGCAGACTTCACCAGCACCACGCCGTCGATCGGCGTCGCGACGACGGTATCTTCCAACTGTGACTGGGAAATTCCCTCCTGGGCTTTGCTTCGATTCACCTCGGCGGCGCGCGCGACGAGTTCCTGCTCCTTGCGCCTCAGTTCCAGGCGGTTCGCCTCAGCGGCCCGCAAAGCGGCCTGGGCTTTCGCGAACGCGGCCCGCGCGCCGGCGATCTCTTCCTGCCTCGGACCCTCCTTCACCAGCGAGGAGCGCTCTTGAGCCTGGCGCAGCATAGCCGCCGCGCTATCAAACTTCGTCCGGGCCTGGTCGTACTGCTGCCGGGAGATGTCCTCATTCTTATAAAGCGCCTGCATGCGATCCCAATCGGCCCGAGCGAATTCCAATTGCGCCCGCGCGTCGCTGACGGCGGCCTCGGCCTGCTGCACATCCTGCCTACGGCTGCCGTTCAGCATCTCATCGAGCTTCGCCTGTGCCTCATTCAACTCCGCGCGCCGCGCCGCGATGTCGCTTTCGAGCGTCGCCTTCTGATAGGCGATCGACGTCACCATCTGCCGGTAGTTGGATTCCGCGCTGGATACCGCCGCTTCATCGCGCGTGCGCTGGTGCTGCAACTGAACTGGATCGAGCCGCGCGATCACCTGATCTCTCTTCACCCAATCGCCTTCATTGACGTCCAGCTCCGTCATGCGGCCGGCCATTTTGAACGACATGTCGACTAGTGTCAACTCCAAATTGCCGGAGACGTAGATATGGTTCGGGTCGGAGGAGTGCGCGTCGCGCCACCACCAGATTCCTCCGCTGATCGCTGCCAGCAGAATAAGGATGGGAAAAAGCCGTTTCATTGGTTTACATACTCCGCAATGTTGCCCGTGGCCGCCGCCAGGTCCAGACGGGCAAGGTTGTAGTTATAAAGCGCCGCGATCTGATTGTCGCGGGCCCGGTCAAGCCGGGTCTGCGCGTCGGTGACTTCAATGGAGCCGGCGACCCCTCCTTCATACCTGCGCCGCGCCTGCGCCAGCTCATTCTCGGCGAGCGCCAGCCCCTCACGCGCCGTTTCCACCTGGCTCGCCGCCGAGCGGATGCTGTCGAGCGCCAGGCGCACGTCGAGATCCACCTGCTGCTGGAGGTCGCGGGTGCGCAACTGCTCCTGGCGCAGTTGCGAGAGGCTTTCCGCGCGCCGGGCGTCCCGCCGGCCACCGTCGAAAATCGGGACCTTCATGGAAATTCCGATGTCGCGCGTCGGCACCGCACCGATGATCTCCGCGCCGATGGTTCCGTAGTTGCCGAAGACGCCGACCGAAGGCAACCGCTCCGCCTTGACCGATCCATAATTCAGCCGCGCGATCTCCTCGCGCCTGGCCTGCGCCTTCAACTCGGGCCGGCTGTTGCGCGCCTTCTCCAGAGCGGCTTCTACCGTTCCCGCGTCGATGGGCTGATAGAGCAACTTGCCGGTAAACTCAATGTTCGCATCCAGATTCAGGCCCATCGCCCGCAACAGCTCCAAGACCGCGCGGCGGCGATCGTTTTCCGCGACGATCAGCAGTTGCCGGTCGTTGGCCAACTGCACCTGTGCGCGGGTCACTTCAATACTTAAGCCAGTTCCGGCGGCTTTCTGGCGCTGGGCGAGCTTCCATAGCGCTTCCGAGAGCTCGACGTTGGCGCGCTCCGTTTCGAGCTTCGCATCTGCCCGCAGGCACGCCAGGTACGCGCGGGCAACGGTGTCGCTCACTTGATCCCGGGCGGTTGTCGCATCGGCCCTAGCGGCCCCAACGCTCACCTTAGACGACTGAAATTTCCGGATGGAGCTGAAATCGAACACCGACTGCTGAGCCGTGGCGCGCGCGTCAAACACGCTGAACGGGCCCACCAGCGTGGGGAAGGTAAAGCCGGGAATCGGCACTTGCAGATTGAGTCCGAACGTTTTCAGGTTCGCCGTCTCGCTCTGATCGCTGACGGAAGCTTCGATATCGGGCAGGAACGCCGCGCGCGCCTGGGAAACGCGCGTCTGCGCCTGCCGGATCGCCTCCTCCGCCAGCGCCACCCGCGGACTTCCTTCCGGCGCGAGCGCGATCTCCACCGCTCTCTTGAGGCTCAACGGCAGCGTGTCCTGGGCCGTGGCCAGTCCCGCGCACGTCAGGAAGAAAACCACCCGTCGCATTTTCAATGCACCTCCGGCGCGCGAAATCCGGCGGCGGCGAACTTCACCAGCCGCGCGATCATCAGTCCGCGGCCCTTCACATCCAGCCCGAACGTCTCCTGCAAAATCCGGCCCCTGGTCACCGCGTGAGCCATCGCGCCCGCGGTGAATTGCAGCCGCCACATCCGCTCGGCCTCCGGCAGATCCGGCAATACCACGGCCAGCGCATCCATGAACCGCCGTACCAGGATCGACATGTGATCCCGAAACACCCGCTGCATCACGTCGGGGGCGGAAAATACGCGCGTCATCATCATTTCCATGGCCTCCTCGTGCAGCTCGAGAACCGGGCCGATGAACGCCTCGATGATCTGCTCCAGCGTCGGATGCGGCCCAGCCGCTTCGAGCCGGGCCATCCGCGCCGTGTTGACCGGCGCGGCGCGCCGCAGGATGGCGGCGTCGATCAGGCTGTCCTTCGACTGGAAATGATAATTCACCGCCGCCAGGTTCACATCGGCCTCGGCAGTGATGTCGCGCAACGAGGTGGCATCGAAGCCCTTCTCGCCGAACAACTTCTCGGCGGCATCCAGGATTCGCGTCTTGGTGTCAGACCGGGGGGCGGTCATACGTATGATTAAATCATACGTATGTTCTATTTCCGGGTCAAGAACTATTTTGCAAGTCAGCTATAATCATTGCTTTACGGTGGGAATGAAGCTCATCTACCACGACGGCTACGATCTCAACCTGGGCGCGCACGTGTTTCCTTCGGAGAAATACCGCCTGATTCACGACCGCTTGGCTTCCGAGGGGTTTGCGTTCGCGACCCCGGAACCCGCCTCAGAAGAAGATCTACTGCTGGTCCACGGGCGCGGCTGGGTGACGCGATTCAAGCAAGGCACGCTGCATGAAGCCGAGATTCAACGCCTGGAGATTCCCTGGTCGCAGCAGATGGCCGACGCGTTTTGCCTAACCGCTGGAGGCTCCACGCTCGCGGCGCGGCACGCTCTGACGGAAGGCGCGGCGTTCAATGCCGGCGGCGGTTTCCATCACGCGTTCGCCAACCACGGCGAAGGATTCTGCGCCATCCACGACGTCGCGGTGGCGATCCGCAAGCTGCAAAAAGAAAAGGTAATCGAAAAAGCCCTGGTTGTCGACGTGGATGTGCATCAAGGCAACGGCACGGCGGCTATTTTTTCCGGCGACGAATCGGTGTTCACGCTGTCCATTCACCAGTACAACAACTACCCGCAATACAAGCCTCCGTCAAACATCGACGTGCATCTGGAGGACGGCACCGGCGATGAGGAGTATCTGCACGCGCTCGACCAGGCGGTGGAAAAAGCGCTGACCCGGTTCACGCCGCAGCTCCTGATGTATGTGGCCGGAGCGGACCCTTACAGGGAAGATCAACTGGGTGGGCTGGCGTTGACCATCGACGGGCTGATGGAGCGGGACCGGCTGGTGTTCGGCATCGCCAAACACGCCAGGATCCCGGTCTGCGTAACGCTGGCCGGCGGGTATGCGCGCCGGGTGGAGGATACGGTGACGATCCACGCCAACACGGCGAAATGCCTGAAGGAATTTGCGGACCGCCCGTAACTTTTCCCGTCCCGGCGGCGAATCCACTGAGCGGAGATCAACTCACATGAAAACCTCTTTCGCTCTGTTTTTCGCGGCCGCAGCGCTGGTCGCCGCGCCCGCATTCGCCCAGGACAAGATGACGCAGGACAAGATGGACAAGATGTCAAAGTCCACCAAGAAGAGCAAGAAAACCGACAAGATGAAGTCCACCGACAAGATGGACAAAATGACGACGAAGATGTAGTGTTTCAAGCCGCCCAAGCAGCCTCCCGGCGCTTGGGCGGTTTCGTTTTTGTTAGCGCCGCCAGAAGAAAGATCCCAGCACCATCCCCAGCAGGCCGCTCACAGGAATCACCGCCGTATGCCACACCATCACGTGAGGCGCGCGGAAGTTGGGGCAGTGCAGTTCCAGCATCACGACCCCGGCCATTCCGGCCAGAGTTCCCGCCGACAAGCCCGCCGAGACCGGTTTCACCGCGAATCCCCGCCGCAGCAGGAACCAACTGCTGAGCCCCGCGGGAACCGCGACCTCGACGCCTGCTTTCAAGCAGGAGATGCCCTGCGGCACGAATCGACCGAGGCTGTAATCGTGAAACAGCACGGCGTCGACGGCCAGAAAGCCCGCCATGGCGAGCGCCACCAGCGTCCAGGAACCGATCCAGCGGCGGCTGCCCGGGGTCATCCCGGCAATGGTCTTCAAAGCGGCGGCGCAGGTGACGGCGGCCAGCAAGGAAAACATCAGCGCAATGCCCGCACCGCCCATTTTGCGGATCCCGTAGAACCCGAGCCAGGAAGCCGCGGCGGCGGCATAAAGCGCGGTAATGGCGAGCACGCCGGAGGCGAGCATCCACTGGGGGGCCACCGGGCGCACTGGCATGAGTGACGCGGCCATCGACGCCGTGACGCGGCGGAGCAGCGCCGGGTCCAGTTGCGCCTCCGCTTCGCGCCTCAAAAATTTGTCGATCTGAGGATCGTTCATTCCGACTCCGCTTTGTTGGAACCGGCCGGGTTGAACCCGGCGGCGGTCAACAACTCCCTCAATTTCTCATAGGCGCGATGCGCCTTCTGTTTCACCGACCCGACACTGGAAGAAGTCGCGCGCGCCACTTCCTCGAGCGACATGCCGGAGATTTTCAGCATTGCGACCACTTCGCGCTGGCTCTCCGGCAATGCGGCCAGCAGCGCCTCCAGATCCGGCCCTTGCGATCGCTCCACGGAGGCTGCTTCCGGAAGCCTCTCCACCTGCTGCTCCCGCGATTCGACGCGGCGCGCCTTGCGGTACTGATCCACCCGGATATTGCGCGCGATCGCGTAAAGCCACGGAAGCACGGGCTCGCCCGGCCTGTAGGTATGGCGCACTTCGTGGATCCGCAGCCATGTTTCCTGCAAGAGGTCGCCGGCGGAGCGCCGGCTGACGAAGCGCATCATGAAGAAGCGATGCAGGGCGGGACTCAGGCGCGTGACCAGTTCCGTGGCTGCGTCCGAATCCCCGTTTTGATACCGCGACATGAGCGCTTCGAGTTCCGCGTCGGCCATGGGAGAGATGCGTTCTCCCAATTATGCCTGAGATCCGGCGCGGCATCACGGAAGCTCCCGTTCCGCGGCTCCCGTGACTGGCCCTCCCGGCTCGGACAGAAAGACGACCACGCGCCCGGGGCCGGATTGCGCGCCGAGAGGCACACGCACTTCTTTCTCAAACGAGGCGGACTTTGCCACCGTGCCGACTTTGGCCAGGCTCCTCACCACGGCGACGTGATTCAGGGTCCGGCCGGAGTTCTCGCCGCGCCGCACGCTCGACTGGTCGTGGTCGTCGGCGATGGCGACCCAGACCTCGGCTTTGCGGGCCGATTCGCCGGTCGAGAGGCCGACGACAGCCTCATTGCCCTCGCGCTTTACCGAGGCGATCCGCACGGCAATTTTCGGCCGTGCCGCGGCTTTCGCGAGCGCGGGCAAAATCTCCTGCTCGTTACCGCCGACCAGGGCCACGCGACCGTCGATCACCAGTTGCGGCGTATAGCTATCGTCCACGAAGGCATGGGCGTACATCGCCTGGCGCTGGGTAAACTGCGCGGAGGAAAAGGGATCCTTCCAGCCCAATTGATTCCAGTAATCGACATGCTCGCTCAAGACGATGATCTGCGCGCCGGCGACCGGCTGCTGCCGGTCGAGCTTCATGAGCAGCGCGTCGGCCGGAGGGCAACTGGAGCAGCCCTCGGAGGTGAATAATTCGGCCAGAATCACCGCGTGAGGGGTTGGCCCGGCGGCGCGCAGCGCTACCGCGAAGACTGCGAAACAGAGAATTCTCATATGTTCCCGACAATCTGTTCGTTTGGCATAGCCCATAAGTTACGCCGCGCGATTACAATGGTTGCGATCATGCGAACGCTCCTTTGCACCCTTCTCGCCGCCGGTTGCGCCGCAGCGGCTTCGCCCGAGATCCTCTGGGATCAGTATGGCGTACCTCATATTTTCGCGCCGGACCGGGAGTCCATGTTCTACGCTCACGGCTGGGCCCAGGCGCAGGCTCAGGGGAATCTCTTGCTGCTGCTTTACGGCGAGTCGCGAGGCCGGGCGGCGGAATACTGGGGACCGGAGCACGCCGCGCTGGACCGCTGGGTGAGACTGAACGAAGTTCCCGAGCGGGCCAAAACCTGGTATGAGGCGCAGGATCCCGTTTTCCGCAAGTATGTGGACGAATTCGCGCGCGGCATTAACGATTACGCCAAGGCGCATCCGGAGACCATCGGGGAGGAGTACCGCGTGGTGCTGCCGGTTTCGGGCGTCGACGTCATCGGGCATTCGTTGCGCGCGGTGCATTACATGTACATGGGATCGATGGAGCGGATGCGGCGCGAAGTGGACGCAGCATTGAAGAGCCAGCAACTGGCGCGCACGGTGCTGCCGGAGATTCCGGAAATTACGCCGGGGTCGAACACGTGGGCCATCGGGCCGCCGCGCTCGGCCAGCGGGAAGGCCATGCTGGTGATCAATCCTCATCTGGCCTGGGGCGACACATTTTTCCGCTACATGGAAGTGCACCTGGTGGGGCCCGGATACGATCTTTACGGCGCGCCGCAGATCGGATTCCCGACGCCGGTGGTCGGCTT
This sequence comes from Acidobacteriota bacterium, assembly GCA_037439565.1. Taxonomy (GTDB): domain Bacteria; phylum Acidobacteriota; class Terriglobia; order Bryobacterales; family Bryobacteraceae; genus Palsa-187. The sequence goes on along the minus strand of JBBIVT010000071.1, from coordinate 12,663 downwards.
CAATCGACACACCGGCTGGGGCCGAACGGTGAACACCATCGACACGGTGGATTTTTACCGCCTGACGGTGAAGGGCGATCAATATGAATTCGACGGCAAAATGCGTCCGTTCGAGCACGCCACGAAGACGATGAAAATCAAGCAGGCGGATGGATCGTTCCAAGAAGAGAAAATCGAGGTGCTGCGCAGCGTGCACGGGCCGGTGGTTTACAACGAAAACGGCATGGTTGTGGCAATGCGCGTGGCCGGCCTCGATCGCCCGAAGATGCTGGAGCAGTGGTTCCGCATGGGCGAAGCGCGGAATCTGGCGGAATTTCAAAACGCTCTGAAAATGATGGCGGTCCCCATGTGGAACGCCAACTACGCCGACGCGGACGGGCACATCCTGGAAATCTACGACGGTCTGGTACCGAAGCGCTCGATGGGCGACGTGAAGTATTGGGCCGGCGTGGTGCCGGGAAACACATCGAAAACGCTGTGGACAGGATATCTGTCCTACGACGAAATGCCGAAGTCGCTCGACCCTCCGTCCGGGTTCAACCAGAACGTGAATGAGCCGCCATGGTTCATGACGATGCCGATGCTCGACGCATCGAAGTACCCGGCGTACCTGTCGCCGCCCGACATCGGCGCGTCGCTGTATCGGGCGAAGCGGTCCTACCGGATGCTGCTGGCTGCGCCGAAGATGACCTATGCGCAGATGCTGGCCGATAAGCTCTCGACGCGGGTCGAAATGGCGGATGCCGTAGTGCCGGACCTGATCCAGGCGGCGGAAAGCACGTTCGATCCGCTGTTGCGGGAAGCGGCCGAGGTGTTGCGCAGGTGGGACCGGCAGACGGAGGTATCGAGCCGCGGCGCCGTGCTCTTCAAGATGTTCACGGACAAGTATCGCGTGGAGGACCATCTGCGCGTGAAATTCGATCCGCTGCATCCGGTGGACTCGGCGTACGGATTATCCGATCCGGCGGGCGCGGCGAACGCGCTGGCGGCGGCGGCGGACGAATGCAAGAAAACCTACGGATGGCTGGATATCGCCTGGGGCGACGTGAACCGGTATGGGAGCGGCAGTGCGGATTTTCCCGGCGATGGAGGGCCAGCGCGGCTGGGCGTCTTCCGCACGATCGCGTTCGATCGGAAAGTGGGGAATAAGAATTACGCCTCGCATGGCGAAACGTTCGTCTGCGCCATCGAGTTCGCGGACCGGCAGAACGCGCAGTGCTCGCTCAGCTACGGCAATTCGTCCCA
>JBBIVT010000071.1:0-11318 GCA_037439565.1 Acidobacteriota bacterium | reverse complement strand
GCCGCGCCGTCTAGTTCACGCCCGCGCCCGGCATGACGACTAACGAGAAGTGCGCCAGCATCTTGCCGAGGAAGCTATCGCGCTCCGAGAGGCTGACCCAGGCGACCTTCTGGGGATCGTCGTCGTCGGCGAAGAACCCGACGCCGCCGCGGTGAAGCCGCGCGTCGCTCCAGGAGCTGATCACCTGGCCGTTCAGATACGTGATAAAGCGGTCATCCTGGACGCTGACGCGGACGCGGTAATTGCCGCCGCGCTCCAATGTCACCGGGATCGGCAGTTGCACGCGATCCCATTCGCGGCCGTTCATCATCACATAGCGCACCAGGGCCGCATTGGGCAGCGGGCCCGGCTTAACGATCATCACTTTCGTGGCGTAGTAATTCCTGGCGTCGCCGGCGCGGAACGCCCAGCTCAGGCTCTTCTTTTCGAGCTCGCCCATGAACTCCATCTGATAGTTCTCAAGGGACGTGGAACGGTTCCAGATGCGAAGGCTTCCGGGATGCACTGTGCCGGGATCGCTGGACGGCAAGGCCAGCCCTTTGGGATCATCCACGCGGCTGGAGGTGCGGATGGCCGCCGTGGTCCAGTCCGACAGGCCGTGGCTGAAATCGTCGCGCAGCGTGACCGGCGCCTGGGAACGAATCATGTTTGCCACTGAATCCTTCGCGTTATCCCACAGCCCCTTCTTCTCACCTGGGTCGAGCGATTCGGCACGCTGCCGGGGCGGCGCGGGGTCGCGCATGAACATCGCGGCCACCAGCAGCGCCCCGACGATCATGAAGGCGAACAGCGACGCCGTCTGGCTGGCCGAGGTGGAGGGCTTCCCCTTGGTCTTGTTGACCGACCACAGCTCGAGCTCCTCTTCTTCGCGCAGAGCCTGCGCGGAGACGAGGCGGGCTTCTGCGCGGTGTTGGGCGCAGCAATACTGCTGATCCACCAGGGACCGGAAGAAACCGATCTTCTTGCCGCACAGGAAGCAGAGCATGCGCCTATTTCAACAGCCCAATTCTATCAGTTACCTCTCGTAACTGATCCGTTCTAAGTAAATAAAGTCTAGGTAGTTCACCTAGAAGTCCTCAGAGTCCTAAGGTGTACTATCGATCTAAAGTCGTAGTTTATGGAATATGACCAAGAGCCGGTGCGCCTCCCGATTGAGGATGTTTTCGACCTCCATACCGTTTCACCACGAGAGATCAAACCCGTGGTCCAAGAATATCTCTCGGAAGCTTTCCGGCTGGGGTTTAGGGGAGTCCGGATCATTCACGGCCGGGGCATCGGCGTCCAAAGGGAAACGGTCCGGAAAATTCTGGAACGCACGCCGTTCGTGGAATCGTTCGGCGACGCCCCCCTGGAGGCCGGCGGCTGGGGCGCGACGGTGGTGACGTTCAAAAAATAGCGGGCGTCCAGCCTGATACAATCGAACGTTCGTGTTCCGTAAGGTTCTCATAGCCAACCGCGGCGAAATCGCCGTGCGACTGATTCGCGGCCTCCGCGATCTGAATATCCCCAGCGTGGCCGTCTATTCCGACGTCGACCGGGCCTCGCTGGCGGTGCGCATGGCCGACGAAGCGGCGCGCCTGGGCCCCGCGCCATCGTCGGAGAGCTATCTGCGCATCGATAAAATCATCGACGCCGCCAAGCGCCACGGCGCGGACGCCATCCACCCCGGCTACGGCTTTTTGAGCGAAAACGCCGAGTTCGCACAGGCCGTCGTCGACGCCGGGCTCACGTTCATCGGGCCTCCCGCGGCGGCCATTGAGAAAATGGGCTCGAAGACGGCGGCGCGCCAGTTCGCGATCGCCGCCGGAGCGCCCGTGGTTCCCGGAACCGAGGAAGCGATTCAATCCATCGACCGGGCTCGGGCCACGGCGCGCGCGCTCGGCTATCCGGTCCTGTTGAAAGCGGCGGCGGGAGGCGGCGGAAAGGGCATGCGCCGCGTCGATCGCGAGGAGGACCTGGAAGCCGCCATTCGCGACGCATCGAGCGAAGCCGGCCGCGCCTTCCGCAACGCCGACGTCTACCTGGAAAAGCTGGTGGTGGAGCCGCGACACGTGGAAATCCAGGTGCTCGGCGACCATCACGGCCACATGATTCATCTGGGCGAGCGCGAATGCTCCCTGCAGAGGCGCCACCAGAAGGTGATCGAGGAGTGCCCTTCGCCGGTGATGTCCATCGACCCAGGCCTGCGCGAGCGGATGGGCGCGGCCGCCGTGCGCGTCGCGCGCTCCGCCGGGTACACCAACGCCGGCACGGTGGAGTTTCTGGTGGACCGCGACCGCAACTTCTATTTCCTTGAAATGAACACGCGCTTGCAGGTGGAGCATCCGGTGACGGAACTGGTCACCGGCCTCGATCTGGTCGCCTGGCAATTGCGGATCGCCGCCGGCGAGCGGCTAACGATCCGCCAGGAAGACGTCCGCTGGAGCGGCTGCGCGATCGAATGCCGCATCTACGCCGAGGATCCGGAGAACAACTTCCTGCCCTTCCCGGGAAAGATCACCCGGCTGGTGGAGCCATCCGGGCCAGGCATCCGCCTCGATTCGGGCGTCTATGAGGGCTGGAGCGTGCCCTTCGAATATGATCCGTTGCTGGCCAAGCTCGTCGCCTGGGGCCAGAATCGCGACGTGGCCATCGGGCGGCTGAATCGGGCGCTGCTGGAATACAAGATCGGCGGGATCCGCTGCAACGTGTCGTTTTTTGTGGACATCCTCAACGACCCGCATTTCCTGAGCGGCGATTATTCCACTGCCTACCTGGACGGGTTTTACGCCCGCAAGAAAGCTCCGCCCGAGGCGCCGGAACTGGAAGCGGTCGCCGCGCTGGCCGCCGCGATCTCCAGGCAAAAGCCCGCCGCATCCGCTTCACAGCCGGTGAGCAAATGGAAGTGGCGATGAAATACGACGTCGAGGTGAACGGACGCGAGGGCCATCTGGAACTGCGCGGCGGCGAATTCGAATACAACGGCGTGGCGAGGGATTATTCCATCGAAAGCTCCGGGCCGGGGATTTTTTCCATCCTGACCGGCGGCCGCAGCTATCAGGCGACGTTGCTCGCCCCAGGCACGATTCAGGTGGAGGGGCGCATTTTCTCGGTTGAGATCTTCGATCCGCGCGAACTGCGGGCGCGCTCGGCGGCCGGACTTTCGCAAGGGCGGCAGAACGTCGCCGCGCCGATGCCGGGCAAGGTCGTGCGGCTCCTGGTCGCACAAGGAGACACCGTTGAGGCGGGCCAGGGGCTCATCGTGGTTGAGGCAATGAAGATGCAGAACGAAATGAAGTCGCCCAAGGCGGGAGTCGTGGCCGAAGTAAGAACCTCCGATGGCGCGACGGTGGCCGCGGGCGAGATACTGGTAGTGATCGAATAGAAGTATGCTCACTTCCGAAACATTGATGGCATTCGTCTGCGCCGCCAACGCGGATCGGGCGCGCGCGTTCTACCGCGATACGCTCGGCCTGCGATTGATCTCCGAGGACAACTTCGCGCTGGTGTTCGATTCCGGCGGAGTCACGCTGCGCGTTACCCTGGCGAAGGAGATCGTGCCAGTGAACCACACCGTGCTCGGCTGGCAAGTCAAGGACATCCGGCAAACGGTTCCGGAGCTGAAGCAGGCCGGCGTGACGTTCGAGCGGTACGGATTCCTCGCCCAGGACGAACTCGGCATCTGGACGGCCCCCGGCGGCGCTCAGGTAGCCTGGTTCAAGGATCCGGACGGCAATATTCTGTCTGTTTCCCAGCACGTTGCCCCCAACCATGCCTGACGCACACTGCCCGATTTGCGGAGGAACCGGCTGGAAGATCGTCGAACGCGCGGGCTTGTCCGGAGCGGAGCGGTGCGAATGTTCCTACGCGTCGCGGAACGCCGCGATCAAGGAAAATTCCCGTATTCCGCCGAACTATCAGCAGGCGTCGCTGGATAATTTCAACGTGCCGCAGGATAATCCGGTGGCGCGCGCCGGCCTCGGCACGGTGCTGATGCAGGTGAAGAGCTTCGTGCGAGAATATCCGGCCACGGACCGGCCGGGGCTGTTATTGGTCGGCGAAACAGGAACCGGAAAGACGCATCTGGCTGTGGCCGCATTGCGGGCGCTGCTTGAAAAAGGCCACGAAGGCGTGTTTTTCGACTATCAAAACCTCCTCGACAAGATCCGCGCGGGCTACGACGCGGCTTCCGGAGGCAGCGACAAAGAGGCGTATCGATTGGCGCTGGAGGCTCCGGTGCTTCTGCTCGATGACCTGGGCGCGCATCGCGTGACCGATTGGGTGGAGGACACGGTGACGGCCATCATCACGGACCGCTGCAACAACCGCAAGACCCTGATCGCCACCACCAACCTGCCCGATCCTGAGGTTTCCGGCACGACGGTCGAATACACAGGCGCGGGCGGCGCGGCGATGCATCGTAAGACGCTGGCGGAGACGATCGGCCCGCGCGCGCGGTCGCGCCTGTTCGAGATGTGCCGGGTGATCAAAATGCCTCTGGTGGAGGACTACCGCGTCCGGCGCGGACGTTAAAGCGCTCCATGGCATCGCAGCCCCGGCATTTTCGCGAACGCAACAAGGTTCATTACCGGCTGGCGCACTGGCCCATCTGGATTTTTGTCTTTTTTCTCGCCCCAGGCCCGCTGATCTTCGATCTTTTCGAAAAAGGCTTCGACAGGCGGCTGGCGATCTGGCTGGGCGTGGTCCTGCTGGGGACCGGAACCGCCGGGCTGCGCGGCCTCCTGCCGGGCGTCGAACCGAGGCCCTACATCCTGCGCTTCACAGAGGACAAGCCGAATCCGCTGTATCGCCGCATCTGTTACACCGCGGCCTGGGGCGATCTGCTGACGTTCGCGCTCCTCAATCTGGCTGGACTGAGCTATGCCGTCGTCTCCGGCGTCTGGCGTCTCAAGCAGATCTATCAAAATGCGTACTTCCCGCTGGCGATTCTCATCTGGATTCTGGGCGCAGCCGGAAAACTGCCGCGCGTGCAGGCATCCACGAAGGGCGAGGGGACGGAGCGGCGCTATTTCTACGGAACCGTGTGGGCCGTATCCGCCGCCGAACCGGTGTTGTTCTTTCTTTGGAAACTTCTACCCCGCTCGCACGGAGCCGACGTGGTGAAACTGGCCGCGTATGCCGCAGTCCTATCGGGGATGGGACTGCTCGCCCGGCGCGGCGTGCTGCCGCGCACCCGCGTGATCCTGCCGGGAGAATGGGCCGTTTCCGATTAGCGGACCGGGCGGAGGTGAAGGGCGCTCTTCCTTTCCGTCTTCTTGCCGATAAGCCCCGAGGGGATATGGGTGAGAAGATTATTTCCGTCAAGCGGTCCCTGGACCAGATCGACCAGGCCGACCGCCTGTTTCGCGTGGCGTTGGGCAGCTACGCCGCGGCAGTGGAATCCATTGACCGGCACGTGCTGCCGTTGCAGCCCGCGCTCGAACCGGAGTATCGCCGCCGCCTGAAAGCGATCCGCGCGGCGCTTACCGAAACCTCGGCGGCTTCCGCCATTGAGGCGACGAGCGGGCAGGTGGAGGAGACGCTGGCGGGCTACTGCGGCCAGACCATCGGCCTGCTGAACGCGCGGGCCGAGGATATCCGGCTGATCCTGCTGGCGCTGGCCGCGGCCACCCAGGCGCTGGATCGCCAATGTGGCGGCTATGGCGACCAGTTCCGCCAGATCGCCCAGCGCATGGACGGCGTGACGCAACTGGTGGACCTGAGCGAGATCCGCCGAGAGATCACCGGCCAGGTGGAGGCGTTGAACTCCGCCGCCGCCCACATGCGCCAGGATAGCGAAGCCGCCATCGCCCAATTGCAGGGCGAGATGTCCTCCGTGCGGGCGCGGCTGGACGAAGCCGAGCGGCTGGCGGAAACGGATCCGCTCACCGGGCTGCTGAACCGGCGCGGCATGGAGCGGCGCGTAGGCGAGTTGATCGCCGCGGGGAAGCCGTTCTGCGTGATGCTGCTGGACCTGAACCGCTTCAAGGGCATCAACGACCGCCACGGCCATCTGTGCGGCGACGAAGTGCTGGCCGCGTTCGCCGCACGCCTCGCCGCCGAGGTGCGCGCCGGGGATCCGGTCTGCCGCTGGGGAGGCGACGAATTTCTCGCCGCCCTGGGCCTTCCTTATCGGGACGCCGCGGCGCGCGCCCAGCAAATTTCGAAAACGATCTGCGGCCGCTACGCGCTGCCCGGCCACCATGGCCTGAAGGTAGACGTATCGGCCACCGTCGGCCTCAGCCAGCACCGCCCGGGGCAGACGTCGAAAGACGTGTTCGCGGCGGCGGATACGCTGCTCTATGGAAGTAAGGACGCGGCGCGCCCGTAGCCTGTCTGGCTTGTGGCGCGAGCTTCAGCTTGCAGCGGCAACTTCAGTTGCCGTCAAGTACCGCGGCTGCTGAAGCCCGCGCCACCCGGCCTTTTTCAGAACGAAAATCGGATCGCCAACTGCAACTGCCGGGCAAAGTTCGCCTGTGACGTGATCTTGCCGAAGGAGCTCGATCCGAACGAGGTATTCGGGCCGTAGAACAGCGGCGTGTTCATGGCGTTCAACGCCTCGGTGCGGAACTGCGCCTTCAGCTTCTCCTTGATAGAGAAATTCTTGAAGACCGACATGTCCCAATTCACCTGGCCCGGTCCGCGCATATCGATGGTCCGGCTGATATCGCCGAAGGTGAACTGCGGGGCCGTGGAGAACGCCGCGGGACTGATATAGCTGTTGAGCCGCTGCTCCAGGCTGCCGCTGGTCACCGGCGAAGCTCCGGTGGCGTTCGGACGCTGGCTGCCGTAGCCGAAACCCGAGTTGTAGTTGGTGCTCTGCGTGATCTGCAGCGGGAATCCGGTCTGGAAAATCGACACGGTGTTCACCACCCAGCCGCCGAGAATGAAGCTCGCGACGCCTCCGTTGCCGAGGAGCGCCTTGCCTTTGCCCACCGGCAGTTCGTAGGACATCGAGGTCGACCAGCGGAACGGCGAGTCCACGTTGGAGAAAGCCCATTCGCCCGCCAGGTTGTAAGGATTCTGAGGCGCCGCGCCCCCGCCGTTCAGCGTGTTGCCGGCTCCTCCGCTCGACTCATCCCAGTTGCGCGACCAGGTGAAGCTCGACAGGAACGTCACGCCATGGGAGAAATTCTTCTGCGCCTTGAATACCATCGAATCGTAGCGAGCCTTGTTATTGTCGGTGAACAGCTTGCTGATCGAGCTGTAGGTGGGATACGGCAGCAGCAACTGCGACTGCTGCACGTTGGGCGTGCCGATGACGCCGGTTCCGCCGTTCCCGTAAAACGGATTGGCCACCGACTGCGTCAGCGCCGAGCCGAGCGACAGCAGCGACGGATTGAGCGCATTTTCATTGATCGACGCCGCGCCCAGCGTCAGGTGCTTCGACCGCGACCCGACGTAGCCGACTTCAAGGCCAATGCCGAAGGGCAACTCGCGCTGCACATCGAAGGAAAACTGCTCGACGTAGGGCGACCGGGCATTCGGGTCCACCAGGGAGAAGGACTGGCCGACGCCCGTCATCGCGCCCAGAGTTTTGCCCACCGGCTGCAGAATGCCATTCGGGAAGGGATTCGACAGCGAGTTGGCCGGCGTCAGGTTATTCGTGGTGGAGGCGATGTAAGACGTGGACTGGTTGTAGCCCACCGTGGCGAGCGGCGCGCCAATCGCATACTGAGGAGCGAAGTAGACGCCGAAGCCTCCGCGCAGCACGGTCTTCGGCGCTACCTGGTAGGCGAAGCCGAGGCGCGGGCCCCACTTGCTGGAATACGGATTACCCACCGAGTTTCGTCCGTTGCCAGCATAGACAACCTGACCCATCGGTTTGATGCCGGTGACGTTGGCCGCCAGAGGGTTGGCAATCGTGCCGTCGAAGTTCACCAGCATGCCATTGTTGGCTTCCTGCAAACCTCCTTCATGCTCCCAGCGGATGCCGGCGTTGATGGTCAATTTGCTGCTGACGCGAAAATCGTCCTGCACGAAGAGACCGTAGTAGCTGGCCAGGTCGGTCAGCTTGGTGGAGCTATACTGCGCGCCGCTGGCGGGATAGCCGAGCAGCAGGTCGGCCAGATCCGCTCCGCCCGAGCCGGCGCTGGTGGGCGCGGACTTGGTGAAGATGCCGTTGAAGGCAAACTGTCCTCCGGCGTTGTTGGCGTCGTTGCCAGCGGCCTTCAGTTTCCGGTAATCGACGCCGGCCTTCAGGCTATGGCGGCCCAGATACTTCGACGCGCTGGCGGAGAAGTTGTCGGAGGCATGCACATAGAAAGAATTGTTGTCGTTCACACCCAGGCTGTACATATTGCTCATGGACACGTAGGGAAACTGCGACAGAGCCGGGCTCACCGCGTTCACATAGGAAGATGGGAAATTCAATCCCGCCAGATTGAAGCCCTGGCTGACGTTGTAGCTGTAATTCGGGAACCGGTTGAAGCCGTAGCGCACGGTGACCACGGTGGTGGGATTCACGCTGAAGGTGTTGTTCAACTGAGTGGTGTCGACGCGGCGCAGCAGGCGCCAACCGTCGGGAGTGGACAGCGACGTGAACCAGGTGTTGCCGGGCTCCAGCGAAAAGTAGCGGATGTAGCTCAGGCTGGCGCGCCACCATTTGAACACGTCCTGGTCCAGCTTCGCCGTATACTGCGCGGCGCGGGCGGGAAGCGTCGCGGCGGCGGTGATGTCGCTGTTGCCGTAGTAACTGGGGCTGCTGGTAGGAGCCTGATAGTAGCTGGCGATGGCCGCCCCCACGGGACTCAGCCGCGAGGTGGGAATCATATTGTTCGGGAACGGCTGCCGCACGCCATTGACCGCATTGAGAGGATCGTAGATCACCAGCGGCGCGCCGCTGGCGGTGACGCTCTTGGAAAAATTCCCGGTGAGTTCCAGCGGCGTCGGCGCGGCGAAGGTCGACGAAGCGGATTGCGTGTCGTCATAGTGCTCGTAGCCGAGGTAGAAAAACGTCTTGTTGCGGCCGTCGTAGAGCTTCGGGATCCGCACGGCGCCGCCGAAGCTCGCGCCCCAGGTGGAGTTCGGCTGATCGGCCACCGGAATTCCCGCCGCGTTGCTGAAGTAGCTGTTGGCGTCCCAGGCGGTCCGGCGCAGGTGTCCGTAGAGGCTGCCGTGATAGGTATTGGCGCCGGATTTCAGCAGTGTATTGAACATGCCGCCGCCGGTGCGGGCCATTTCGGCGTCGTAGGTGTTGGCCTGGATCTTCACCTCCTGCACCGCTTCGAGCGAAGGGATCACGATCGCGCGGTTCAGCGAGTCCGTGATCGGGATGCCGTCCAGCAGGTAGTTGTTGCCGCGCACCGGTCCGCCGGCGATGGAAATCTGCGACGATCCGCTCTGGTCTTCCATGCGGTTGTACGCCGGATTACCCACCGGAATCACGTTGGGCACGATCTTCGACAGCATGAACGGGTTCCGCCCCAGGTTCGGCAGATCGCTGAGCTTCTGATTGTCCAGCACCTGTCCCTGCGAGGCGTTGGAGCTTTCGAGCGGAGGAATCTCTTCGGTCACCTGCACGCTTTCCGTGACCGCGCCGACTTCCAGCTTCAAGTCGATGGTGAGGTACTCCTGCGTCGCCACGATGACGCCATGGCGCTCCACCTTGCGGAAGCCCGGAGCCTCGGCGGACAGAGTATACGTTCCCGGGTCGATCTGCGAAAACACAAACTCGCCGGACGCATTGCTGAGTTCGGAACGCGAGACGTTGGTGCCTTCATTGGTCAGCGTGACCTTGGCCGTGGCGATGGCCGCCTTGGCCGGATCCTGAATCAGGCCGCGGATCCCGCCCAGATACGATTGTGCGAACCCGCCGGTGGTAAAAGCGGCCGCCAGAAACACGCAGGAAAAGAATCCCCTCATTACGTCACCCCTTTGAAGCAGTTTTTTAGCGATGGGCTCGCACCGGGAGCGGGCGATCGGACTGGAAGGACTCCAGACGGGGGTGGAACGAGAGGCTTCGAGGACAGGCTCGAAGACAACGGTACTCGTTATTTCGAGGATGGTAGCATAGCAAAAAGCCGAAATCAACGAATTATTTCAATTTCGCTGATAAACCTCGGCTTATTCCTCCCGCAGAGCGGCCATCGGATCCAGGCGCGAGGCCTTTCGGGCGGGGAAAAAGCCGGCGACCGCGGCCACCAGCGCGAGCGCTCCGGCAGCCAGCCCCAGCGTCCAGGGATCGTTTGGCTTCATCCCATACAGGAAGCTGGCGACGAAGCGCGTCACGGCCAGCGTCGCGCCCAGCCCCGCAGCCAGTCCGATGAGAATCAGCACCGCCGCTTCCCTCATGACCATGCGCAGCACTCGTCCCTGCTCCGCGCCGAGCGCCATGCGGATGCCGATCTCGTTGCGCCGGCGCGCGACGTTATAGGACATCACGCCGTAGAGGCCGATGGTGGCCAGCAGCAGCGCCAGGCCGCCGAAAAATCCGGAAAGCGTGGCGAGCAGACGTTCCCTGGCCAGCGATTCGTCCACTTGCGCGGCCAGCGTGGTGAATTCGAGCGAGACGCCGCTGTTCACCTGCGCGATGGCGGACTTCACGGCGGAGATCAAGCCCGCGGGATCGGCGGCGGCGCGCAACTCGAACGTCATTTCCGCGCGCGGCTTGGCGTCTTGCGTGGTGGCGACGTAAGCGGTGGGAAGAATATCCTCGCGAAGATCGCCATATTTGGCGTCCTTCACTACGCCCGCGATCTCCACCCATTCGCCCCAGGTTCTTCCTTCCTCGGCGCGATACCGTTTGCCGATGGGATTCTGGCCCGCGAAGAACTTCCTGGCCGCCGTTTCATTGATCAAGGCGACCTTGGGCGATTGTGGCGTATCATGCGCGTTGAAGTCGCGGCCCGCGACCAGAGCCGTGCCCAGCGTCTCAAAATATCCCGGGCTCACTTCGTTGAAATAGACCAGCGTATCCTCGCGGCCCTTCGACGTGTACCCTTCGATCTCCAGATCCTCATTCCAGAAACTGCCGCTGATCGGGGTCATATTGGAGGCGCTGGCAGAACGGACGCCGGGCAGCGCGCGAAGCCGTTCGCGCATTTCCTCGAACACCGCTGCGCGCCGTTCCTCCGGGTAATGACCGTTGCGCAGATCGACCCTGGCCAGCAGGATGTGCTCGCGCGTGAAGCCCGTGTCGAGCGTCTCCAGGCGGAAAAACGTGGACAGCATCAGTCCCGCGCCCACCACCAGCACCAGGCACAGAGCCACCTGCGCCGCCACCAGCGCCTTTCCGATGCCGAACCTGCCGCCTTCCAGCACGCCTCGGGCGTTGGCCTTCATCGCCGCCTGCGGATTCACGCGCGTTCCACGCCAGGCCGGCGCCAGTCCGAACAGCA
>JBBIVT010000070.1:21670-24469 GCA_037439565.1 Acidobacteriota bacterium | reverse complement strand
GAAGCTGGCATTCTACCACTGAATTACTCCCGCCCAGTGGATTCCTAAGTCGCCGCGACGGGGGCTGCGGCTTTCTTCTTCGTTGCGCGCCGCTTCTCCACCGGCGGCTGCCGGTCGCTCTTCTTCAGGTTCGGAAGCACGATCGTCAGAATGAACTTCTTTTCCCCGTGCTCGTCGAATTTGATTACGATGTATTCGTCGCTGCAAGACAGCACGCTCCCCAAGCCGAACTTGGGGTGCTCGACCTGGTCGCCTTGCTTGTAGGCAGGTTTAGTAGCCATGGGAAACTGGAAATCCTTTAAGGGATTCCTTGTAGGCGGAAAAATCCCTATTTGTAGTGTAACAAAAGGCGATCTGAGATACTACCCGGTTCCCGGAGATGGGAACAAAAGCCTGTCCGGCGGCATCCAATTGAACAGAGCGCGCCAGAGCCCGAAAAGCCTGATACGCTAGTTTTACCTGGAAGCTGATGACAGAGAGTATGGTTGGCCTCCAACTCGACACCGTTTCGGCGCTCCGCGCACACGAGGAGGACTCCGCTCTGCTGGAGGGCTTGCGATGTGGTCAGGAAGAAGCATACGAAGCCCTGATTGAGCGCTTCGAGCAGCCGATTTTCAATATCGTCAGCCGCCTGCTGGATGATCCCACCGACGCCGCCGATGTCGTCCAGGAGGTATTTCTCAAGGTCTTCCGGAATGTGACGTCCTTTCGCGGGGAAAGCTCGGTAAAGACCTGGATCTACCGCATCGCAGTGAACGAAGCCCGCAATCAGCGCCGCTGGTTCAGCCGCCATCGCCGCCAAGAAGTGAATCTGGATCCCGAGGATGCGGAGGACGGCCTGAGTTACCGGAACTGGCTCCCCGACCCCGGGCGGTCGCCTTTTGAAGTCACCCTCGATCATGAGACGCAATCTCTGATTGAGGCTGCGCTCGGCGAGGTGAACCCCAGGTTCCGCGCGGCACTGGTACTCCGGGAGGTCGAGGGGATGAGTTATGAAGAGATCGCCGAAATTCTGGAGATCTCGCTTGGCACCGTGAAATCGCGCATCCTGCGAGGGCGGGACGCGCTCAAGAAAAACCTGGCGGGCAGGCTTGAGCCCGCATCGCCATCGGATTGGTCTTCCCAGCACGTCACCGTCGGGCTGGCAAGGGAATTGTAATTTGTTATGACACGCGACCCAAACGATTCGGTTCGTCAGGTACTTCGCAATCTGCCGGTGCGCATGCCGCCTCCGCAGTTGCGGACCGCGCTGCGCGTGATCGCATCCAAAGAGCGCCAGCGTCTTCTTTCGCGGCGGATCGATACCAGGGACCGTCTGAACCTGTTCTTCACGAATTTGATGCGCCCGCTGGCGCTGCCGTTCGCGGGAAGCATTCTTTCGGCCATCGCGCTGTTTGCCTTGTGCCTGATGCCGATGTATCCTCTGCGGGGAGACGATTCCTCCGACGTGCCCACCGGCCTGAGCACGGAGGCGACTGTGAAGTCCACGGCGGCGATCGGCGGCGGAGGCGTGGGCGAAGTGGTCGTCGATGTGATGGTCGACGAAGCGGGCCGCATGGTGGATTATAAAATCGTCAGCGGCTTCAACAGGCTCACCACGGAGCAGGTGCGGCGGAACCTGGAAAACCAACTGATCTTCACTGAGTTCAAGCCGGGCACGCATTTCGGCCAACCCGCGCCGGGCAAGATCCGCCTGTCATTTCGATCGAGCGAAGTCGACGTCAAGGGATAAGCTGGATTCGTGGGCCGGCGCTTCGGGCAGCACTTTCTTTTTCGAAAATCGATTCTGGACCGCATTGCAAACGCCGCGTGCGGGGATCATGCGCAGAGAGTGGTGGAGATCGGGCCGGGCAAGGGGTCTCTCACTGAATCGCTGCTGGAGCGCGCGGATCACGTGACGGCAATTGAAGTCGATCCGCATCTGGTCCACTATCTACAACAGAAGTTCCGCGACGCCATCGGCGCTGACCGTCTGGAGGTCATCGAAGGCGATGTTCTCAAGACCGATTTTTCCGCCGCGATCATTACCGGGAATCTGCCGTACTACATCACTTCGCCGATCCTGGAAAAAGTCTTCGCCATGGGCGAGCAGTGGTCCAGCGCCGTTTTCCTGATGCAAGCCGAGGTCGCCGCGCGCCTGGCTGCAAAGCCTGGCAGCCGCGATTTCGGCTATTTGAGCGTCGAGACGCAGGTATTTTCCCAGCCGGAGATTCTGTTCCCGGTTCCGCGCGAGGCGTTCCGGCCGCCTCCCAAGGTGGAAAGCGCGGTGGTGCGGCTTACCCGGCGGCCGCATCCCGATGTTCCCGATCCCGCCGCGTTCTTGAGATTCGCCTCGCTGTGCTTCCGCCATAAACGAAAAAATCTGCGCAATAATTTGGCGCCCGTTTATGGACTGGACGGCGAGCAAGGCCGCCTTCGTGCCGAGCAGATGAGCATTTCGGAGTTGGCGGCACTTCATACGCGATTAACACAAGGTATAGTAAACTAAGAGTTGTCGGTTGGAGGTGGGTCTTCTCAAGTGCCCTGCTGACCAATTTCGGCCGCTTTGTTCTGCCTTCCGCAGAGAAGGTGTTTTGCGGTCTTTTTCAGCAAATCTTCCCCGACGATTGCCGCGTCTGCGGCGAGCCTCTCCAGAATATTTCCCGGATACCGCTTTGCCCGAAGTGTATCGAGTCCCCGCAATCGCTGCTGGCGGACTATTTTTGCAGCGATTGCCACACTCCTTTCCTCAATCCTTATCCCCTCGATGAGCAGGGCCGCTGCACGATGTGCCGCCTTGGGTTGAAGGGCTATGACACG
>JBBIVT010000070.1:7911-21570 GCA_037439565.1 Acidobacteriota bacterium | reverse complement strand
GTGAAGAATACCCCGGCTCAAGCCGGTCTCAGCAACTCGAAGCGCCGCCTGAATGTGCGCGGCGCGTTCGCCATGCGCAAGGGCGTGAGCCTGAAAGGCCTGCGCGTGCTTCTGGTCGACGATGTGCTTACAACCGGAGCCACGGCCAGTGCCTGCGCCGCCGTTCTGAAGCGCGCCGGAGCGAAACACGTCGCCGTTGCCGCCGTGGCGCGGACAGACCGGAGAATGGATCGGGAAATCAGGCCGCTCGCCGCAGCGGCAAGGAGTGGGACGATATGATGGCCAATCATCAGGAACGCGTTCTTCAGCGCCTCCACAAACCCGTTCTGGTGCTGAATTCGAGCTATGAGCCGATCAACGTATGCGCGGCGCGCCGGGCGCTGGTGCTGGTGTTGAAGGGAGTGGCGTCAGCCGAGGAGCACGCGAGCGCCCAGGTGCATTCCGCGCGCCAGGCGATGAACGTGCCGAGCGTGATCCGCCTGCTCGAATACCGCCGCATTCCTCATCAGACGCGCGCTCTGTCGCGCAAGAACATCCTGATGCGGGACCGCTATACCTGCCAGTATTGCCTGCGCACGTTCAATTCCGGCGAACTGACGCTCGATCATGTGCAGCCGCGCTCGCGCAACGGCGAAACCACCTGGGAGAATCTGGTGGCCTGCTGCCATCCCTGCAACAATCGCAAGGGCAGCCGCACGCCGGAGGAAGCGGGCATGAGGCTGGCCCGCGCGCCGCGTCCGTTCAGCCTGCACACCAGCCGTCACCTGATGCGGCTGCTCGGCAAGAGCGACGACCAATGGCGCAAGTACCTCTTTTATTAAGGTGCGGATCGCCGTTGTTTCCGATATTCATGGGAATCTGACCGCTTTTGAGGCGGTGCAGGCCGATTTGCGCGAAACCTCGCCGGATTTGATTTTTCACGGGGGCGATCTGGCCCATGCGGGATCGAGTCCGGCCGAGATTATCGATCGGATTCGCGATCTGAAGTGGCCCGGAGTGCTTGGCAATACCGATGAAATGCTATTCCGGCCCGAATCGCTGACCGAGTTCGGGCTGCCCGAGCCGCTATCGTCCGCAGTCGCGGAAATGGCTTCCTGGACGGCTGCCGAGTTAGGTGAGGAAAGGCTCAACTGGCTGCGCGAGCTTCCGTGGCGGCATGTTCATTCACCCATGGCGCTGGTCCACGCCAGTCCGCACGATCTCTGGCGCGCGCCTCAACCTGAAGCCGCGGACGAGAAATTTCAAGCCTATGCGGAACTTGCGCAGCCTGTGGCCGTTTACGCGCATATTCATCGCTCGCATGTTCGGGCTGTCTCCGGCTTCACTGTCGTCAATACGGGCAGTGTGAGTCTGTCGCACGACGGCGACGCGCGTGCATCGTATCTGCTGCTCGACGACGGAGCGCCGGCCATTCGCCGCGTGCCTTACGAATGTGAAAAGGAGCTGAAACGCCTCGATGATCGCAGCTTGCCTCGCGCGAAATGGGTGGCAAGAATGCTCACGGCTGCCCGGCCGGAAGCGCTGTGAACCATTGCGACTATCGCACGACCACTTTGGTCAGGCCCACGTTCCCCGCCGAGTCATAGACGCGAATGACGATGAGATGCTCGCCCGGAGGCATGCGGTCCAGGCGAATCCCGAACCGCTCGCGCGGTGAATCGGTCACGCCGTCGGCCGCCTCCACTGGTATCCAAGGGCCGGCGTCGATCGAATACTCGCAGCGCCGCAGCGAGGAGCCCCGGTCCTCGGCGTCCACATCGATGGCGACGGTGTCTCCATTGCGCCGCGGCGCGCCCGCGGTCACAACTGGAGGCGTGCTGTCGACCAGGATGGGAGCACTCACCAGTTCCGCTTCGCGAGCCAGGTCCGCCGGGTTCGATGGCGAGTCCGAGGCCACCACGCGGAAATAATAGCGGCCGTCGGCGAACACGTCGGCGTCGAGCACATAGGTGTTTTCCGCCATGTTGGCGCGGAGCAACTTCCAACGCGTCTCGTCTTCGCCTCGGAAATAGAGGCTGTAAATGAGGCGGTCGCCGTCTGGATCGTCCGCCTGCCAGACGATCTGTACCTGCTGCCCCGGGATGCGTGACAGCGTCTGCGAAGGCGTGCCTGCGGCGGCGGGAGCTTCACCCGAATCGGTGACGGTGATGGAGTAGCTGGCGGTCGCCGACGCGGTGGACGTGGCAGTCGAGGCGCCGGATTTCTGTGACCCGGCGATCGCGGTCACATTGATGCTCCGCACGTTGGGAGGGGTATTTTGCGGCAGATAGGCGATCGTTACGCTGTCGAGCCCGTCCGCGTCTCCGGAGAACTCGGCGCGCCACTGGATGTAGCGCGCGTTGGGGCTGGTGATCGCCGCGCGGTCGGGATCGGTTAGTGGCTCGGACCAGTCGCTCCAGGTCCTGTCGGGCCGGGGCGAGTTCCCGCTGCGCGTTTTGAACGCGACTCCCCTCGCGCCGCCCCGCCAAGCCAGCCTTCCCCAGCGCGCCACGGTCATGCAGTCGCGCACTGGCGATTCGAACCAGCCTGAGGTCACCGCGCCGCCGCCGAGCCGCAGAATTTTCCCCAAATTGCCGGTCGCGGCCAGAAGCGCGCCGCGGGATTCCAGCAAGCGAGTTGCCTCTCCCTCATTCGCCTGCGCCAGGAGGGTGGCCTTGCGATCGCGGTCCAAGCGGTACAATCGCCCTTGTGCATCCGTCACAAATAGCAGTGACGCGTTGAACATCGCCAGATCGTAAATATTTTCTTCTTTGGAACTCCACAGCGTCTCAACCGTGTTGTCGGGATGGATCACGTAGAGCGCCGATTTATCGACACCGGCGTAGTCGACAGCCGGCGCCGGGACAACCGTTGTGGACGATGACGCGGTGGGAGCCTTCGATGCTTCCGGTTTTGGCGGCTGCGCCAAGCCGGACTGCTGATCCGTCACCGTGACACTGGCCACCACCGGCGCGATTCCCGCCGCGTTTGCCGCACTCGCCGCGTTGCTTGCCGAGCCGATCCTCCTCGCCACGCTGCCCCCCAACGCCGCGACGTAAACGTTCCCATCCGCCACCGGGACGATGGAGCGGATCTCCGGCAGGCTCGAGCTGTACAGCACAAAAGCCTTGTTTTGGGCGGTGATGCGATACAGGATGCCGTTCGGCTCGCTTCCGGCCAGGAGTGCGCCGTTGGCGTCCAGTTCCAGACACGTGATGTGGGATTGTCCCGTCTCGTAATAAACGGAGCCCGCGCCCGCCGCGGTCACGCGAAAGATTTTTCCCTGGTCGCCGGTGCCGACGAACAGTGAGCCATCCGGCGCGGTTTTGAGTGACCAGATATAGCGCGCGCCCGGCGAAAAATATTCCGCCGCCTTGCCGTTTTCGATGCGATAAACTTTTCCATCAGGAGATGTGCCGGCGTAGACCACGCCGGCTTTGTCCACTGTGACCGCGAAGATCTCCGACTGATCGGCTGTCCAGAGCAGCGACGCTTTTCCCGCTGTATCCAGTCGATAAAGCCGTCCGCGATGCCCCGTGCCAAGGTAGAGAGAACCGTCCGGAGCTTGCGCTACGCTCCAGATTTCCGGCTGGCCGGAGTCGAACACCGTGTCGAGTTTCGCGCCCAACATCAGGCGTCCGTCCCGCGTCAGCGACAGCCCGCTGATCCGGCCGCGCAGGAAATCCTGGTAGCCGGTCATTTCCCAGGTGGTGGTCGTAGCGCCAAACAGCGCCACGCTGAACAGTAGCCCAAGCAGCCGCATCATGGTTCCCTTACCTCGACCTGCACGGTCTTCGATCCAGTGACGACTTTGCCTCCCGCGGGAATTTCAATCTCGGCGACCTTCGATCCCTTGAGATTCAACTGCCCCAGCGCGGGTGGTTGTGCGCGGCTCAAAATCATGGTTACGGAGGGAGGAGGGCTCGGCAGGTCACGCCCATCGATGGTGTACGCGGGCTCATTGCGCCATACGCGGATATACGCGCTTGTATTGGCTCGCAAGCCGTTCAAGAACGAGAATACCTGGCCGGGCGAATGATAGGCCAGACCAATGGTCCCTCCAAACTCCATCGTGTTCGTGGATGATGCGTCCGCGGCCGTGAACAGAATCGGACCTGGAGGCGCGCCCACCGGTACGCGGTAAACCACTTTCTTCAGCGTCTCGGCGCCGTTCTCCCCAGCCAGCGTGAGGATCAGCTCCACGTCCTCTCCCGGTTTCACGCTGCGAGGCGCAGCCAGGTCCGCGATCTGTGCCTGATTCTTCCGGTCCTCCACGCCGACCTCCAGCGTGACGCCCTTCAGCTTGAATGCGTCGAAACCGCTGTTCATGGCGTAGTTCAGAGATGTCCCCACACCCAGCGCCGCAAGCACCGACACCGCAACGTCGCCGCTATACACGTTGTCGACGTTTACTGTTCCGCCTTGGAAATCCAAACGGCCGCGCACGGTGAAAGTCGAGCCCCCCTGCCCGCGCTCCGTCGCGTCGATGGCCGAATACAGGGCCATCTGCGTCACCAGGGGCGTCATCACGCGGTCCTGAATCACTTGCATACGATACACGTTCTTGCCGACGCGAATCTGCACCGGGGCCGTCGCCGCGCGCCGCCCGATGACGCCGGAAACCGCCGTCGCGCGATCGTCTGTGAGCGAGCCCATCCATTCCCGCGCCGCCGAAATCTTGAATGAGCTCGACACATTTGGCAGGAGCGCCAGCACCTCGGCGCGCGCGAACGGAATATCGCTGGGACCGGACGCCATGAAGCGATGGCCGAAGGCGTAGACGCGCTCCCCGTCGATGCACGTGACCGTACCGTCCGCGCTGATGCTGAAATCGCCGGACAAAAGCTGCGCGCTGATCATGGATCCTGGCTGTAACTTCTTCGGATCGCCCAATTTCTCCGGTGGACGGCCTCCGCCGGAGACGCCCTGGCGCGGATCCATGCCCATTGCGCGAAGCTGAGCGCCAAAATGATCGAGGGTAGCCGGCGTAAATCCGGAAAAAGATACCGGCGTGGCGATTTCCTCAAGCCTTGCGTCGCGTTGATCGAAGTCCGCCACGATCCGGGCCATCGCTCGCGGGCCATCCGGCTCCACGCGCAGCATGTCCTCAATCGGGCGGATGCCGGCGATGGCGTCTTTGGAATACGGAAAACTCAGCGCGACCGCGCCCGCCAGCTTGCCGTCGATGTAAACCGGCGATCCGCTCATGCCTTGCATGACGCCGGTGTGTTCCAGCGGCCCGCCTTTCAATCGCGCCAGAATGATGGATTGCTTCGGCGCGAGGTTTTCGAGCACACCCAGAATCTCGACGTCGAATTCCTCGATGCGAGAGCCTGAAAACACCGTGCGCCCGACGCCATGCTGGCCCGCGCGAATATCCTTGAGCGGGAAAATCGCGGGAGCGGCCTGCAAACCCGCGATCGTCGCCAAAGCGCAAATCATCCTTGCCAACACGCTTTTATTGTAGTGGGTACGAAAAGGCGCCCGGCGATGCGCATCCTCTGTAGGTCCGCTAAGATAAGTGAGGACTCGAGTGACCTCTCCCCAGGATCTTACGCAGCTGTTCATCAATTGGCGCAATGGCGACAAAGCCGCGCTGGATCAAATGACGCCTGCGCTCTATGAGGAACTGCGGCGTATAGCCCGTTTTTTCCTGGCCAATGAGCGGCCTGATCACACGCTTCAGCCCACCGCGCTGGTCCATGAGGCCTACATCCGTCTGATCAGCCAGCGTGCCGTGGATTGGCGAAACCGGGCCCATTTCCTCGGCCTCGCCGCGACGATGATGCGGCGGATCCTTATCAACCACGCGCAGGCGCGGAATGCCGCCAAGCGCCACGGGCAGGCCAATAGCGTCACTCTCGATGACGCCCTCGGCGTCTTCACCAATCCCCGCGTCGACCTGCTCGAACTCAACCAGATCCTGGAGCAGCTCACCGAGCTCGATCCGCAGCAGGGCCGCGTGGTCGAACTCCGCTACTTCGGGGGCCTCACCATCGAGGAGACGGCCGAGGTTCTCGGTATCTCGCCCGCCACCGTCAAGCGCGAGTGGACCATCGCGCGGCTGTGGTTGCTGCACAAAATGGAAGGAATCTCCTCGGCATGAGCCCCGGGCGCTGGAGCGAAGTCAAAGCCGTTCTCTCCGGTGTCCTCGATGCCTCGCCCGCCGACCGCCCTTTTCTGCTGAAACGCCTCTGCGGGGACGATACCGAGCTCCGCACGACGGTCGAATCCCTTCTTGCCATGGAGACAAAGGGCGACTGGCTGGAGACCGGAGTCATGCCGGGCGCGAGCCTGTGGGCCGACGCATCCGCCGCGCCGCCGGCGCAAATCGGCCCCTACACCATTCTCAAAGAGATTGGCCGCGGCGGCATGGGCGTGGTTTACCTGGCGGATCGCGCCGACGGCCAGTATCGCAAGCGCGTGGCCATCAAGTTGATTACTGCCGCGCGCCCGACGCCGGGAACCGAGCAGCGCTTCCGGCGCGAACGCCAGATCCTGGCGCAGCTCGAACATCCGGGAATCGCCCGGCTCCTCGACGGCGGCGCCACCGAGGCCGGCCAGCCGTACTTCGTCATGGAGTATGTCGAGGGGCCCACGCTACCGGCCTGGTGCGACGGGCATCAACTGAACACCGCGTCGCGCGTGAAACTGTTTCTCTCGGTGTGCGACGCCGTCGCCTACGCGCATCAGCAGTTGATCGTGCATCGCGACCTGAAGCCGGGCAATATTCTCGTCACGCAGTCTGGCGAGCCGAAACTGCTCGATTTCGGCCTTGCCCGCGCGCTCGACTCGGCTTCCGATGTCGAGATTACGCAAGCCGGACCCGCTCCGATGACCGTCGCCTATGCCAGTCCCGAACAAATTCGCGGCGAGCGCCAGACGGTGGCGAGCGATGTTTACTCGCTCGGGGTGATCCTTTATGAGATTCTCACCGGCCAGCGCCCGTATCGCATAGAAAATCCGTCCTACGCGGAAATGTTGCGCGCCGCCTGCGAGCAGGAGCCCGTGCCGCCGTCCGAGTACAGCCGCGATCTTTCGGGCGATTTGGAGACCATACTCATCAAGGCTCTGGCCAAGGATCCCTCCCGCCGCTACGCCACTGTCGACGAGTTTGCCGCCGACCTCCGCCGCCATCTGGACGGCCAACCGATTCACGCCCGTCCCGCGACGTTTCTCTATCGCGCCGGGAAATTTCTCCGCCGCCATCGCATCGCCGTTCCCGCCGCTTCGCTGGCCGCGCTGTTGATCCTCGCCTTTGGCGGCCTGTCCTGGTTCGAGGCCCGCCGCGCTCAGCGGCGCTTCAACGACGTGCAAAGCCTTGCCCATTCCGTCTTGTACGAATTTCACGATGCGATCGAGAGCCTGCCCGGTTCCACCGCCGCCCGGGAGCTTCTGGTCCGCCGCGCTCTGGAATATCTGGAAAACCTCTCGCGCGAAGCAGGCGGCGATCCCCGATTGGCCCGTGAAATCGCCCTTGGATACACGCGAATCGGGGAAGTACAAGGCGCGGCGGGTGTCTCGAATCTCGGCCATGTACCGGCTTCGCTCGAAAGTTACCGGAAAGCCGAGGCGATCCTGGCAGATTTGGCGGCGCGTTCTCCCTCCGACGCTTCGCTAAGGCAGGATTATTTGCGCGCCGCGGACGGCTTGGCCAGATCTTACGCTGCAGCGGGCGACCTCGCCCACGCCCAGTCCATCTCCAATAAGAATCTGGCGCTGGCCAAGGCCGCGGCGGGCGCCCATCCGAACGATCCTGGCCTGCTGTACAGCCTGATGCTCACCCAGTCGACGGCTGCCGATCTGCTCGCCGATGAAAAAAAGTACGAAGAGGCGATCCCGGTTCGACAGAGCATTCTCAGCCTGGAGAGCCGGATCCTCGCCCTCAAGCCGGGCGATCCTGCCACGCGCCCCAATCTGGCCCTGGCGCACAAAAAGCTGGGAGCGTTGTACGCCGTGCTGAAACGGTACCAAGAAGCGGGCCGCGAATATGAGGAAGCGCGCGTCATCGACGAGCAGGCCCTGGCGGAAAACGCGACCCCTCGCGCGCAACTCGACCTGTCCTACGATTACAGCGACCTTGGCTGGGTCACAATCCGGCTCGGCGATCTTCCGGCCGCTCTGGCGCTGCACCGGAAAGCTCTCGAACTGCGCCAAGCCGCGGCTACGGCCGATCCCAAGGATGTTCGCGCCGCTTCCTCCGTTGCCAGCATCACTGGACGTATCGGAGGGCTTTTACGCCGCATGGGCAATTTGAAGGAGGCGCTGGCCCAGGAACAACAGGCTGTCCTTCTGTGGAAACAATTGGCGGATCGTCCCGGAGCAGCCGTATCCATCACGGTCGAACTCGGGGACGCTCACGAAAGCGTGGCCCAGGTCTATATCGCGATGAGAGCCTTTCCCCAAGCGGTTGCCGAATATGAACAGGCCATCGGGATTTACTCCTCCCTGAAGGATCGCGGCGTGCTTCCCAAGGCTCTCTACACGAATCTGGACGAGTTCAAGGCGCAAGCGGACAAATGCAAGCGGTCCGTTTGCCTACCGCGGCCTTAGCCGGAATCAGGCCATAATCTTGGAAACCGCCGTCTGGAACTTCAGCATCTCTTCCTGGGTTCCCACCGTGACGCGGACCTTGGTGGGCCAGGCCTTCCAGATGCGCCCGATCATCACCTTGTTCGCCGCCATTGCCTGCGCGAATTCTTGGCCGGGGCGATTCACTTCCATCATGAAGAAGTTGGTCTCGCTCGGCACGTATTTGATGTTTTTCTTTTCCAGGAATTCAAACGTATTCTCGCGGATCTGCTTATTCAGCGCGCGACGCTCGGCAACCAGGCTCTTCACTTTCATGCTGGCGGTAGCCGCGGTCAGTCCCAGCACCGGCTGCATTCCCGCTCCATAGGGACGAAGCTTGGCCAGAAGATCCGGCCGTCCCATGGCAAATCCGGCGCGAAAGCCGGCCATCCCGTAGACCTTCGAGAAGGTCCGCAGCACGATGACGTCCTTGCCCTGCGCCACCAAGTCGCTGGAAGGCTGCGCGCGCTCGGAGAAGTGAATGTACGCTTCGTCGATCACCACCACCGCGTCCTTCTTCTTATTGGCCAACAGGTATTCGATGTCCTTGCGGGACGTCAGCGTTCCGCTGGGATTATTCGGATTGCAGACGTAATATGCGCCCGCGTCCGGATCGGCCTTGATCATCGCCTCCACGTCGTGGCTGAAATCGGGGCGCAGAGGCACCTGATTCAGTTTCGAGCCGATGAACGCCGGCGCCCCCGCCCCATATCCTGGATCGCCCATCGTCCAGCTATGGGAAGGCGACGTAAACGCGCACTGGCAGCGGTGCAGCGGGTCGCTGGAGCCGGCAAATGCCATGATATGCGTCTCCGGGACATCCTCGATGCCGGCCACTGTCTTGATGAAGTCCTGATCGTCGCCCACTGGAGAATAGCGCCAGGCCTTGGGGGCGATTTTCGCCAGCGATTCCAGAGCCTCCTTGCACGGCCCCATGGGGTTTTCATTGGAACTGATGCGCACCATCTCCGGATCGTACATCCGGCCCGCGCCGCGCATCATTCTGCGCTCTGCGTCCTGTGCCATGGCAAACTCGTTGTAAAACGGCAGGGTCGCGCCAGCCGTCAATAAGCTCGCAATCCGGCCAAGCTGCCGCCGCGAGAATCCCTTGTGAAGCAGTTCTTCTTGTTGCGCCACGGGAAGTGCCATTTTTGTATCTCCATTTTTCAAGTTCGCTCGGGGCAGACGGGGAGCGTCCGGCAGGAGGAGGCAGCGTGGCAGCCTCCCGGTTGTTTAGGAAATATTACGGTGTAAACCTGCGAAAGTCAAGGAAAATGCTAGTCGCGGAGGCAGACCATCGGGTCCAGCCGCATGGCCCGGCGCGCGGGCAGATAGCTTGCCAGTAGCGCCACCACGGTGAATAGCGCGCAGGTTGCCAGGTATGTTATCGGATCGGCCGGACTCACTCCAAACAAAAGTCCTTCCACCAGACGCGTCGCGGCTGTCGCCCCGCCCAAGCCGAGCGCGAGTCCGATGGCGGTCAGCTTCAATCCCTGCCAAAGAACCATGCCCCGCACTTCCGAGGGCTGCGCGCCAAGCGCGATGCGGATTCCGATCTCGCGTTTTCGCTCCGCCACGGCGCAGGCGATAACGCCGTAGACGCCGAGCGCGGCCAGCATCAACGCGGCGAGCGAAAACACGCCAACAAGCGTCCCCCGCAACCTCGGCTGCGCTACCGAATCGGATACCTGCTGCCTCATTGTCCGGACGTTGTAGAACGCCACTTCGTGATCGACGCTGTCGATCGCGGCGCGCACGGCGCGCAGCACATCGGGCCCGGCTCCGGAGGAACGCACCACCAGCGTGCTGGCGGGGATGGTTGTTTGTGAATACGGCGTAAAGATCTCGCGCCGCGGCTCCTCCGCCAGACTGCTTTCCCGGAAGCTCCCCACAACGCCCACGATCTCCGCGGTCCACGGCTTGCCCACCGCCAGCGCGACACGCTTTCCCAAGGCGTCGCCGCGCGGGAAGAACTGGCGCGCGAACGCTTCGTTGACGATCACTACCCTCGGAGAATCCGGCCTGTCCGTCCACTCGAAATACCGTCCGGCGATCAGGGGCACTCCCATCGCGCGGAAGTAGTCCGCGGACACCACGCGATTGTCGAGGACGATCTTTGTCTCCTCGGAGTGCACCGGCTGCGAATCGAGCCAGACTCCGACCGTCTGCTTGTCCTTCACCAGCGGCAGATAGTTTGTCGTCCCTGCGCTCTCCACGCCAGGCTCGCGCTCGAGCTGCGTCACCAAGCGCTCGAAAAACTGCTCGCATGTGGCAATGTCCCGGTAGCGGACATCACTCAGCGCAATCTGCATCGTGGTGACCCGGGATGCGTCGTAGCCCGGATTGACTTCAGTCAAGTGCTGGAAGCTCCGCGTGAGCAGACCAGCCAGGGACAGCAGCACAACGCCCAACGCGATCTCCAAGGAGACGAGCGCGGATCGCAGACGATTCGAACCGGGTCCACCGGAACCGCTGCGCCCTCCCTCGGTCAACACCTCCCGAAGCCCGACGCGAGAGGCGCGCAGCGCCGGGACAATCCCAAACGCCACGGCCGTCGCCAGCGCCAACACGAAGGAAAACACCAGTACCCGGGCGTCCAGATGAACTTCGTTGGCGCGCGGAAGCGCCTGCCCGTCGAGCGCGATCAGCATCTTTACTCCGAGAAACGCGACCGGAACGGCGAGCGTGGCCGCCAGCAGCGACAACAAGCCGCTTTCAATCAGCAGTTGCCGGATCAGTTCCCGACGGCTGGCCCCCACGGCGGCCCGAACCGCCATTTCCCGGACGCGCGATGCCCCCCGCGCCAAAAGCAGGCTCGCCACATTGGAACACGAGATCAGCAGAATACACCCCACCGCCGCCGCGAATACCCACAAGGTTTGCCGTATCGAACCCACCTCCTGATCGAGAAACGTGACCAGCTTCAGCCCGTATCCGCGATCCTCCGGAAAGCGCGACGCCAGATCCGCCGCGACGCCGTTCAGTTCGCTCTGCGCCTGCTCAGGCGCGACGCCGGGTTTCAAGCGGGCGCATGTATGCACCCACCGCCAGGTTCTACCGGCGATATATGGGGACTCCGCAGGCAGGGGGGCCCAGAGGTCCAAATCGGCGGCCAGAGCGAACTCGCGCGGCATCACGCCGACGATTTCAAACGAAACGCCGTCCATCGAAATCCGCCGGCCGACAATATTGGGATCTCCTCCCAGCCGGTTTTGCCAGAAGGAATAGCTGAATATTGCCTCCATTTCCCGTCCTGAGTGATATTCCTCCGGTAGGAAAACCCGTCCGAGCATGGGACTTACGCCGAGGGTGGGGAAAAAGTCTGGCGTAACGCGTACGCCGGCCAGCCGAACCGGCTCGCCGACGCCGGTCACGTTCCAGGTGCCTTCAAACATCCCGCCGACCCTTTCAAAAACTCGCGATTCCCGCTGAATTTCCTGAATATCGAGCGCGAAGAGTCCTCGCAACCCGGCGCCTGCATGCGGGGGAACGTTCCAGATCCAGACCAGGCGGTCCGCCTGCGGATAGGGCAGTGGAGAAAGAATGAGCCGTTCGAACAGCGTAAAAATCGCAGTCGTTGCGCCCAGCCCCAGCCCCAGAACAAGGATCGCTGTCAGGCTGAACATCGGCGTCCGGAATAACATCCGAAAACCGAACTTAATATCGGAAATCAACCAGGAAATTATCCCACACCCCGTCCCCCCGTGGACGGGCCTCGTATAATGGAGGATTCATGCCGTCTGCCCTCGATGCGATTGCGAAATATGAACCTGTGATCGGGCTGGAGGTTCACGTCCAGCTCGCCACGCGAACCAAGATTTTTTGCGGATGCGCCACCGGCTTCGGCGCGCCTCCCAATACGAATGTGTGCCCGGTTTGCCTCGGCTTGCCCGGCGCGCTGCCGGTATTGAGCCGCCAGGCCGTGGAACTGGGCATCGAAGCGGCTTTGGCGCTGAACTGTACGGTGAATTCGAAATCGGTATTCGCGCGCAAGAACTATTTTTATCCCGACCTTCCCAAGGGCTATCAGATCTCGCAATACGACCAGCCGCTTGCCGAGCACGGCTATGTCGAGATTGAGGTGGAGGGCGTCCGGAAGCGCATCGGCATCACCCGCGTCCACATGGAAGATGACGCCGGCAAGAGTATCCACGACGGGTTTAAAGATTCGAGCAAATATACCTATGTCGACCTGAACCGTAGCGGTACGCCTCTGATCGAAATCGTCACCGAGCCCGATCTTCGCAGTTCCGCCGAAGCCTTCGCGTTCCTGACCGAGCTGAAGCAGATTCTGCAATATGTCGACGTCTCCAGTTGCGACATGGAAAAGGGCCATCTGCGCTGTGACGCCAACGTCAGCGTGCGCCTCCACGGCGCGGAAAAATTCGGCACCAAGGCGGAAGTGAAGAACCTGAACTCCTTCCGTTTCCTGAAGATGGCGCTGGATCATGAAATCGAAAGGCAAGTCGAGTTGATTGAATCCGGCGGCCGCGTAACCCAGGAAACGCGCCTGTTCAACGTGGAGACTGGCGAAACCGTGTCCATGCGCAGCAAGGAGAACGCCCACGATTACCGCTATTTCCCCGAGCCGGACCTTGTTCCTCTGCGCGTCAGCGAATCCTGGATGTCGCGTATTCGCGCCCATGTGCCCGAACTGCCCGCGAATCGCCGCCAGCGCTTCATCGGCGAGTATGGCTTGACCGAATACAACGCAGGCGTCCTGACCGCCGAACGGGTCACCGCCGATTATTTTGAAAAGGCCGCCGCGATTTCCGGCGATGCGCGAGCCGCGGCGAATTGGGTGATGGGCGATCTGGCCGCGCTGCTGAAGGAACGGGGAAAGGAGATCGCCGATTCTCCGGTGAGCGCCGAAAACCTGGGCGGTCTGATTAAGATGATCGCCGAAGGAAAAATCAACGGCAAGATCGCCAAGGAAATCCTTCCGAAGATGTTTGAGACCGGAGATTCGGCCGAGGCGATTGCCGCGCGCGAAGGCCTGCAGCAGATCAGCGACTCCGGGGCGCTCGAAAAAATCGTGGACGATGTGATCGCCGCCAATCCCAAGCAAGTGGAGCAGTATCGCGGCGGCAAGGCGACGGTGATCGGATT
>JBBIVT010000070.1:3253-7811 GCA_037439565.1 Acidobacteriota bacterium | reverse complement strand
GCGGGTCCTGAACATCCATCAATTCCACGTCGAAGATCAACTCTGCTTTGGGAGGAATCTTGCCTCGCCCCTTCTCCCCATACGCGAGCTGATACGGAATGAACAGCCTGCGCTTCCCTCCCACACGCATGCCCTCGAATCCCGCGTCCCATCCTGGGATCACCTTGCGTTTGCCCTGTTCGAACGACAACGGCTTATCACGGTCGCGAGAGGAGTCGAACTTCGTCCCATCGAGCAGCCAGCCCGTGTAGTGAACGAAGTACACTTTACCTGGTTCCGCGAGCTTCCCTGTTCCCATCGCGACATCGATGTAGCGCATGGCGTACTGCGTCTTGATCTTTCCCGGCGCGGCCGGAATCGCGGCGGCGAGTCTTTCCCGTTTGGCGCATCCGGCCAAGGCCAGCACGAGGAGCATCGCGGAACATCGAATTCCAGGAATGGACATTTCCTTGAAACGATACCACGCGTCCGTGGCTCTGGCGTTGGCGATAGAGGGTAGTGAAGGCCTCCTCGTTTCAGGAGGGGCGGATACGTGTGCCGGCGCTGGCGCGGGGCGACTCAAAATTCAAGCTGGCGTGCCGCGCGGAAGGATTTTTGACCTTCGACGCCCGGCCGGTTGCGCGCATGCGGCGACCCGCCTCCTCCCAACTGGGCAGGGCCGCGTCCGGCTGCGTCCAATGCGCTACGGACGCTTCATCGCACCAGTTCAGGAGGCGCGGCATGGCCTTCTTGTGCGCGCCCGCCGTCATGAAACGGCGCATACTTTCCTCGGAGTCCCATGCGGTCATGGTCCAGAAAATCCAGCCCCGTTCCGGCAGAAGGCCGCCATCCAGAAATCCTGAGGCTCTTTTTACCTGGCTGAGGGAGCGGGACGTATGAAACGCGAACGCTGGCAGGAATCGAATTGACCGGAGTTTAAGGCGCGTGAGGCTGACGAAGACCATATCGAGTTGGATGCGCCCTCAGAACCCAATGCTACACTGAAAAAAACAGATGACCTACGACGTAATTGTCATCGGGAGCGGTCCCGGTGGATATTCGGCTGCGATTCGCGCCGGGCAGTATGGATTGAAAGTCGCGTGTGTGGAAGCCAATCCAAGGTTGGGCGGGACGTGCCTACTTGTGGGCTGCATCCCCACCAAATCCCTGCTTCACACGGCCGAGGTTTGGGACCGGTTCCTGCACTCGGAGGAGGAGGGCATTCACTGCGAAAACGCCCGCCTGGATTACCCCCTGGTGAGCGATCGCAAGAACAAGATTGTCTCTAAGCATTCCAAAGGAATCGAGTTCCTGTTTCGCAAGAACAAGGTCGATTGGATCAAGGGATGGGCGAAGCTGGCCGGTCCGGGCAAGGTCGAGGTGACCGCGCCTGACGGGGCCAAGACCACCTACGAAACCAAGAACGTGGTTCTGGCGACAGGATCGGCGGCGCGGATGCTGCCGGGGTTGCAGCCCGATGCCCGGCGTATTTTGACCAACATCGAGATTCTGGACCTGCGCGAAGTCCCGAAGACGCTGGCGGTGCTGGGCGCGGGCGCGGTGGGTGTGGAATTTGCCTCCTGCTTCAACCGGTTTGGATCAAAGGTGCAGGTGTTCGAGATGCTGCCTCGCATCGTTCCGGTGGAGGACGAGGAAGTCTCCAAGGAACTGGCTCGCGTCTTTAAGAAGCAGGGTATCCGGGTGGAAACGGGGGCCCGGGTCGAAAACATTCAGACCACGGACAACGGCGTGAAGTTCGAGGTCGCCCTGGCTGACGGCAAACGCGAAACGCAGGAAGTCGAGGCGCTTTTGGTCGCCGTGGGGCGCCGGCCGATCACCGAGAACATCGGCTTGGAAGGCACGCGGGTGGAACTGGATCGCGGATTCGTGAAGGTCGACTCCATGCAGCGCACGGGCGAGCCGGGCGTCTATGCCATCGGCGATATCGTGGCCGGAACGCCGCAGTTGGCGCACGTCGCGACCGCGGAGGGCATGGTGGCGATCGCGCACATCGCCGGCAAATCTCCCACGGCCATCAATAAACTGCGGATTCCGGGCTGCACGTACACGGAGCCGGGCATCGGAAGCGTGGGATTGACTGAGGCACAGGCGCGTTCCCAGGGATTCGACGTGAAAGTAGGCAAGTTCCCCTTCGCCGGCAACAGCAAGGCGACGATTTTGGGTTCGCACGACGGGTTCGTGAAGGTGGTTTCCGACGCGAAGTATGGCGAAATCCTGGGCGTCCACATCATCGGGCCGCAGGCGTATGAACTGATCGGCGAGGCGGTGCTCGCCATGGAAGCCGAGGCCACGGTGGACACGGTGATCCACGCCATCCACGCGCATCCGACGATTTACGAAGCCGTCGGCGAGGCGTTCAACGCGGTGTACGGGCAAGCGATTAATGCCTAGCTTAGCTTCCGATTTTCACGCAGAGGCGCGGAGTTCGCTGAGGTCTGCAGAGGTCCGCGACCTTGGGCGTCTGCGCTACGCCGACGCGCTGGAAAAGCAGCGCGAGTGCGTCGAGGCGCGGAAAAACGGCTTGATTCCGGATCAACTGCTGCTGGTGGAGCATCCACACGTTGTGACGATGGGCCGCAATGGGCATGAGGAGAATCTTCTTGCCCCGCCGGAACTGCTGGCACGCTCCGGAATCGAATTTTTCGAGACCGACCGCGGCGGCGACGTGACCTACCACGGCCCGGGGCAGATCGTGGGCTACCCGATCCTCGATTTGAGAGAATGGAAACGCGATGTGCACGCTTATGTGCGAGCCATCGAGCAGACGATCATTGACGCGCTGGCCGGGTTTGGCATCGCGTCGGGGCGCGAGGCGGGCGCGACGGGCGTTTGGACCAGCGAGGGGAAAATCGCGGCGATCGGCGTGCATATCAGCCGCTGGATCACGTCCCATGGTTTCGCGCTGAACGTGGATACGGATTTGAATTACTTCCGGTACATCGTACCGTGCGGTTTAACGAGGCCAGTAGCCTCGATGCGGAGCCTGGGCCGCCAGGCAACGCGCGAGGACGTGGCCGCGGCACTTATCGACAACTTCGGACGCATATTTAACAGGCATATGGAGACCTTATGATTGACGTCGTCATGCCCCAAATGGGCGAAAGCATTGTGGAAGGCACGCTGACCAAGTGGCTGAAGAAGCCCGGGGAGACCATAGGGCGCGATGAGCCTCTGTTCGAGATTTCCACCGATAAAGTAGACACGGAAATCCCGTCGCCGGCGGCGGGCGTGGTGGCGGAAATCCTGGTGGAGGAAGGCAAAACGGTGGGCATTAACACCGTGGTCGCGAGGATTAATGACGGCTCCAGCGCGCCCGCTCCGGCTCCGATGCCGGTTGTGGAAGCCGCGGCTCCGGCTGCCGTCGCCGCTCCCGTTGTTGCGCCCCCCGTCCAGGCGGAACCGCCTGCGGCGGAAGAAGCGGGGCCGCTGTCGCCTCTAGTGCGCAAGATGGCTCGGGAGAATAACATCGATTTGAGCCTGATCAAGGGCACCGGCGCGGGGAACCGCATCACCAAGCAGGATCTGGATGCCTATCTGGCCGCGCGGAGCGCTCCTGCGGCTCCCGTGGTTCAGGTGCCGCCTCCGGCACCCGCTCCAGCCGCTCCGGCTCCGGTGGTCCAAGCTGCTCCGCCGCCTCCTCCTCCTCCCCCTGTGCAGCAGGCAGTCGCGACCATCCCGCAAACGGTCGATATGACGGCGCCCATGCCGGGTACCCGTGTCGAGCAGATGAGCGTGATGCGCCAGCGCATCGCGGAGCACATGGTGTTCTCCAAGCACACCGCGGCGCACGTCACCACGGTTCACAAGGTGGACTTCACGAAGATCGCCAAGGCGCGCGAAAAAGCCAAGGCCAACGTGCAGGCTCAGTACGGATTCTCGCTGACGTTCCTGCCGTTCGTGCTCAAAGCCACCTGCGTCGCGCTGCGCCAGTTCCCGATTCTCAACACATCGATTCAGGGCAACACGAACATCATTTATCACCGCGACATCAATTTAGGCATCGCCGTCGCGCTCGAAAACGGGTTGATTGTGCCGGTGATTCGGAATGCGGATGAGAAGTCCGTCATCGGCCTGCAACGGTCCGTGGCGGATCTCGCCGCTCGCGCTCGCTCACGCCAGCTTCGTCCCGATGAAGTAAAGGAAGGGACGTTCTCCATCACCAATTTCGGCAGCTTCGGGAGCGTCTTCGCGACGCCGGTGATCAACCAGCCGCAGGTGGCTATTTTGGGCGTGGGCACGGTGGAAAAGACTCCGGTTGTGATCGATGACGCCATCGCGATCCGCTCCATCGCGTACCTGGCGCTGACGTTCGACCATCGCCTGATCGACGGCGCGCTGGCGGACCAGTTCACGGGAAAGATTAAGGCCATCCTGGAAGGTTGGAGCGAAGAAGTCTCGTAAGAATCGCAATGAACGGCATCGTCCGCTTGACGGATCCCGAACATCTCACCGTGGTCAGCATTGCCACGTCGTTTGGCAATAACGCCTATTCCATGACCGTGCGCGGGCAGGAGATTCTCTACAAGCCCGCGCCGGATCTGGATTCCTGGAAGGCCAA
>JBBIVT010000070.1:0-3153 GCA_037439565.1 Acidobacteriota bacterium | reverse complement strand
TATCGAGCGAGCCGATGCCGCTTTCGCTCGGCTATCATCCGTATTTTCGATTGACCGATACGCCTCGTGATGACTGGAAGGTGCATCTGGCCGCGCGCGAAAGCATCGTGCTGTCGGATCTCCTTGTCCCGACGGGCGAACGCAAGCCCATGGAGCTTCCGAATCCCTATCCGCTGGCCGGAGGCGTGCTCGATAACGTGTTCACGGGCCTCACCGGAGCCGATTGGGTGCTGGAAGGAAAGAGCCAGAAGATATCGGTCAAATTCGGGCCGAAGTATCCGGTGGCGGTGGTCTATGCGCCCAAGGGCGGATCTTTCGTGTGTTTCGAACCCATGGCCGCGCAGACCAACGCGTTCAACCTGACCCATGCAGGCAAGGACGCAGGGCTGCAAGTCATCCTGCCGGGGAGCAGGTGGAGCGAGAGTTTTTTTGTCACAACGGAAGGTTTTTAAAGAGCGTACCCATCCCCTCCATTAAGGTCGGGGTTCCGTGGCGCGGCCTGACCGAACTTCGACAGTAATGGAGGGGATACACTTGAAGTTAAACCCTTCATGGTGACCGAGTCCGCGATTTCTACGTTTGAAAAGATCGACCTCGATTGCGGCGCGGCCATCGCTCCTGTCGAGGTCGCCTATGAGACCTACGGCACGCTGAACGCGGCGAAATCGAACGCGATTCTGGTCACCCACGCCTTTTCTGGCGACGCGCATGCGGCGGGCGAGGGCGGCTGGTGGTCCAGCATGATCGGCCCCGGCAAGGGCTTCGATACCGATAAATATTTCGTGATCTGCTCCAATGTGCTGGGCGGATGCCGCGGCACAACCGGCCCTTCTTCCATCAATCTGGAAACCGGTGAGCCATGGGCGATGTCGTTCCCGGTGGTCACCATCGCGGACATGGTGAGGCTCCAGAAAATGCTTATCGACTCTCTGGGCATACGAAAGCTGCTGGCAGTCGCCGGAGGGTCGATGGGAGGCATGCAGGCGCTGGAATGGGCTGTGGCGTATCCAGGAAGCGTCGCCGCGGCGCTGCCCATCGCCACCACCGCGCGGCACAGCGCGCAGCAGATCGCATTTAACGAAGTCGGCCGGCAGGCGATCATGGCGGACCCGGATTGGAACGAAGGCAATTACTACCACGGCAAGCCGCCCGGGCGAGGCTTATCCGTGGCACGCATGGTGGGCCACATTACCTACATGAGCGACGCCAGCATGCGCGCCAAGTTCGGCCGCCGCCTGCGAGCGCCGGATCAGTTCGAGGTGGAGAGCTATCTGCAATACCGCGGCAGCACGTTTGTGGACCGCTTCGATGCAAACTCGTATCTGTACATCACGCGCGCCATGGATTCGTTCGACCTGACGCAGCGCGGGAGCCTAGGGGCCCTGTTTGAAAAAATCCCGACGCGGTTTCTCGTCATCAGCTTCACGTCGGACTGGCTGTATCCCAGCTACCAATCGCTCGAGGTCGTCAGCGCCCTGCGCAGCCGCAATTGCGACGTCGCGTACTGCAACCTCGCCTCCGATTACGGCCACGACGCATTCTTAGTCGAGGTGAAGGAGCAGGCGGAACTGGTGCGGGGCTTTCTGGCAAGCACATTCAGGAGCCTGCCAGCATGAAGGATGTCTACGGGCGCCGCGATTACGCCATCATCGGCGAACTGGTGGAACCCGGCACGCGCGTGCTCGATCTTGGCTGCGGCGAAGGCGAGTTGCTTGCCTGGCTGCGGGATCACAAGAACGTGGACGCGCGCGGCGTCGAACTCACCGGCGCAAAGGTGCAAAAGGCCATCGCCCGCGGTGTTTCGGTGTTTCAAGGCGACCTGGAATCGAGCCTGGAAGACTATCCTAGCGGCGCCTTCGATTACGTCATCCTCAGTCAGACCTTACAAGAGACGCGGGACCCGTTGAAAGTGCTGAAAGGCATGCTGCGCGTGGGTGCGCGCGGCATCGTCGCGTTTCCGAACTTCGCGCACTGGCGTGTGCGCGTGTCACACCTGATGTCCGGCCGGTCGCCGCGCACCGATCTGTTCCCTTATGACTGGTATAATTCGCCGAACATTCACTTTTTAACGGTGCTCGATTTTGAGTCGCTGATGCGGGAGCAAGGCTGGAAAGTGGAGCGCCGCATCTTTCTCGCCGGCCACCGCGAGGTGAAGCTCCTGCCCAATCTGATGTCGGAGGTTGCGGTATTTTTGTTTTCCGGGAGTGTCCCGTCAGCGACACAGCCGAGCGGTTGACGCCCGGGTTTTTACACAGACTCTGTTCGTGCGGGAATTGCACGGCTGGATGCCGTTGCCGGCGAAAGATCAGAAGTTGGTCTATCGCTCCGCGTCCGGCCCGAGCTTTTTCCCCTGCATGTACAGCCGGTCGACAATGTCGCGCTCTTTCTGCCCATCTTCCGGACGCTGCAGGCGGTAATACAGCGCCGCCAGTTCGATGTGCGGGCGCAACCATTCGGGCTCCGCTGCGATGACCTTCTCAAAGTCGCGCACCGCGCCCGCGATGTCCCCCTTGGAGCGCTCCACCCTCGCCAGTTGATAACGGGCCAGCGGCGACGACGGCCTCAGCTCCAAAGCATGCTGCGCGTGAAGCTCCGCGCCTTCCAAGTTGCGTTCCAGGTTCAAAATGGCTGCGAGCGTCACATGCGCGTCGAAGTCGTCGGGATTCTCGGCCAGCGCCTTCGCAAGATCCGCCTTCGCCCCGGGAAAATCGCCCAGGTACTGCTTGATTCGCCCGCTCAGGCTGTATAGGCCTTTGCGGTTCGGCTCCAGCTTCATCGCTTCCTCGGCGAAGATGTGCGCACGCTCAAACTCCGCCAGGGCCAGATAGGTGTCCGCGGCGAGGAAGCACGCGTCGATGCTGTGCCCCTGCTCGGCAACGTTCACCACGCGCTTGATTCCTTCGATCGGCCGTCCCGCGTGGATCAGAGCCGCACCCAAGGTCCAGGCGATATTCAAATCTGAGGGATGGGCAGCTTCGAGAGGCAGCAGCAAGGCGACGGTGTCCTTGTCGCGGCCCATGCGGGAGTAAGTGTCGCCCAGCAGCACGGCGGTGCGGACATCGGAAGGGTCGGCTTTTTGAAGGGCTTCAAATCGCTCCACGGCCTGCCGGAAGTCGCCCTTTTTGTAGTAGGCGAGCGCGAGGTTCAACCGCA
>JBBIVT010000069.1:0-24593 GCA_037439565.1 Acidobacteriota bacterium | reverse complement strand
GTGGCCAGATTGTCGATGAAATAGCGGTCGTGCGAGACGAAGACCACGGTTCCGGTATATTCGCGCAGCGATTCGAGCAGCACGTCCTTGGCGCGCATATCGAGGTGGTTGGTGGGCTCGTCCAACAACAGGAAATTCGACGGCGCGAGCAGCATGCGGGCCAGGGCGTAGCGGTTGCGCTCGCCTCCGCTCAGCACCCCGATTTTCTTGAATACGTCATCGTCGCTGAATAAAAAGCATCCGAGCAGCGTGCGCAGCTCCGTATTGCCCGATCGCGGCGCGGCGTCGCCCAGATCGTCGAGCAGTTTCCTTTCCGGATCCAGTTCCTTGTATTGATCCTGGGCGAAATAATCGGGCATGGCGTTGTGGCCCAGCGTGTAGCTGCCGGACGTGAGCGGCTCCGCGCCGGCCAGCAGCTTGATCAACGTCGATTTGCCCGCGCCGTTGACGCCCACCAGCGCAATGCGGTCGCCGCGCTCGATCACGAAGTTCGCGCCGCTGAATACATGCTTCGCGCCGTAGCTTTTCGAAACGTCCTTAAACTCCGCCACGATGCGTCCGCTGGGCTTGGGCTGGGGAAAGGAAAAATGGATGGTCTGTTCCTGCGGAGGAATCTCGATGCGCTCGATTTTTTCCAGTTCCTTGATGCGGGACTGCACCTGTTTGGCTTTGGTGGCCTGATAACGGAAGCGGTTGATGAAGGCTTCCAGAGCCTCGATGCGGTCGCGCTGATTTTTGTACGCCGCTTCGAGCTGCGTCTGCCGTTCGCTCTTCTGCGCCAGATATTTTTCGTAGTTGCCGCTGTAGAACCAGACGCGTTTGTTCCAAACCTCGACGGTGCGGTTCACGGTGGTGTCCAGAAAATAGCGGTCGTGGGAAATCAGCACGTAGCCGTAGGGATACGCGTTCAGGTATTGCTCCAGCCAGTTACGGGCTTCCAGGTCGAGGTGGTTGGTGGGCTCGTCGAGAAGCAGCAGGTTCGGCTTTTCGAGCAGCAGCTTAGCGAGCGCGATGCGCATCTGCCAGCCGCCGGAAAACTCCTCGGTGCGGCGGGTCCAATCTTCCTTGCGGAAGCCGAGGCCGTCCAGCACCGTGCCTACCTGCGCCTCGATGGCGTAGCCGTCGCGGTTCCGAAATTCGGTATCGATCGAGTGCGCGCGGTCGGCGGCGGCGGCGTACTCCGGGCTGGAAGGATCTTCCTCGGCCATCTTGCGGTGCAGGGTTTCCAGCTCGCGCTCCATCTCATGCAGGTCCTCGAACACAGTCATGCATTCGGTGAACACGCTGCGGCCCGACAGCGACAGACCGTCCTGCGGCAGGTACCGCATCTTGATGCCCTTGGTATGGCTGATCGAGCCGTAATCGAGCGACTCGCTTCCGCAGATGATTTTCAGCAGCGTGGATTTGCCGGTGCCGTTGCCGCCGACGAGGCCGGTCTTTTCACGCGGAGTAATCAGCCAGTCGCAGTTTTCAAAGAGAAGTTTGTGGCCGAAGCGCTTTCCGGCCCCTTGCAGTTGGATCATTTAGTCACAGAAAAAGCGGAGCGAGCGGGCGATGTACTGCTTCATTTCACTGCGCTTCACCACCGCGTCCAGAAATCCGTGGTCGAGCAGAAACTCGCTGGTCTGAAATCCGGCCGGGAGCTTCTGGCGGATGGTCTGCTCGATGACGCGAGGCCCGGCGAACCCGATCAAAGCGCCAGGCTCGGCGATGTTCAGATCGCCCAGCATGGCGAAGCTGGCGGTGACTCCTCCCGTGGTGGGATCGGTCAGGATGCTGATGTAGGGGACGCTCGCTTCGTCCAAACGCATCAGGGCGGCGGAAATTTTCGCAAGCTGCATCAGGCTGATTGCGCCTTCCTGCATACGCGCGCCGCCGGAGGCCGAGACGATGATCACCGGCTCGCGCCGCGCCAGGCCGCGTTCGATAGCGCGAGTCAATTTTTCGCCCACCACCGCGCCCATGCTGCCGCCGATGAAACTCAGCTCCATCGCACAGATCTGCACGGGGCGGCCTTCCAAGGTGCCCGCGCCCGAAATCAGCGCATCGGACATGCCGGTTTTCCTGCGCATCCCGTCGAGGCGCTCGGCGTAGGTCTTGGAGTCCTCGAAGTGCAGCGGATCGGTGGAGACCAGGTCCGCGTCCAGCTCCTCGTAAACGCCGCCGTCGAACAGCATCGCCAGGCGCGCGCGCGCGTCCAGCCGGAAATGGTGGTCGCATTGCGGACACACCTGCATGTTCTCGTCGAGGGACTTTTTCCAGATGATCTGGCTGCAGCTATCGCACTTCAGCCACAGTCCTTCGGTACGCACGCGCTTGTCTTCGTCCGCGGTGCCTTCCACTCCGGGTTTTTGCCGTGTAAACCACGCCATTGCAAACACTAACTCTAAGCTAACAGATGGCGCTCTACAATCACCACATGGGACTCAGTCAAATTGTCAAAGAACGATTTATCGGGCCGGCCCTTTAGCCAGTTTTTGTTTCGTCTGGCGCGAAATCCGTTTCTTTAGCCCGCAACGGCGAGGGGCCGGTATCGTCGGCGTGACGTCCAACGCGCAAAGACCCTCAGAGCCGTAGCCTAGGCAGCCCTTCCTGGTCGATTCCGCTCTCCGTTGGAAGAGCGCATGAACTCCTTGCCTATAAAGTAGGGGGAGGGCTTTCGTGGCGTTTTCGGATGAAGACGCTATGTTGCTGAATTTTTGAGAAATCGAAGCCAAAGTCCGTGCGGCACGCCGCGGCGGGACCGCTCTGCCCACGGAACAGGATTTGTTGAAAGTGCGGCGCGCTTGTGGGTCAGGGACACAGGGGGCAATCGCCCTTCCGGCGAGTTTTGGTTAGGAGCCCAGGAGACCCAGGAAATGGTCTCTTTCATCCTTTTGGTTCCCAAACATACGCATGAAACGTCCGGCGCGGGGCATAGCCCATGTTGCGATAGAGGCGTAACGCGTCTTCGTTCGCCGCGGTGACGGTGAGGCTGACGGCGCGGCAGCCGTGGCGGGCGAGCGCGTCCATCGATCTCCGGACCAGCTCATATCCCAGCCCGATGCCCTGCCAGGACGGGGCGACGCAGACCTGCGTGATGTGACCGACGTCGGCCGCCACCAGGCTCGCCAGCGAAACTCCGCAGAGGGCGTCGTCCGCGAAGGAGGCAAACGATGCAGGCGCGAAAAACGATCCGCAGCCGGGATACTGCACGATATTCGTGAGGAACCGCCGCGCGCCGATGGCCGAGCGGTATTGATCGTTGATCTCGCTATCGATGTGGTTCTGGTAGGAGCCGGCGATCAGACGTCCGGTGGCCTCGTGCAGCATCCCGGTCCACGGAACGATCGAAATGGAAGAAGGCAGGCGGCGGGCCGGAAGCGCCGCCGCTAATGGAGTTTCGAGAAATAACCGGGGAAACGATCTCAGCCATGTTTGATACGGAGGCGGGTAGCGCAGGCTTTCGCCCAGCATCAGTAGCTGCGACTCGACGCGGCGGACGCCGGGCGTCCGCCAGAGGGAGTCGAGCGAAACCTGCAGGAGCGCTCTCTCGGTCTCCTCGCAGCGATACGTCTTGCGGAGGTAGAGATCGCCGACAAGCCCCTTGCCTTCCTCGCAGACGTGATAAGAGTATCCGGCCACTTCGCCGCGATTCCCGGGTAGCACCAGAGCGTTTCCGGCCAGTGCGTGAATCTGCACGAAGCGGCGGACCAGATTCGCCGACTGGGTGAAGTCCCAGTCGAGTTCCGTCTTCCAGGTTTCGATCTGCTCAAGCAGAACGGGGGTAAGGCGCTCCAATTCCACGCTGCGGAGATCGACTGCCAGAAACGGAGTGTCGGCGAGCGCGGCCATACCACCCTCGATGCTACCGCTTCGCTTGCATCATTTTCTTGATGGCTGACGTCGCCTGGCGTGTGCGCTGGCCGTTTTCAATGAGCGCGAATCGCACGAAGCCCTCGCCCATGGGGCCGAAGCCGATACCGGGCGAGACGGCCACCAGCGCGTCTGACAAGAGTTTTTTCGAGAATTCGAGCGAGCCGATCTCTTTAAAACGATCGGGCAAAGGAGCCCAGACGAACATGGTCCCCTTGGGAGGCTCAACCGGCCATCCGGCGCGGCGCAGGCCGTCGATCAGAACATCGCGGCGTTTTTGATATACGGCGCGGATCTTGTGAGTATCTTCCTCGCATTCCCGCAGGCCGATGATGGAGGCGATCTGAATGGGCTGGAAGACGCCGTAATCGAGGTAGCTTTTGATGCGCGCCAGAGCGCCGATCATGCGCGCGTTGCCCAGGCAAAAACCGACGCGCCATCCCGCCATGTTGTAGCTTTTCGACATGGAAAAAATTTCGACCGCGACGTCCTTCGCGCCTTCGACCTGGAGGATACTCGGCGGGACGTAGCCATCGAAGCCGAGGTCGGCATAAGCGAAATCGTGCACCACCATGGTGCCGTGATGGCGGGCGAGGCGGATAATTTCCTTGAAAAATTCCAGGTCGACGCACTGCGTGGTGGGATTGTGCGGAAAGGAAATCAGGATCATGCGCGGAGGTTTCGACGCGCGGCGGTAGAGATCCTCGAGAGCGTTGAGGAAACTGGCCGGATCCGGCATGGGCAGAATGCAGGCATGGCCTTCGGCCATCAGGACGCCGTATTGATGGATGGGATAGCAGGGGTTCGGAGAGACGACGGCGTCGCCGGGGCCGATGACGGCAAAGAGCAGGTGCGCCAGCGCGTCTTTCGCGCCAATGGTGACGATGGCTTCCTTCTCGAAGTCGAGGTCGACGTTGTAGTTTTTCTTGTAGCGCTTGACGATCTCCTCGCGCAATTTCGGGATGCCCTTCGATGCCGAGTAGCGGTGGTTGCGCGAGTTGCGGGAGGCTTCGACGAGCTTGTTTACGATGGGACGCGGTGTCGCGCCGTCCGGATTTCCCATGCCGAGATCGACCACATCGAGCTGGGCCGCGCGCGCTTTGGCTTTCATCTCGTTGATGACGGCGAAAACGTAGGGCGGAAGCTTGGCGATGCGATAGAACTCCTGGTCTGGCTGCATCTTTTTAGTTTACCGGGGGTTGGTATGGCAGCGCATGGCGCTGCCCCACTATGATGGAATTTGCGCCCCTCTCCGCTGCTCGCCATTTTCCTGATCGTGGCCGTCGATGTGCTCGGCCTGACGATCATGATTCCCCTGCTGCCGTTTTACGCCGAAAAACTGGGGGCGACGCCGTTCCAGGTGGGCTGGCTGATCGGCGCTTATGCTGCCTGCCAGTTGATTTCCGGGCCCTTATTAGGCCGTATGTCCGACCGCACCGGCCGGAAACCTCTTCTGCTGGTGAGCCAGTTTGGGACTTTTATCGGATTTCTGATTACCGCGTTTGCGCCGAACCTGCTCGTTCTCTTTTTAGCGCGCATGATCGATGGCGCGACGGCGGGAAATCTGTCCCTGGCGCAGGCTTATATCTCCGACATCACCAAACCTGAAAATCGGGCCAAATCTTTCGGCGTGATCGGTATCGCCTTCGGCATTGGATTTCTGATCGGCCCGGCGGCGTCCGGAATTCTGGCCAAGTGGGATTACCGCTATCCGATATTTGTGGCCGCGGGATTGTCGGCTCTTAGCATTCTGTCCACGGCCATCCTGCTGCCCGAAGCCAAGCCTGCCCGGAATAACGATGGACGTCGCCTGGCGCTGGTGGCGTGGGGCGAATACGCGCGCTATTTTCGCGATCCAAGGCTCGCTACGCGGTTGTATCAGTTCCTGTGCTTCATTTTTGCGTTCGCGATGTTCACGTCCGGATTTCCCCTGTTTGCGGAGCGCAGGCTCACCTGGCACGGTACGCCGTTCGGTCCGGAACAGGCGGGCTACGTGTACGCCTGGGCAGGATTCCTGGGAATTCTGACGCAGGGCCCGGGACTCGGGCGTCTGGTGAAGCGCTTCGGCGAGGAGGCGTTGAACCGCTTCGGGTTTGCGTCCTACATCGCCGGCTATGCTGTGCTGGCGTTCACCCATTCGATCCCGATGTTGATCGCGGCGGCGACCATCACCGCCTTCGGGCAATTGATCCGGCCGACGCTCACCAGCCTGATTACAAAAGCGTCGCCCAAGGGAGAAACCGGGACGGTTTTGGGATTGCAGCAATCGCTGACGTCGATCGCGCAGATCACGGGTCCGCCGCTGGCGGGCCTTTTAATCCAGCACGGCGCGTTGACGGCCTGGGGATTGGTGGCGGCGTCGGTCACCGCGCTGGGGTTTGCGCTGGCTTCCCGCGATTCAGACACTGCCAGCTCAGCAGCAGCATCCTAGGAACGTGGAAACATCCTTTATAGTTATTTCCTTTCGCCGTGTTCGTTCGCTCGCCGCGGCGGTCGCAGTAGCCGAACCATTCGCCGAACGCGGGATCGGAGAAATGGGAAAACGCGTAGGAATCGACGCGTTCCAGCCATGCGAGCCATTTCGGCGCGTTCGTCAGGCTGTGGGCGAGAATCGTGGCGTAAATTGCCTCCGTATGGGGCCACCATAATTTCATGTTCGATTCGAGAGGCAGCGCGGGCAGGCCGTCGACGTCCATGAAGTAATACAGCCCGCCGCATTCCCGATCCCAGCCGAATTCAAGCGCGCCTTCGATGGAATCGAGCAGCAGCGCGCGCATGGCGTCATCGGGCACGAATTCCAGCGCGTGAAGCAGGAACCAGGACGCTTCGATGGAATCGCCTGGGCAAAACAGACGGCCTTCGGGCGTGGGCGCTGGTGGGTATTCGAGGAAAATGCGTTTTCCGCTCACATAGAACTGCTTGGCGCGGCGGAGACAATCGCGAAGAATATCCCGATAGCGCGGATCGGGATCGACGCGGGCAATCTCGCACGCCATGGACGCCGTGATCATGACGTCGGCCAGCGACGGCACGGGCGGGGAAGGCCGGCCGAGCAGCATGGGATCGTCGATCCATTTCAGAATCCGGAAAAACAGTCCGATCGCTTCCTCGCGCAACGCCGCGTCTCCGGTCGCCTTGCAAAATTCCAGCATCCCGAGCATCGCGAAGACCGCCGAATAGGGCTTGCGCTGGTAAAACGCCGGGCGTCCTTCGCGGGTCAGGCTGAAGTAATAGCGGCCCTGCGGATCGAGAGCGTGTTTCCGCAAAAATTCGAGGATGCCGCGCGCCGCGTCCAGCCACTCCTGGCGCGGTTCCAGCTCGTTATAGAGCTTCGAGAACATCCACACCGCGCGGCCTTGGAGCCAGACATATTTTCGCGAATCGTAGACCTGGCCATCGCGGGTGAGGCAGGTGAAGTAGCCTCCGTGCTCGCGGTCGAGCGAGTGGCGAAGCCAAAAAGGAATCACATGATCGAGAAGTTCGGCGCGGTAACGTGCGGCGTAAGAGTCCAGGTTGTCCAATCTCTGATTATGCCCCAGCGGAGGGGCTCAGTTACTTGGAAAGGTCCGCCAGTTGCTTTGCCAGCCGCTCTGGGATGTCGCGATCTTCCTGGTTAAATCGATCCTGAGCGCGTAGTTCCAGGCTCAGGTCGTAGGCGCGCTGGAATTCCTCTCGCGCGGCGTTTTCATCCTTCTGCCGCAGATGAATGCCGGCAAGAGCCGTCAATGCGCGCATCATTTTGATCTTGTATTGGCCCGAATCCTGCTGCTTGGCGAGCAGATTTTCCCAGGTCGCGGTTGCCCATTTCAGGTCTTCCAGCGCTTCGGCGTTCCGCTGTGTCGCATCCAGGCAGAGCGCCAACTGGTAGGCCGTGTCGGCCTGATCGTCGCGGCTGCGCTCGCTCAGAGGGTTCTTGACGATCAGTTCGCTGGCGATGTCGAGCGATGTTTGCAGGTTCTTTTCCGCCGCTTCGAAATTCCGGAGCTTTAGATAAGCGCGCCCGAGCTGGCCATACAAAACCATGATGTCGCGGCGGACCTCGAAGTTCGCCGGATCGGCTTCAAGCAGGCGTTCTGAGATCGCCAGACCCTTCCGGCTCATATCGAGAGAGCCTTCATCGTCGCCGTTGTGCTCCAGCAGCGAGCCTAGGCGCTGGTAAGCGTTGCTCACATCGCGCTGCGCCACCGTATTTGAGGGATTCGCGGCCGCCAGTGACTGGCGAATGTCGAGAGCGCGCTCATAGGTGCTTCGCGCCTCGTCATAGCGTCCGAGATTCGTCTGGTTGGGGCTGCCCAGAGAATCGCCCAGGCGCAACAGGTCCAACGCGTATTGCCTCTGGATCGTTTCGTCGTTGGGGTTT
The DNA here is from genome assembly GCA_037439565.1 of Acidobacteriota bacterium. Taxonomy (GTDB): domain Bacteria; phylum Acidobacteriota; class Terriglobia; order Bryobacterales; family Bryobacteraceae; genus Palsa-187. The sequence goes on along the minus strand of JBBIVT010000069.1, from coordinate 16,378 downwards.
TCCGCCAGGAGGCCTTCGCGGATCTTCAGCGCCTTCTGATTCAGTTCGTAAAAGGCTTGCGCATGGCCTTCCATTTCCTGACGGTCCCCTTCGACGCGATAGCTGCGGGCGAGATCGGAGCGGACGTCGACGTTCTTGGGATTCTCCTGGAACAACGCTTCGCGAATGGCGAGCGCCTGGGCGATGTGTTGCGCCGCTCCTTGTGGATCGGCAGTGCCATCGAGCAGTTCACCCAACCGCATGTGGGCTTCCGCCACAGCGAGTCTTGCATCGACGCTCGAGTCCTTCTGGCTGATGGCCTCGCGCAGAGCCAGTTCCTTGCGCGCGCTGGCCAGCGCTCCGGTGATGTCGCCGAGATTGGGGTAGCCGGCGCGGTATTGCACCTCGCCGATTTTCCGGTATGCCTCGGCCAGTTCGCGGTCGAGGGAAAGGTCGTTGCCGGATTCGCGGGCCAACTTATCGAGATACGTCTGGGCGCGTTCCACCAACAGCAGGCGCGCCGGAGTGGATCCTGGAAGATCGCGGATCGCGTCGCTGATCTCGAACAGAACGCTGTTGGCCAGGCCGCGCACATCGTTGAAGCGCGCCTTGGTGCGCGCCTGCTCCTGGCGGAGGGCGATCGCGCCGCCCGTCAGCGTGGCCAGGGCGAGCAGGACGGCGGCGGCTCCCAGCTTGTTGCGGCGCAGGAATTTTCCCGCCCGGTAAGAGAAAGTATCGCTGCGGGCGCTGACCGGCAGGCCTTCCATATAGCGGCGTAGATCCTCGCTGAACGCCTCCACCGAGAGGTACCGGCGCATCGGATCCTTGCGCATCGCCATCAAGATGATCCAGTCGAGGTCGCCGCGCAGGCTCTTCATCATCTCCTCGCTCGGCTTGCCCGCGCTGGAACCAGTGCGGCTCGACGGCGGACGGCGGATGGCGGCGCTCGGCCGTTCCGGCTCATTCTCAAAGATCGAATGAAGCATATTCGGCAGAACGTTCTCGTCCGCCTCGAACGGCCGGTGGCCCGTCAGCAGTTCATAAAGAACGACGCCGAGCGAATAGACGTCGCTGGCGGTGCTGATCGGCTCTCCGCGCAGTTGCTCCGGACTGGCGTAGGCGGGCGTCATCGGCTGATTGCCGAGCGTCTGCGGAGAAGGATTGTCGAAGCCGGCCAGCAGGTTCTTGGCGATGCCGAAATCCATCAGCTTGACGACACCTTCATCGGTCACCAGGATGTTCGAGGGCTTCAGATCGCGATGAACGATCAGAAAGCGGTGGGCGTACTGCACGGCGGAACAAGCCTGGCGGAACAGTTCCAGGCGGCCATGTAAGCCGAGGTCGCGAACGGCGCAATACTCGTCGATGGGACGAGCATTGCGCACGTGCTCCATGACGATGTAGGGTTCGCCCTCATCGCTGACCCCTCCGTCCAGAAGCCGACAAATGTTGGGATGTTCCAGGTTGGCCAGAATCTGGCGCTCGTTTTGGAACCGGTGAAACACCTGGTCGCCGTCGTGGCCCGGCCGCAGGAGTTTGATGGCCACTTGTTTCCGATACTGCTGGTCGGCGCGGGAAGCGAGGTACACGACACCCATGCCGCCGCGGCCGAGTTCGCGCTCCACACGGTACGGCCCGATCTGCCAGTCGCCGGATGGAGTTGCCGGGGCTGGGGTGGGCACGGGTTCCGTCGACCCTCCGAATCTTTCGTCGTACAAACGCGAGGCAAGGCGCCGCAGATCTTCATCGCGGCCGCAGGTTTCGTCCAGGAACTTTTGACGATTGGGACGGGCGAGGCTGGTGTGTTGATCCAGCCTCGCTTTGATCGCATCGAAGGACGGTTTTTGCATGGTCCGGCCGGAATATTTACGGTCTTCTTTCTATCGGAGGTTCTTTACAAGGTCTTTAGCTACAAGGCTTTGACATACGCCCAGACATACGACTGCTGATAAATCGACACTTAGTACCTACACCCTCATCCATTCCCCGACGATCTAACCACTTTAAGGGGAATTTCTTGAATCGAATCACGATTTTCGCCTGCGAAGCGCAGCCGATCGTCTTAGAGGGCTTGGCCACGGTGCTTGCCCGCTGTGACGACTTGGAGTATGTAGGGGCGGCTTCAGAGTTGACCGATGCTCTCGAAGCACTGCGGCGGCTCCAGCCGAACGTCATTCTCATCGGCCAAGCCGCCGGACTGAAGGTCGTGTTTCAGTTTATTGCCGACATTCGCAGCCGTACGGCGTCCTGCCAGCCAATCCTTTGGGTCAATGACTTGGCGGAGATCGACTGCTTCCGCGCGCTGCAATTGGGCGCGAGAGGGATTCTAAAGAAAACGCTGCCCGTGGAAGCGATGGTGGAGTGCTTGCGCGCGGTGGGACGCGGCGATGTTTGGATAGAGGGGTCGCTCTCCGACCAGGTGATGGGGGCGTTGGATCGCCGCTCTGCGCCGAGGCTGACGCCGCGCGAGAAGGAGATCGTTCACCATGTCTGCGGCGGCTTGAAAAACAAGGAAATCGCCCTGGCGCTGAACATCACCTCCGGCACGGTGAAAGTGCATCTAATGCACATCTTCGAAAAGACCGGCGTCAAGGATCGCTTTGAGCTGGCCGTGCACGGCCGCAGAATGCTGGGAGTGGATCACGCCACCGAGATGAGCCGGGCCGAGGCACAAGTCCTCACTCCGACAGGCAGTTAGGGGCCAAAAAGGCGAATCATCCGCCCTCTGGCCCCCGCCGATCACTTAAGGCTCATCGTCGCGCTTGCCTGCGAACTGGCTTGGCCCGCGCTTACAATTACGGGGACTGGTCCCGTACCCGCGCCCGCGGGGACCACGGCCTCCACCTGCATGACGCCCGCGATCTGACCCGGAGCCGAACCGGCATAGAGCACTTGCGCTGCTTTACCGCCGATGGTCACCGTGACCGGAGACGCGACTTCGGCCAACACCAGCGGACTGCTGCGGACGCCGTCCTGTGGAAGCGGATCCGTCAGACCTAAACCGGTGGCGTAGAGTACGACGACCGTGCCGGCCGCGGCGGCGTTGGACGAGGAATTCAACGTCCCATCCTGATTGAAAGCCAACGTGGCTCCTGCATTTTCGAAAAGGCCGGGAGCGGCCGCCACCAGTGGCACCTGGAGCGTGGCAGCGGTGGCCGTTCCCATCGTTACCACGATGCTGGCGGTGCTACCCGTCAGGCTCCAAGGCACGATGACGTTGGTCTGGTCGGCCTGGGTGTACAGGATAGGCGAGGGGATGCCGTTGAAGGTGACGCTGGTTCCGCCGAGTGACGCCGCATCGTTCACGTTGGAGCTAAGGCTGGGCGAAGACACCGCAGGCCTCGGTCCGATAGAGATTCCGGAGAGGGTTACGATCTCGCCAGGGGAAATCGGGCCGCTGACTCCGCTCGCGGAATTTTGGACCGCCGTTATCTGCGGCGGAGGCATGATGCTTCCCAGTAGACCGTGTTGTGCGCCGCCATTAAGGATTCCCGCAGTGAAGTACAGGTACTGGCGGTCGCCGCCGCTGGCGCCATTGCCAAACAGAATCGCCCACAGTCCCTGGATGGAGATGGGGGCCCCGGTTGAATCCTGTAACGCGCCCAGGAAAGTGCCTTTCGCCGGATCGAAGGCGTTGATTCTCCCGTCGCCAAAATTTCCGATCAGCAACGAATTTGAGAAAGCACCCCAGCCGGCCGGCGCGATCGCGACTCCCCAGGGAGAATTCAGCGGGCCTCCGGTGACCAGCCTCTGGATGAAATTGCCGTTGTAATCGAAAGCGTCGACGATGCCGTTGCCGGGGCCCGGGGCGTCATTCTTCTTCCGGGCGTCCTGCTTGGCGAACATCACATAAATTTGTCCGTTTACCGGCCAGATATTAAACGGAGCGTAACCGGCCGGGAGGTTCGCGTCGCCGAATCCTCCGGGAACCGTGGTGAGCTGGAAGTTGGTATCCAGCACGTCGACCTTGCCATAGCTGAAATTTGCCAGATAGAGCAGCGGGCCGGACGCCGTAGAGGCGATGGCGATGCCTTTATAAATGGTTCCCGCGGCCGAGTTATCGATCATCACCGTCGCCGTGGTTCCGCCATTCCAAGCCGAGACCGTTCCATCCTCGGTGCAAAAAATGAAGGTGGCTTTCTTTCCGTTCGGCATCAGGAATCCGGTGGTGCTGTTTTGAACCTGACCGGTGGCCGCCGAGGGCGCGGACCCGCCGAATCCCGGCGGAATCGTTACGACCAGCGGGGAGACGGCGATGCCCGCCGAGGAGGAATCGTTGTAAACCGTGGTATTTCCAGCACCATGATTCGAGACCCAAAACGGACCTGAAGCGCTGAAGGAAAGTCCCCAGGGATCAACCAGATTGGGATCGGTGACGTCCGCCAATCCGGGCACATCGGAAACCAAGTTGTGCTGAATGTATACGTTCGCGGTCTGTGCGCTTGCAGCCAAAACCGGGAAGAGAGAGAGAAGTAACTTACTGGCCATCGGGAACCTCCTGTGAGTCAACCTATCTGAAAAAGCTTCGCAACGTTCGATGCCCGTGTATGCGTCGAAGGCGCATTTTTCTCGGGAGAAATCCAAAATGCCCCAAAACCGGAACTAAAGTGCGGCGGCTTATCAGGCGAATAACTAGGTACAGTGACTTCGCCCCAAAGTATCGCCGCGCAACCGCCCCTGGCTCGCTCCCAGGGCATCCGGATCGAAAATTTGCTGCGCAATCCCTGGGCGCGGGTCTCGATTCCCTCTCTTTCCGATCTCTACTTCGTCGCCGTAATGGTGTGGGTTTGCCTGAGCGGGGGCGCGGCCGGCTGGGAGTCTCTGCTGGCCGATGCCGATGTCGGTTGGCATATCCGTACCGGCGAGTGGATCCTGGATCACCGGGCGGTTCCGCATCAGGATCTGTATTCCTTCTCAAAACCAGGAGCGCCGTGGTACGCCTGGGAGTGGGGCAGCGACGTGATTTTCGGCGCGTTGCACCGGGCGTGGGGACTGAAGGGCGTCGTTCTGCTGGCCGGCGTGTTGATTTCGATTTTTGCCTGGACTCTGCTGCGGAGAATGACCGGACGCGGCACGCATCTACTGTGGGCGATGACGATTTCGCTGATGGGCGTGGGCGCGGCGTCGATCCATTTTCTCGCCCGGCCGCATTTATTCACTCTGTTATGCCTGTCGCTGTCGGTGTGGATGGTCGAAGCCGACCGCTCGGAACTTAGTAAAACATCGGCCATGCGGCTCTTGCTGCTGGTCCCGTTAACCGTGGTGTGGACGAACCTGCACGGTGGATTTTTGGCGTTGATCGCGGTGCTGGGGCTCACGGCGGTGGGATTCGCAATCGAATGGTGGATGGGCCGCGCCGAGTTCCGCCACGCCATCCGGTACACGGCATTGGCGGCGGCCTGCTCGGCGGCCTCGTTGATCAATCCCTATGGCTGGCGCCTGCACGCGCACGTCGCGGAGTATCTGCGTTCGGACTGGATTCGCAACACCATCCAGGAGTTTCAATCCCCGGTCTTCCGCAATGAAAACGTGCTCCAGTTCGAGGCATTGATGATCGTGGGCATTCTCACCACCGGATTGATGTTCCGCCGGCGCAGGATCGTGGAAGGGTTGTGGATTTTGTATCTGGCTCATGAATCTCTGTCGAGCGCGCGCCATGTCCCGATTTTCGTGACGGTCTGCGCGCCAGCGATTGCGATTGAAATCTCCGAGTGGTGGCGCATTTGGACGCGGCGCGCGAAGAAATCATCGCTGTTCGGTATTGTCAACCAAATGTCTGCTGAGTTGACTCCATCGTTCCTCCGGGTGAGCGCCTGGCCGTTTCTGCTGGTGGGGACGCTGGCCGCGATGGGCGCGCCCATCAAATGGCCGCGCGATTTTCCTCAGGCGGTCTTCCCCGTAAAGATGATCCATGATCATCACTCGCAAATCATGAGCGGACGTCTGCTGACGACCGATCAATGGGGGGATTACCTGATCTATCTCGACCCCCGGCACAAGGTTTACATCGATGGAAGGAGTGACTTTTACGGTCCGGAGATCGGCAACGAGTATCTACGGATGACGGGCGGCCAATGGGATTGGCAGCAAATCCTGAAAAAAAACGATTTTACGAGCGTGCTGCTGCCTTCCGAGGTGCCCATCTGCCAGTTGCTAAAGACGGATCCGGGCTGGAGGGTGGAGGAGGACAGTGGTAAGACGATCTTCTTAGTCCGTCGCTAGTTCCTCGTACTTCGTACGGGTGATTTCCTCCAGGAACCAAGGTTCTAGGGACTACGAAGATTGGGGATCGAAAGACTAATGAAAACCACTCACGCCGCCGAAGTAGTAATGGGAGCGATTGGATGAAGCCGGACAACGCGGGTTCTGGAAACCCCGGACCAAGCCAGCGAAAAGGTACGTCGCGCGGGCGGGTTCCGGTGAGGATCCCCCAGATTCCGATGGAGTGGATGGACCCGATGAGCTGGCGGCTTCCATCGGGGAAAGCGTTGGCGGAGTTTGCGTTGCAAGCGGGATTCCTGGCGCCACTGATGATGGGTGCCCCGCGGTTGAAGAAGAAAAAGACGATGGCGCAGGCGGCGCCTCCGGCGGAGTTCGACAAAGGCGTGAAGGGGGCGCCGGACCTTTCCGGCACCTTTCGCGCCAGACGGTCTTGAGAGGCGAAAAGGGTTTAAGAATGACGATGCAAGCGTGGATCGCGGTTCTGGTGGGGATGGCGGCGACCGTCGATGACCTGGCGCGCCGGGAGATCGCCAACTGGATTCCTGCGGCGGCGCTGGCAGGCGGGTTCGGTTGGCAGGTTGGCCAGGATGGATGGGCGGGCGCTCTCCATGCTCTGGCCGGAGCAACTGCCGGGTTCGCGATTTTTCTGGTGTTTTACCTGTTGGGCGGAATGGGCGGCGGCGACGTGAAGTTGATGGCTGGATTTGGAGCGCTGCTGGGGACAGGGCGTGTATTGGAAGCCGCGCTTTGGACTGCCGGCGCGGGCGGGATCTTCGCGTTGGGCGCACTCGGGTTGCGGTGGGTGCGGCGGAAGATCTGGCCGCCGAACGCGACAGAGACGGCTGAGGAAAAGGAACGGGGAAATTCAATTCCCTACGCACCAGCAATCACGCTGGGCGTGTGGCTTTCGCTGGTGCCGAAGGGTTAAGCGACGCCAAAGAGTGTCAGGTAGAGGAGATTAATTTATGGATCGCAGGTTTCTCACGGTATTGGGCGTCAGCCTGGTGTTTGCGCTGGTGGTTTCCAGCGTGTTCTATCAGATGACCGCCCGTTCGGGCAGCACGAAAAAGGCTGAAGCGACCGATCAAAAGGATTTGGTCGTAGCTACCCGCCCACTGGGCGTGGGCTGGATGATCAAGCCGGCCGACGTGAAAGTCCAGAAGGTGCCCACCGAGGGGTTCCCCAAGGGTGCCTTCAGCAAAGTGGAGGACGTCCTGGACCGTCCGGTGATCTCCAACGTGCTTCTCGATGAGCCAATTCTTGAAGGCCGACTGGCGACAAAGGGGAGCGGCCTGGGGCTGGCGCCGACCATTCCCGTGGGTATGCGCGCCGTGACGGTTCGCGTCAATGATGTTGCTGGCGTCGCGGGTTTCGTGCTGCCGGGCATGAAGGTGGACGTGCTGGTGACGGGCCACCCACCGAACGGCGACAGCACGATGACGACAACCTGCCTGCAGAACGTGCTGGTTCTGTCTGCCGGAACCACGATGACGCCGGACTCGCGTGGCCAGACGATCCAGGCGCCCACCGTTACCCTGTTGGCGGACCCGGAGCAAGCCGAAACCCTGACCCTGGCCAATAGCGAGGGGCGCATCCAATTGGTCCTGCGCAATTCCTCTGACCAGACAATCGAAAAGACCAGCGGACGCTTCGTTTCCGAGCTGTATGGCTCGGCGAGAAAGCCCGCTCCGGTGGACGCACCCGCCCACCCCAAAGCGAGGCCGGTTGAAGTTGCTAAGGCTCCTCCGGCTCCGGTAGTGGCTGCGGCTCCGCCGCCCGCTCCTCCTCCGCCCGATCAGATTGTGGTGATCCGCGGAACCACCCGCACCGTGGAAGTACTGCCGGCGCGCACGAATAACTAGTGGATTCACGACAAGGGATAGACGACCATGACTAGCTTCTTTGATCGAGTTCTGATTTCGAGCGCGGCGCTGGCGCTGGCGGCCGGGTTTGGTTTTGCCCAAAGCGCGGAGGATCTCCGGCTGACCGTCGGCAAGAGCGTGGTGATCGATTACCCGTCCGACATCCGCCAGATCTCCACCAGCAACCCGGACGTTCTGGACGCCAGCCCGGTGACCAGCAGGGAGATCCTGCTGCACGGCAAGGGGCTCGGCTCGGCCACCATGGTCGTCTGGAGCAAATCCGGGCAAAGGACCTTCTATAACTGCACGGTGGACCTGAATCTGGATCCATTGCGGCGAATGCTGAAGGACACATTCCCCAACGACGATATCCAGGTCCGCAGCTCGCGTGACACTCTTTCTCTTAACGGGTCGGTGCGCAGCAAGGAAGACGGCGAGCGCGCGGTGGCTGTCGCGACCGCTTTCGCCAAGACCGTGATTAACAATCTCGGGGTGAACGTAGCTTTGGCGGAGAAGCAGATTCTGTTGCGGGTGAAGTTCGCTGAACTGGACCGGACGCGTGAACTTCAGTACGGCGTCAACCTGTTAGGCCAGCCGGGCCAGACCTCGATTGGCACTTCGACGGGGCAGTTCGCCAATGGCTCCCTGACAGGTGTGGCGGCCAATCCGAACCTCGGGGGAGTCGCATCTACCTCGAGTTTCTCGATCACGCAGGCGCTGAGCATTTTCGCCTTCGATCCGAAGCTGAATCTGGGAGCCTTTCTGAAGGCGCTCGAGAGCGAGGCGATTCTGCAGACGCTGGCGGAGCCGAACCTGGTCACCACCAACGGAAAGGAAGCTGCGTTCCTGGTAGGCGGTGAATTCCCGGTGCCGGTGGTGCAGGGCGGAAGCGGCGCGGGCGCGGTGACCATTCAGTTCCGCGAGTTCGGGATCCGGCTGCGTTTCCTGCCGATTCTTTCCGACCACAAAACCATCAAAATTCACCTCAATCAGGAAGTGTCCACGCTCGATCCAGCCGACGGCGTGAATCTGAACGGATTCACCATTCCCGCACTCTCCACGCGCCGCGCCGAAACCGACGTGGAACTAGGCCCGGGACAGAGCTTCGTGGTGGCCGGTCTGGTCAACAATCAGGAGCAGGACACGTTTACCAAGATCCCGGTGCTCGGCAATCTACCCATCATTGGAAGTCTGTTCAAGACCAGGGACGAGTCTAAGAAACGCACGGATCTGGTGGTGCTGGTGACTCCGGAAATCACTGAACCTCTGGGGCCTAACGATCCGAAGCCGAACGTTTACATGCCCAGGGATTTCCTGGTCCGTCTCGATCCCAAGGATTTGCCTCCATCGGCCAAAAAGAAGAAGTAACAGGCGCGGGAACGGGAGAGAATCAGCCGATGACTGCACGAGTCCAGAACGATGCGGAGATTGCCGCGCTTCTTGTGGCGCCGGACCGCGCTCTGGCTCAGCAGTTCCTGGCCACGCTGCCGCAAACGCGCGCCTTCCAGATTCTGGCGGAGATCAAAAGCTATCCGCCGCCTCAGACTCTGGAGATGCGCATTAAACAGTTGAAGCCGGACGTGGTGTTGCTGGATCTCGCCAGCGACCTGGCGGCGGCGGTGGAGGCGGTGAAAGCCGTCGCTGCGATGACGCCTCCGGTGCACGTGGTCGGCCTTCACACGCAGAACGATTCCAACGCGATTCTGCAATCTCTTCGAGCGGGCGCGAGCGAGTTTCTCTATGCGCCGTTCGATCTGTCGACCCAGCGGGAGGCCATCGCCCGGCTGCGGCGAATGGTGCAGCCCGAGGCCGCCTCGCAGACGGAGGCGGGACACGTGGTGGCGATGTCCAGCGCAAAGCCGGGATCCGGGGCGTCGACGCTGGCAACGCAGGCGGCGTTCTCCTTGCAGCGGATGACGGGACAGCGCGTCCTGCTGGCCGACTTCGACTTGACCGGCGGCACGATCGGCTTCTATTTGAAGCTCAGCCACAACCATTCGCTGGTGGACGCTTTGCAGCACGCCGATCATATGGACGCTTCGCTGTGGAGTTCGCTGACGGTCAACTACGGCGGTGTGGATATTCTGCCCGCGCCCGCGGCGCCGTACGCCGAGGCCATCGATGGGAACCGGCTTCGGGTTTTGATCGAGCAGGCGCGCAATCTTTATGGCTGGGTCATTCTGGATCTTCCGGCGATTTTCAATCGCACCAGCTTGATGGCGATCTCGGAATGCGAGCGCGCCTATCTGGTGTCCACCTCGGAACTGCCGAGCCTGCATCTGACGCGGAAGGCGCTGACGATGCTCGACCAGTTAGGTTTTCCGAAGGACCGGTTTCAGGTTCTGGTAAACCGGGTCGATAAGCGGGACGACATCGGCACGGCCGACATGGAGAAGTTGTTTGGATGTCCGATTCACGCCAAGCTTCCGAACGATTATTTCTCTCTTCACCGCGTGGTCACGCTCGGGCAGCCGCTTGGCTCCGATGGCGACTTGGGTAAGGCCATCGAGCATGTAGCGGGCCGGCTGCACACCTCGTTCGCTCCCGCCAAAAAACAAACGGGGCAGGGCCGGGAGCTGCAGCGGGTTTAGGAAGGTTCTAGGAATCTATGTTTTCATCCCTTGATAACGGCAATAAAAATACGCAGCAGATCTCCTGGGAACAGAGGCTGATGAAGAATACGGGGAAGCCAAAAGGCGTCCTCAAGCCCGAATACCAGGAATTGAAGTTCACCCTTCACCGCAAGCTCGTCGACAAGATCAACCTCGAGGCGCTGGCCACCATCGACAACCAGCGCGTACGCAGCGAAGTGCGCCAAGCGGTGATCTCGCTGATCGACTCGGAGCCGACGCTGCTCAGTTCGCTCGAAAAACAGCAGATCAGCGACGAAGTGCTGGACGAAGTATTTGGACTTGGCCCGCTCGAGCCGCTGCTGCAGGACCCCGGCATCTCCGACATTCTGGTGAACACGTACAAACAGGTGTACATCGAGCGGCGCGGATTGCTTGAACTGACCAACGTCTCCTTTCGCGACAACCAGCACCTGTTGCGCATTATCGACAAAATCGTCAGCCAGGTAGGGCGGCGCATCGACGAATCGACGCCGATGGTGGATGCGCGCCTGATGGACGGCTCCCGCGTCAACGCGATCATTCCCCCTCTGGCCGTTGACGGGCCGCTGTTGTCGATACGCCGTTTTTCGACCGACAAGCTGATGCCGCCCGACCTGGTGGATCGCAAGGCGCTGACGCCGGGCATGATGGAGCTGCTGGAGGCGTGCGTCAAGGCCAAGATGAACATCATCATCGCAGGCGGCACCGGCGCTGGAAAGACCACGTTGTTGAACGCCCTGTCGGCCTTCATCAATCCCAAGGAACGCATCGTGACGATCGAAGACGCCGCCGAATTGCAGTTAAAGCAGCCGCACGTGGCGCGCCTCGAAACGCGGCCACCCAACATGGAAGGCAACGGTGCGGTCCGGCAGCGCGAATTGCTGGTCAACAGCCTGCGTATGCGTCCCGACCGCATCGTGGTGGGCGAAGTCCGCGGCGAGGAAGCGCTGGACATGCTGCAGGCGATGAACACGGGCCACGACGGCTCCCTCACAACGGTTCACGCCAATACGCCTCGCGACGCGGTTTCGCGTTTGGAGGTCATGGTTTCGCTGGCCAACGCGAACATGCAGTTGCTGAGTATCCGGCAGCAGATTGCCGCGGCGGTGAATGTGCTGGTGCAGGCCTCGCGCCTCAGCGACGGCTCGCGCCGCGTGGTTTCGCTCACCGAGGTCACCGGGATGGAAGGCGACGTGGTTACCCTGCAGGATCTGTTCGTGTTCGAAAAGCGCGGGTTGGATCCGGATGGAAAGGTGGTGGGGCGGTTCGCGGCCACCGGCATCCGTCCGAAGTTTTACGAAAAGCTTCTGAGTGCCGGCATCCGTCTGCGGCCGGACCTGTTCGACGAAGTGCTGGAAGTCTGACGCGGGGAAGAAGGGGAAGCGAGGCAGGAAATGAATTTCGTGTTTGTTCTCGTCGCGATCTGGGCTGCGTTCATGGCGGCGTGGTTCATGGTCTCCAGATACGTGAAATCGAGCGATCTGGACCGCATCAAGGCGCGCTTGTCGGGGACTGGCAAGGCCAAGAAGAAAACGGCAAAAGTTAAGGGCGAAGCCAGTGTCATGCAGCAGGACACCGGAGCAAAAAACCGAGTGGCGCAGCAGATCGTCGACCGGTTCAAGCTGGGGCCCAAAATCGCCGTCCTTCTCGAACAGGCGGGGATGCGCTGGGCGCCGGCGCGTTTGGTCCATACCTGCATACTGGCCTTCATGGCCGGATTCATTTTGGGATGGATGCTGACGTCGATGCTGTTGATGGCGTTCGGATTGGGTTTGGTGGCGTCCTGCGGCCCCGTGGTCTACATCTGGCGAAAACGGAAGGCGCGTCTGCATCGGTTTGAAGAATTATTCCCCGACGCGCTCGAATTCGTGTCGCGTTCCATGCGCGCCGGGCATGCGTTTTCGGTGTCGCTTGAAATGATTCACCGCGAATTTCAGGAGCCGGTAGCGGGGGAATTCCGGCGCACGTTCGAAGAACATAACCTGGGTTTGCCGATCGAGGTGGCGCTGCAAAAGCTGGCGAAGCGCGTGCCCTCCCTCGACGTGCATTTTTTCGTTTCCGCGGTGCTTCTGCAGAAGCGAACCGGGGGCAATCTCGCGGAAATTCTCGACAAGTTGGCCTATGTGATTCGCGAGCGTTTTAAGCTGCGCGGACGCATCCGGGCCGTCAGCGCCCACGGAAAGATGACCGCGACCGCGCTGAGCGCGATTCCGGCCGCGGTGGCGGTCCTCATGTTCTACACCAATCCGGAATACGTCAAGTTTTTTTTCAAGGACGAGACCGGCCAGATCATGATGGGCAGCGCCGTGGTGCTGCAGTTGATCGGCTACCTGATCATGAAAAATATCGTCAACATCGAGGTTTAAGTCATGGCAATTCTTGTTCCCGTCGTCGTGTTCCTCGCAGTTTTGGCGCTGGTGATGGTCGCCGGCATGCGGTTGTATGTGCGTCCGAAGGAGGCGATGGAGCGCGTCGCCGGCGGCATTGATCCGGCCGAGCATATGCCGGATCACCCCAGTCTGGCGATTCACGAACTGGTCAAGCGGCTCGGCAACTTCATCCCGCAATCTCCCAAGGATGTGACGGTGATGCAGCGGCGTCTGATCCGCGCCGGTGTCCGTAATGAAAACGCCCTGAAGTACCTTTACGGCGCCAAGGCGGTATGCGGAGTCGCGCTGCCGCTGTTGACCGCGCTGGCCGTGACCAGCACCGGAATCACGAGCAACGGCGTGGCCGCGATTCTCGCCGCCGCCGCGGTGGGGTTCTTCGGTCCGAACGAGTATGTCCGCCGCCTTGCGGTCAAGCGGCAAAAGGAGATCGCCCGCGGTTTGGCCAACGCGCTCGACCTGCTGGTGGTTTGCGTGGAGAGCGGACTCGGCCTCGATCAGGCGATTTTGCAGGTGTCTAAGGAACTGGAGCACGCCCATCCGGAGATCAGCGAGGAATTCGGGCTGGTCAACCTGGAGTTGAAGGCCGGCAAGCGCCGTGTGGATGCGCTGCGCAACCTGGCGGAGCGCACCGGGGTCGACGATTTGAAAAAGTTGGTGGCCGTGTTGATTCAGGCCGACCGCTTCGGCACCGGCGTCGCGCAGAGCCTTCGCGCCCATTCCGATTTTATGCGCGTCCAGGCGCGCCAGGTGGCGGAGGAAAAGGCCGCTAAGCTCGGCGTAAAGCTGATCTTCCCGATCTTCTTTTGCATCCTGCCGTCGCTGTTCGTGGTTACGGTTGGCCCGGTGGCGGTGAAAATTATGCGGGAACTGGTACCGATGATGACCAACATCTAGTACTGCACTAAAGCTTAGGACTAAACAAGCCGAATGAACTCTTGTCAGGAAAGGAGAAAGACATGGACAGCTCTATGGTTCGTATCGTTTGCGCCGTGTTAGCGATCGCGTTCCTTGGAATTATCGTGTTACGCCGCAAAAAGAACGCCGACGAGTAGGCGAGTCTCCCCGCGGGGAAGGCGCGGGCAGGTCGCGCTGACAGGTTGAGCGTCTTCCCCCATTTTTTGAGATTTTCCACCGCTCGTGCCGTCAGTCGCGGGAGCAAACCACGGCGGCAGGAACGTGGATGAGTGTGTTGTCAGCAGTGAGTGAACGGGAAAAATTAGAACTTCGAGACAGAGGATATGGAGTTGCGTATGCTTCGTAAGTATTGGATTCTGGCGATCGTGAATGCCGCGATGATCGCGGGCTCGGTCCAGGTGGGGATGGCGGGAACGTTCGGTACCGTGGTGCCGATCAGCGGGCAGGCCGCTGACATCGCGCTTGATCCGCTGCGGGGGGTTTTGTACATTGCCAACTTCACCGCCAACCGGATCGATGTGATGACGCTCTCGAACAACACGATCCAGACGTCAATCAACGTGCCCAATCAGCCCAGCTCGATGTCGGTCTCTCCGGACGGGCACTGGCTGCTGGTGGCAAACTACGGCAATAACGCGCCGGGCTCGCCGACCAACGCACTGACCGTCATCGATCTCACCAACGGCAACGCGAAGCAGACCTACGCTCTTAGCAACTCGCCGCTGACCGTGGCCTTCGGTCTGGATGGGAAAGCGCTGGTGGTGACCACGAAGGAATTTATCATCTTTGACCCGGTGGTGGGAACGACGAGCTTGTACCGGACCATCGCGCAGGTGGCGACGCTGGCCATTCCGCAGCCGGCCGCGACGTTTCCTGGCCAGTTCACGCAGGCTTCGGCCGCCGTTTCGGCGGATGGCCTGACGATTGCCGGAATGGGCGGCACGGGCAGCTCGTTTTTGGAATATCGTTATAATGTCGCAACGCACGGCCTAACGTCGACCCTTTATACAGCCTCTCCTCCTCCGGGTCCGAGCGTGGTGAGTCTGAGCCAGGACGGCAGCCTCGCTACCTTTTTCTGGAGCGTGCAGGATGCGAATTTCAACACAGTCGCTCAATTTTCGAATGTCGCAGGACTGTTCCAGATTGGCAGCACGCTGATCGACTCGTCGAGGAATGTGATCTACGCCCAGATGCCGAAGACGGGCACGGCGGCGACGGGAGCTTACACGGCGTTGCCCATCCTCAATATTGTGGATTCCGACAATCTCACGCTCGAAGATCAAATTCAACTACCAGAAAATCTGGCTGGACGCAGCCTTCTCTCTCCAGACAACAACACAATGTATTCGATCTCGGATAGCGGCGTGCTAGTGCTTCCAGTGGGAAGCCTGGCTCAGTACCCGCGCCTATCCGCTTCGACGGAGGACCTTCTGTTTTTGGGCAACTTCTGCAACCGCAGTTCCCTGACGCAGAAGTTCACCCTGAGTGATCCGGGCGGAAATCATACGCCGTTTGCGATCCAGCCGTCGGTGAATGGAATCACTGTGTCCCCCGCGAGCGGCGTTACGCCCGCCATAGTGACTGTATCGGTTGATCCCAACGCGTTTGCGTCCTCGAAGGGCACGGTGGCCGCGTCCCTCAACATCAGTTCGAGCGCCGGCATCAATCTTCCGCGCGCGATTCGCGTCCTGGTCAATTCGCAGGACCCCTCCCAGCGCGGGACGATTGTGGATGTGCCTGGAACGGTAGTTGACCTTCTGGCAGATCCCCAGCGCAATGTTTATTACGTTCTGAGGCAGGACAAGAATCAAGTGCTGGTATTCAATGGATCCAATAATACGTTGACCGCGACGCTGCGGACGTGCACCACCCCGAAGGGCATGGCGATCACCTTCGATCAGCAGAACCTGCTGGTCGGCTGCGACAACGCGCAGATCATGAACGTGTTCGATCTGGACCTTCTGACCGCGCAGACACCCATCTATGTTCCCGGCGGCTACGTGCAGTCGGTGGCCGCATCCGCCAATGCGATTCTGGTGAATGCGCGGCTGGTGAGCGGCGCTGCTCCGGCCGGCATCGGGCAGGTGGATATGATCCAGCGAGTGGTCAGTTTCCTGCCGAAGCTCGGGGTATGGCAGAATAACCTTCCGCTCAAGACCGTGCTGACGGCTTCCTCCAACGGAGCGAACATCCTGGTCGCCTCGACGGACGGCACGGCCATGCTCTACGACGCGAACGCCAACACCTTCACTGTGTCGCGCAAGGATTTTGGGACGCTCAGCGGCGCCTACGCTGCGTCGAATTTCAATCAGTTTGTCATCGGGAACAATTTCCTCGACTCCGCGCTTGTGCCCAAGGGCCAGATTGGCCCCAGCGGCGCCGTCTCGTCGGGATTTGC
>JBBIVT010000068.1:11925-24733 GCA_037439565.1 Acidobacteriota bacterium | reverse complement strand
GAATCCCAAATCCACCAGGCGATCCAAGCAAGAAACCGCTTCAACCGATCCTTTGCAGCCAGACGCTCCGCCGCGTAAAGCCTGTTGCGGCTATCGTGGCGACCCGATTTTTACCGCCTTGTCGTCAGGACGGGAACCACGGGCGGCTCACTCATGGCCGAATCGGTCCGGGTTGACGTCCTGCTTACTTGCCGGCCGACTTCAGCGCCGCTCCACCCTTCTCGATTCCAGAACCGGTTCCTAAAGCCAGCTTCTTGGCGCCCCATTTCAGGCCCCTGCCCGCTCCCTTAACGCCGACGACGGTTACCTTTCCGGCCGCCGCGCCCGTCTTGACGACCGCGGTTTTCGCAGACCCGCCCGCCGCCTTGATGTCTTGTCCGGCGCCGTCCTGGCCAAACACGGCCGGGCCCGGCACGATAAAACAAATCGAGAGAATAATGTTTCGGGATGCGCGCATAGTTCTACTGTAACCGATTTAGCCGGGATTTCAAGCGCCTATCGCCCCCGGTGGACAACCTCCCTACGCCGTCAGCAGTTCCGGCCGATGTGCGTGCTGCGGCGCCCGGCTGGGCATCAGGCAGAAGTTGATGTCCATCTCCTCCCCCCCGGAATGGAGTTTCACCAGCACCCAATCCTTCACTCCCGCCGACCGCGTCTGATAATTCCGGCCGAAGATCACTGTTGGCACGGTCAGCCCCAACGGCCCCAGCCGCTCTTCGAAGATCGTCTTTACGTTGCCGATGATCATATTGGCCACCTCGGCCACTGCGTCGAGGACTTCTTCGTTCACTGAGTCGTACTCGCTCATCAACAACGCCCCGGCGAGCTTCTCGGCAAACCGTGGGGAACAGGATATGTGGCCCGTCCCTGTCCACGACCCGGCCACGCCCACCAACGCCACCACCCCGTGGAACGTCTCCGGCTCGATCTGGCTCCGCATGACCGAAGCATCGATTTCAAGCGGCAGACACAACATCGTGTCGAAGACCTCGCGCGCGGCCTTGGAGACAGCCTTTTCAATGTCCTGCTGGGTTACCGTTTCCATTTAAATAATCCCCGTAAGCTTCTCTTTGATCTGGTCCGCCGTGAACGGCTTCTTCACATATCCGGCGGCGCCGAGCTCCAGCGCCTGCATCACCTTGGCTTGGCTGCCCTCGGTGGTGACCATCAGCACGGGGACGCCCTTGAATGCGTCGTCGCCTTTCAGCTTGGTCAGGAACTCGATCCCATCCATGTTCGGCATGTTGATGTCGGACAGAATCAGCCCGATCTTCTCCGTCTTGAGCCTTTCGAAGGCTTCTTTGCCATCACCGGCCTCATGTACCTTACCGAGCGGCACCTCGGCCTGCACCAGAACCCGGTGGAGGATTTTCCGGATCGCAGCCGAGTCGTCCACAATCAAAACATCCAATGCCATCGCACACACCTTTCGCCGCCGTGAACCTTATCGGCCCGTTCCGGTGGTTGTAAGAACCCCGCCCGGATTCTTCTGCGTCAACGCCCGGCACAACTGATCGCGCAGCGCGCCAATCGCGGGCAGAGCGGCTTCGTCGGAAAGTTTCGGCTCCTGACGGTCGAAATACAGGCACCCGATGAGCGTACCTCCGGCGATCAGCGGGTACAGACCGAACACTGGCGCGGGAAAAAGCTGGGCGAAACGCGTGCCCTCAAAGCGGCGGTCGCGTGGTCCGGCAACGAAAATGTCGATCCGCTTCGCTACGGCGGAAGCCACTGGGCTATAAGCACCTGTAACGGGAAAAGCGAAGTTTTCGATGAACTTATCAATAGACTCGCCAAAGCCTAGCTTTCCCACCACGTGGCGGCCTTTGTCGTCGAGCAAGGCGAACAGCACATGATCAAACGGACCACCGCGGTAGATAGCCTCCATCACCATCAAAGTCGTGGCGCGAAGGTCCTCGTTTCGGTCGACGTGCGCGGTCACGTCACGCAGCAGGGATGCCAGCGTTTCGGGCTCTGCCTCGGCTTCTGTCCCAGCTTCCTCAACCGCTTCGTCATCGGCTTGTTCGAGGGCCGCTTCGGTCTGATTCCGAAGGCGTAAATGATCTATTGGCACGGACATGGCATGAAACACTTCCTGTGTTTCCTGAAGCGCATGCTCAACAATTTCCCGGACGTCGTCGTGGGTCAGATTGAGGACTGGCCCAAGACTGCTGAGCAGCAGGTTCACACTGGCCCGCGCTCCGCTTGGCTCGCGGCGATAGACGGCGGTGGTCAGCTTGTGCGCGAAATGGGTAATCGCTTCCAACCGCTCGGCTTCCGTCGTCGGGGCGCGGCGTAGGCGGATGAGTCGGTCGTTCATGCAATCACGGGCGCATTCGGGAAGGCGCCAGCGCGCGGCGACGGCCCGGCCGGCCTGATCATAGTCAAAGCCTAGAACCTCCTGGCACGCCTGCCCGACCGGAATCCGCTCCTGCATCCTGAGGAGAACCGCGGCATATCCGCGCGAATGGTAACAGGCGACCAGAATCTCCCCCAAGTTGCGGAACATCCCGCACAGGTACGCTTCCTCCTTCCTTGGATACTTGATCCGCTTGGCGACCTCGCGGGCGTGGTTAGCGCTCAGCAAGGAGAGCAGGATCAATTCCTTCAGGCCGGGCGAGTGCTTGCGGAAGTGCTGGAGCAGCACCACGCTGGTGGCCATCTCCCGTACCGCCTCCACCCCCAGCAGCGCCACGGCCTGGGAAATGGAATGGATCTGTTTGCCGCCCCGATGATGCAGCGCGGAATTGGCCGTGCGGAGGATCCGAAGAGTCAGGCTGTAATCTTTGAGAATTACATTGGTAATGTGCTGAATCGAAGCCTCCGCATCGACCTGCAGCATCACCTCTTCGATGGACCGGGACAGCGCCGGAAACTCAGGTGCCTGGGCGATCTCCGCCAGGAATTCCTGGAATTTGTCGACGCCTTGAGGGTCTTCGCCCATGGGAGCCTTATCGGCGGCGAGGGCAAGCTTCGTCCCTTTCGTGAATCAGGAATGTTCCTATTCGACGCCCTTGTGCTTGAGGCAGGCGTCAATGACTTCCTCTGCGCGCCAAGTGTCGCGCCGATCGTCGAACCGGGCGTCTACATGATGACGGTCGGGCTGATGCGAGCGCAATGATGCGGAATCGCTTGTCCGGCATCTTGCTTTAGTAGAGTCCCGGCTATTTCATCACCAGATCCCACCGCGCCGAGGCCTTCGCAACCACAGGGCCGACGTCCTCCTTGAGCAGCATACGGTCGGCCACCAGGGCTTCGGCGGCTTGCTTCACCTGGGCGAGATAGGCGTCCTTGCTGGAGTAGCGCTCCTCAATCGACAACCGGGGATCTCCCAGTGCCTCGCGTTCCGATTTGGTCCTTGCGAAGGGGATGAAGGAACCAGCCATGTTGTAAATCACGTCCGGCGCGCCGATCTTCGGGTCGCGCAAGTTCCAGCCCGTGTAAGTGGCCAAAGGCACCACCTGTTCGGGCAGGCGGATGCCCTCCGTCTCGTTGCCATCCGTGTTCACCTGCGGCACCAGGATCGGAAACGCCGCGCCGACCTTGGGCGGATCGTAAGCCACGATACCCTTCGTTCGAAACTCAGGCCCGAAGTCGAGATGCCAGGCCAGATATGGCTCCTTGGGGACCGCGATGCCGGGGATTTTCGGGAAATTCAGCGCGGAAGGGGCGACCAGTTCGTCCTTGCCGATCCGGGGAATCCTGGAATCCGGCGGCGCGGCCCCAGTGGTCACCCAGGCGTTCATGTCGAGCAGGAGGGCGCGCATCGCGAAGCGGTAATCCTCGGGATTGACGCGGTTCTGCGTGACCGTCTTGGTGGGCGGCGCGTTGGGTCCATGCTGCGCGCCCGCGATGAAGAAAATGCGCGTGCCGGGCGCGGGAGGGACGTCCTTCTTGCCGTCCGGACTGATGTGGATCAACGATGCGGCGCGGCCCCAGTACTCATATGCGCCGTTGGAATAGAAGATTTTGGGCACTACGCCGTCCTTGCGCGCGCGTTCAAGGATAGAGTCGGTGATGCCGGCGTCCGTCTCCGGCTCGTCGGTAAACGGGAAAATATCCGACGGGTACATCAGGTTCAGCCGGGGATGTCCGTCGCGGGAAGGCTGCGCGAAGCGATGATCGAAGCTGCCCCGCCCGGCTCCCGCGACATGCGCCCACACGCCGTCAAAGACGCGCTCGCCATTTTCGCCGGCGTTAAAGCCGTAATAAAGGAACGTGCGAAGGAAGCGGCCGCTTTGGGAGACGCCGAAGCCGACGGCCCGGTCCACCTCACCCTGCTTCTTGATGTAGGAGACGTAATCGCGAATCGCCGCCGGGCCGAGACCCACCACGGCCGGATCCTTGGCCGTGTAGCCGACCTCGTAAATCCGGCCCGGTGCGAAATTGTACTCGACGTGCGTCAACGCCGCGTCGAATTTCCACTGATCGCGAGGGATTGTGGCGCGTGGGCCATTGGGCGAATCGCGCACGGTCAGCGTCGCCGAGGCAGCATCGGCTACGGCGTACGGGATCTGGCTGCGGTCGCCCAGGGATTGCGAAGTGGCCGGCCGGTCGACCGTGATTTCGGAGCGCACGACCCCCGTGATGCCCTTGATCACCGGCGCATACAACTTGATGCCGCCGTCGGGCACGTCGAACTCCCAGCCGATCCAGACGAGCGTGAAGCCCTGATCGAACAGCAGCGGATCGCCGAAGTCCGTGCTGGCGCGGGTGGAAGGCATGTCGAACATGTTGACCATCCCCTTGCCGCCGCGGTTGGAAATCTCCACCAGAGCGGTGCCGTTGCCCTTCCCCTTCGGCCTCAGTACTTCCAGGTCCGCCGAAAATTCAACCAATCCCCGCGCGTTCCGCGGCGCCAGATCGATGTCGGCGATGATCCGGTTCGCGGCGAGCTTCGGGTCGACGGCGAAGTAGACTTTACCGGTGATGCGCTCATAGTTGTCGACGGGCAGATCGGCGCGGGAAGCAATCTCCACGCGTGTCACTGCGGCGGAAGCGAGCAGGGGAAGGAGAAAAAGGAAAGCGCGTCGGAGCATCCTCAATTATTAGCGCAGAGTGGATCCCGTTGGGGGGCGAAGGCGACAGCCCACGGCGTCCACCAACCCCGCGCGCCGGACGAAATCAATCACGCGGTGAGAGGCTAGGCCAGCGCGAGATTCGCCTGCGCCGTCAGATCGTACCCGGCAAAGTCGCGCCGCTCGAGCTTTGGAAAGGCGGCCGCGGCGATCATGGCGGCATTATCCGTCGCCAGATCAAGCGCCGGGAAATAAACTGGGCACGGCATCGGTTTGCGGCCGGCGGCCCGTTGAAGCCCGGCGTTACAGGCGACGCCTCCGGAGATCATCACCCCGCGCGCGCCGATTTCTTCGGCCGACCGCGCCGCCCGGCGCAGTAGTTCGTCGATGACAGTCGCTTGAAAGGAGGCCAACAGATCCAAAGTGGCGCGAGGTGTCACGCGCAGCCATTCTTCCACGGTTTGCGCGCCACTGGCTCGCCTCGCTGCGATTTCTTCGGCCATGTCCCGCGCTTCGACCCATCGCAGCACCGCGGTCTTGAGGCCGCTGAAGCTGAAATCGAGTGTGTTGCCTTTCATCCTGGCCGGCGTGAACTTCACGGCGCGGGGATCGCCATGCGGCGCGAGCTTGTCAATCACCGGGCCGCCGGGATAGCCGAAGCCGAGCAGTTTGGCGACCTTGTCATAAGCTTCGCCCGCGGCGTCGTCACGCGTCTTACCCAAAAGGCGGTAGCGATGGTCCTCGCTCACCTCGAACAGGTGCGTGTGGCCTCCGCTCACCACCAGCGCCAGCGCCGGCAGTTCCACGCGATTCTGGCTTTCCACCGCGTAGATGTGTCCTTCGATATGATTCACCGCAATCAAAGGGATGCCGCGCGCCATCGCCAGAGCTTTGCCGTACGTGATGCCGACCAGCAGCGAGCCGATCAAACCGGGCCCCTGGGTCACCGCGATGGCGTCGATCTGGTCCAGCGTTTTCGACGATTGCGCGAGGGCTTCGCGTACCACGGGCACGATCGCCCGAAGATGCTCGCGCGAGGCGAGTTCCGGCACCACGCCGCCATAGCTGGCGTGGATCGACATCTGCGAAGCAACGACGCTCGAAAGAATCGCCGCGCCGTCCTCGACTACCGCCGCGGCGGTTTCATCGCATGAGGATTCGATGCCGAGAATGACCATCTGTGTTTAGTTTAGAACTGAAAACCCGGCCATGCGGCACGCCGCGCCGCGACGTTACCCTGGAAACAATGCTGGTTTCCGATTTCGATTACGATCTTCCCGAACCATTGATCGCGCAGGAGCCGCTGGCCGAGCGCGACGCCTCGCGCATGCTGGTGCTCGACCGCGCGACGGGGACGTGGGAGGATCGCCGTTTCCGCGACTTTCCGTCTTACACGCGCGAAGGCGACTGCATCGTGCTGAACGACTCGCGCGTGTTCCCTTCCCGCCTGTATGGCCGCCGCGAGCATGGAACGGGACGGGTGGAAATTTTCCTTACGAAACAGATCACCGCCCACACGTGGGAGGCGCTCGTCCGCCCCGGGAAGAAGATGCGCACAGGCGAGCGCATCCTCATCTCCGGCGATCTGAGCGCGGAGATTTTAGGCCGGGGCGAGTTTGGCGAGCGCGTCGTCCGTCTCAACCCGCGCGGAGACTTGTTCGAGGTGCTGGAAAGGATCGGCCATATGCCCTTGCCGCCTTACATCCGACGGCCCGATACCGAAGCGGACCGCGCGCGCTATCAAACCGTCTTCGCCGAGCATCGAGGCTCCGTAGCCGCGCCCACCGCCGGGCTGCACTTCACGCCTGAGATTCTTGCGCAGTGTAAGGGCGAGATCGCGCGAGTGACGCTGCACGTGGGGCTGGGGACGTTTCAGCCGCTGCATTCCGAAGTCGTCGAAGAAAACGTCTTGCACGAGGAATCGTTCCTTGTGCCGCCGGCAGCGGTGCAGGCGATGGATCGTGCCAAACGCGTGATCGCAGTGGGGACCACCAGCGTCCGGGCAATCGAGAGCGACCCGGCGAAACCCACCACGCGGCTATTTCTGCATCCCGGAGCGGGATTCAGGCGCACGAGTGCGATGCTGACCAATTTTCATCTGCCGAAGTCAAGCCTGCTGATGCTGGTCTGCGCGTTCGCGGGAAAAGAACTGACGCTCGACGCATACCGGCACGCGGTGAAGGAAAAGTACCGATTCTTTTCCTACGGGGATTGCATGTTGATTTTGTAATTACAGAACGTCCGCAAAGCCGCGCTTCAGGTGGCGGAAAAACAGGCCGCCGACGATAAACGTGCCGATGGAATACGCCGCCAGGACCGCCAGTTCCTGCCAGTGCGGCCATTCCGCGGAAAGAAGCCGGTAGCGATAGGCGCGCACCACCCAGCTCAGCGGATTCCAGGCGACGAGAAACTGGAACTGCTGCGGGAATTTCGTCTCGGAGATCATGATGGGCGTGATCCAGAACCACAAGGTCATGACCACGGTGAGGAACTGCACGGTGTCCCGCAAATACACTTGAAGGCTCGACACGATCCAGCCGACGCCGACGCCCAACATACCGACAAAGACCATATAAACCGGCAGCAGGAGCACCTTCGCGCTGAGGTGCTTCTCCACCAACAGCACCGCGATCAGCGCCAGCGCGAGGCCGATCAGGTGATGAATCAGCGACGACAAAAACACCGAAACGGGCAGCACTTCCGAGGGAAATACCGTCTTAGTGATGAGATTGGCGTTCTCCACCATGATGTTGGCCGACCGCAGGACCGTTTCCTGGAACAGCATCCAGGGCAGGAATCCGCAGAACAGGAACATCAAATAGCTTTGCGTGACCGAGCCCGGAGGCATGGTCTGATGCAGGCACTTCACGAAAATGAAGTACCAGATTCCCAACTGGACCAGAGGATGAACGACGCCCCACAGCCAGCCCGCCACCGATCCGACGTAGCGCTGCTGAAAATCGCGGCGGACCAGTTGCAACACCAGCGCCCGGCCGGTGACAAGATTACGGACGAAATGGCGGCCGGGAAGACTCACGCTACGAGTGTACAATGACCGGGCGAAATTCGCGCGCCGGGAAAGTGAAAAGCCGGCCGTTGACTGGTTCCACGAGTATCTGAAGTGAGCGAAGCCGTTCCGCCACGGTGTAAACTCGGAAATGAATGCAGGATTACGCCGGCGCGCTCCCTTTGCTCTTCTTCGCCTGCTGGACGCTTCCGGCGCAGACCCTGACGGTTCCTACCAGCGAACGGCTGACCTACGACATCGAATGGCGGTTAATCCACGCCGGACAGGCGGTGGTGGAGTCCAACAAGACCAACGCGCATCTGAAGGTGGAATCGGCGGGCCTGGTGTCGACGCTGTTTAAGGTCGAGGACGCCTATGGGGTCACGTACGAAGAACCGTTTTGCGCCACCAGCAGCACATTGGACGCCCAGGAGGGTAAACGGCATCACGAAACCCACGTGGTCTACGACAGAGCGGCGGAGAAAGCCTCCTATGTGGAGCGGGATCTGCAAAAAAACACCGTGCTGCATACTTACGAAGTGGCGATTCCCCACTGCGTCCACGACGTGCTGGGGGCTTTGATTCGCGCGCGAGGAATTTCCTTGAGCCCCGGCCAGTCGGCGCAATTGCCGGTGAGCGATGGCCATCATTCGGCGTCCGTCAGGGTGGAAGCACAGGAGCGCGAGGTGCTGAAAACCGGCACGGCCACCTACAAGACCATTCGGTACGAAACGTTCCTGATGAACGGCGTCATCTATAACCGCAAGGGCCGCGTGCTGGTATGGTTGACCGACGACGAAAAGAAGCTACCAGTTCAGATCCAACTGCGGATGAATTTCCCCATCGGCACGGTGACGCTGCACTTGATCAAGGAGGAGAAGCTGTGAGAATCACCAGGAGCCGGCGGCCAGGGGTCAGAATCATCGTTCTGCTCGGGATTGCTACCGGCGTATTTGCCCAGAATCCTCTTTTAAGCACCGCCGATATGAATAAGCTCTGCCAAAGGACCGTACAACTGATGGATGCAGGAGGCGTCGCGGTGCCGGATTTGAAGCGCGCGGCGGAGCCGGTGCTTGAAAGCGCCCGGCAATCCTGCGCGGCGCTTGAAGCCAAGCCAGGAACCACGCAGCCGGTGTTCGCGCTGATGAATTCCCTGAAGGCGTTTCTGACGCTGTCGGACGCGGTACCGAAGCCGTTTCCCTTCCCCGAGACGGCGCAGAAACAGTTGGCGGAACTGCGCGATGACCAGATGCGGCTCGACACCCATTTCCGCGCCCTGCTCGATGCCAAGGAAGCGCGCATCGCCAATCCGGACCGCGATAATCTGAAGCGTTACGCCGAGGACAACCGGAAGCTCGGCGCGCCCGATCCGGCCAAGCCCCGGGTGATTTTCTACGGCGACTCCATTACCGATTTCTGGCGCCTGAACGAATACTTCCCAGACCGGCCGTTCGTGAACCGGGGCATCAGCGGGCAGATCACCGGCGAAATGCTGGGGCGCCTCAAGGCGGACGTGATTGACCAGCGGCCGTCAGCGGTGGTCATTCTGGCCGGGACGAACGATCTGGCGCGAGGCATCCCCTTGACCCGGATCGAAGACAACCTGCTGATGATCGGCGATCTGTGCGATACCTACAAAATCAAGGTGATTTTCGCGTCCGTGCTGCCGGTGAGCGACTATCACAAGGCGGACAATAAATCGTTCGAGCGTACGCCGGACCGGCCTCCGGTATTCATCAAGGCTTTGAACGAGTGGATCCAGAGCTTCTGCGCCAACCGGCACCATATTTACCTGGATTATTGGTCGGCGATGGTGGATTCAAAGGGCGAATTGAAGGAAGATCTGGCCGACGACGGGCTGCATCCGAACGCCAAGGGATACCGGATCATGGCGCCCCTGGCGCTGGACGCGATCGCCAAAGCGCTGCCGCAGCATGCCGCGCCGGCCACAATCGAGAAACCCGCGAAGAAGCGCGGTACGTCTAACGATTAGGGTCCATGACCATGAAGCGAGTGGTGTGCGCGTTGGTATTCGCGGCCACTCTTGCGCTCGCGCAACGCACCTTCACGGTGGCCGAGCTGACTACCTTCATCCGGAACACGTTAAAGGCGAAACAGGACGACAGGCTGGTGGCGGATTACCTCTCGAAGCACTTCAAGATGAAGGAACGGCTGGAGGATAAGACCGTCGAGGAGTTGCAGGGGCTGGGCGCGGGGCCCCGCACCACGGCCGCGCTGCGGAAACTCAGCCAGGAATCGGCCAGTCTGCCCGCTGCGCCTCCGCCGATGCCTGAAAAGCCGGCGGCTCCGGCTCCGCCGCCGATTCCGCCGCCCACGTCCATCGAACAAGCCGAGATTCTCGACCAGATCCGTGCCTATGCGCTGAACTACAGCAATAATCTGCCGAATTTCCTCTGCACTCAGGTGACGCGCCGCAACGTCGATCCTACCGGCTCAGGCGACCACTGGCGCCAGGTGGACACGATCCAGGAGCAGCTCAGCTATAACGAGCACAAGGAAAAGTACGTGGTGACCATGGTGAATGGCTCGATGGTCAGCGGCCGCGATCACGACAAGTTGGGCGGCGCGACCTCGTCGGGCGAGTTCGGCAGCATGCTGGAAGATATCTTCAACCCGGCCACGGAAACGCGTTTTGAGTGGGAGCGCTGGACCACCTGGCACGGGCGGCGAACCTATGTATTTTCCTTCGAAGTTCGGCAGGACCGGTCGCGTTACGACATTTATCATCAACCCTCGGACAGGCATGTGGTGGCGGCCTACCGCGGATCGGTTTACGCCGACATGCTGACCAAAAACGTGATGCGCATCCGGATGGAATGCGTCAATCTGCCTCCAGATTTTCCCATTCAGGAGGCATCGCAGGATCTGCAATACGAGATCGCCAAGATATCGGACCAGGAGTTTCTGCTACCCGCCAAGTCCGAGTTGGATTCCCGCGAGGGACGCTACCTGGTGAAGAACGTGACGACCTTCCACCTGTATCACAAGTTCTCGACCACGGAATCGATCTCTTTCGAGGAAGTGACCGAGGATTCCAAGCAAGATAAACCCAAGGAAGATCCGGAAAAGCCGGTGAAGAAGCCATGAAACGAATTTTTCTATTGCTTTGCGCGGCGGCGCTGATGCTCGCGCAAAGGGCCATGACCGTCGATCAGTTGACGCAGTTCATCCGGTCACAGATCAAAATGAAGGGCGACGACCGGATGACGGCGGCGTACATCCAGAAGAACATCAAAATGTCGCAGAAGCTGGAGGACCGCACCATCGAAGAGCTGCAAGGCATGGGTGCGGGTCCGCGCACGGTGGCCGCCCTGCGCAAGTTGGAAGAAGAATCGGCGGAACTGGCCGCCGCTCCTCCGCCTCCTCCACCCGCGCCGAAGGCTCCCACGCGGCCCGCGCCGGACTCCGTCGAGCAGGCCGAGGCAATCGCGGCGATGCGCGAGTACGCGCTCAACTACACGGCCAAGCTGCCGAACTACCTGTGCGTCCAGACCACGCGGCGGCAATACGACCCCAAGGATTCCCGTTATCGCGCCGGCGGTGACGTGATTCAGGAGCAGCTCAGTTTCTTCGACAAGAAAGAAACGTACAAGGTCCAGATGATCAACGGACAGTCGGTGCACAACATCAGCCACGATCAGCTCGGCGGGGTGCGGTCCTCGGGCGAATTCGGCAGCATGCTGCACAATATTTTCGACCGCGCCGATGAAGCGCAGTTCGCCTGGGACCATTGGGGAACGCTGCGCGGCAAGCTGATGTATGTGTTCTCCTATCGCATTGAAAAGGATCACGGCTACTCCATGTACGACGACGAATCGAAGAAACAGTACACGTCCGCGTACACGGGCCTGGTTTACGCCGACGCCCAGACCAAGGAAATTCAGCGGATCACGCTGAAGACGGTGGAGATTCCGCCGGATTTTCCGGTTCGCGACGTGGCCCTGACGCTGGACTATAAACCGACCGACATCGCCGGCCAGATTTTTACCCTGCCGTTCCATTACGAACTCGATTCCGTTCACAACCGGGGCAATTCGAAAAATGAGGCCGAGTACAAGCTGTACCAGATGTACGGCGCGTCATCGGCGATCACGTTTGAGGATTCCGGCCCGACCCCGGAGGATCAGTTGAAAGAAGAGCCGGCGAAGCCGGAGACTCCGCCGAAGAAGAAGCCTTAGCGCTCCGGCTTGACGGATTTTTCCGGCTGCTTTTCGGATGTTCCGGCGGCTGGCGGCTCCGGCTCATCCAGCACATCCTGATAGCGCACAATGACGGAAATGCGGCGGTTGGACGCCGCCTCCGGATGCTCCGGATCGTGCAATTTCTGGTCGGCGAACCCGCGCACCTGCACGATGCGGCCATGTCCCAATCCAGACGCCTCCATCACGCGCCGCGCCGCGTTGGCACGGTCGGCGGATAATTCCCAGTTGGAGTAGTCGCCCCCGTTGGCGAACGGCTTCGCATCGGTGTAGCCTTCGATCATCAAATCGTTGGGCAGCTTCTTCAGCTCCCCGGCCAATTGTTCGATCAGCTCGCGGCCGGCCTCGCTGGGCCTGCCGCTGCCCGATTCGAAAAAGACGCCTTTTTCACTCTCCATCATCTCCACACGGAGGCCCTCGCCGGTGACGCTCATCTGGACGTAATCCTTGATCTTTTCGAACTCCGGGCTCTTCTTCAGCGCCTGCTCCAGCTTGTCCTTCAATTGATCCATATTGTCCTTATTGACGGAAACCGTTTCGCCCGTCCCCGTGCTGGCGCTGCC
>JBBIVT010000068.1:9598-11825 GCA_037439565.1 Acidobacteriota bacterium | reverse complement strand
CCATATTGTCCTTATTGACGGAAACCGTTTCGCCCGTCCCCGTGCTGGCGCTGCCCGAATGGGATCCTGTGCCCGAAGGATCCTGGAAATACGCGCTGATGGCCTTGCGCACCTGCACGCTGGAATTGAGCAGCCAGAGTACGATAAACAAGGCCATCATGGCCGTGACGAAATCGGCGTAAGCCACCTTCCACGCTCCGCCGTGATGGCCGGCGTGACCACCCTTTTTCCTGATGACGATGACGGGCTGAGCGTCCTCTGGCACTTACTTCGCCTCCGCCGGCGCGGCGCCGCCGCCACGGCACGCCGCTTCCAGTTCCTTGAAGCTGGGCCGATGCTCGCCCGGGATACTGCGGCGCGCGAACTCCACCGCCAGCACCGGCGCGGAGCCTTTCACGAAGGCGATGACGCCGGAACGCAAGCAGCGCAGATAGTCCATCTCCGCGTCATTGATTTTGGTCATATTGCCGGCGAGCGGACCCAGGAATCCGTAGCACAGCAGAATCCCGAGAAACGTTCCCACCAGCGCGGCGGCGACCTTGTGGCCGATCTCTTCGGGAGGACCGCCGAGCGCGCCCATGGTGATCACCACGCCGAGCACGGCGGCAACGATTCCGAGCCCCGGCAGCGCGTCGGCGACGGTGGTGAGCGCGCCCACCAGCACGCCCGCCTCGTGATGATGAACGTCCATGTCCATTTCCATCATCTGGTCCAGGTCAAACGCCGGCACGCCTCCGCTGATGGACATGCGGATGGTGTCGCAAACGAAATGCACGGCGTGATGATTGGCCAGGAACTTCGGGTACTTGGAAAACACCTGGCTTTTGGCGGGATCTTCGACGTCCTCCTCCAGCTTGACCATGCCCAGCTTGCGGGCCTGCATGAACAGTTCATTGAGCATTTTCAGCGTCTCGGTATAGGACGCTTTGTTGTGCGGGCTGCCCTTGAGCACGCCCAGCAGACCCTTCACAATGCCCATCACCGTCGATAGCGGATTGGCGATCAGCAGTGTACCGGCCGCGGCGCCCCCGATGATGACCAGCTCGGCTGGTTGAATGAGCACTTTCAGGTTGCCGTGCTCCATCAGATAGCCGCCCATCACAGCTCCGATGACAACAACGATTCCAATGATCGAAAACATGTCGATTATCTCTGCGCGTTTGCGAGGACGAGCCCCAACTATGCACCTTATCGGCCGGGGGTACTTAAACTTTTGGCGAAGGGAGAAATGCGGACAAGTGCGCTACACTCTTGGATTAAGCCATGAATGCAAGAAATCTCTTCTTCGCGCTCGTTTTATGTTCCGCGCTCCTCTCCGCCCGCCACAAACGCGACGAATGGAAGCCGATGTTCGACGGCTCGACACTGGACGGCTGGAAGGCTAACGAGCATCCCGAGTCCTGGACCGTCAAAAACGGCGCAATTACCGGCGACGGCCCGGCCAGTCATCTGTTCTGGATGAAGGAAAAGTGTGTCAACTGCGAATTCAAAGCCGAGGTGAAGATCAATCACGGAGGCAACTCCGGCATGTATTTCCGCACGGCGTTCGGTCCGGGGTTCCCCAAGGGATATGAGGCGCAGGTGGACAATACCCACTCCGATCCTGTGCGCACCGGCAGCCTGTACAACTTCGTCAAGGTGTTTGAACAATTGATTCCAGACGACACCTGGTGGACGCAGCGCATTGTCGTCGAGGGCAATCACATTCAGATCTTCGTGAACGATAAGATGACGGTCGATTTCACCGACGAAAAGAACACGTTCACAGACGGCTTCCTGGCTCTGCAACAGCATAACGCCGGCAGCGTGGTGGAGTTCAGGAACCTGATGATGCGGCACCTGCCTCCGCCGCAGAATGCTCTCGATGGAACCTGGCGGCTGAACGTCGCGCGGTCAAAGTTTGCCGGCGAAGCGCCGAAGCAGGAGGATCTAAGGATCCTCGATGAGCGCGACGGCATCCGCTGGCAGTCCGCCGTGGTGACCGCCGGCGGCAGCAAACGGGGCATCAACTTCTTCGCCCGCGTGCAGGATCAGGATTACGCGGTCATGGGGGCCGAAGGCTACGATCACATCTCCATTGTGGACGCCGGCCGCAAACATATACATGAGATCCTGAAAGGCTCACGAGTGCGCAGGAAGAACGACAACACGGTGTTTGAAGTCACCAGGAAGGCGCGCTATAAGGCCGTGGATACCGCGCTCTACACCGTTTCGGCCGATGGCAAGA
>JBBIVT010000068.1:0-9498 GCA_037439565.1 Acidobacteriota bacterium | reverse complement strand
GCGCGCTATAAGGCCGTGGATACCGCGCTCTACACCGTTTCGGCCGATGGCAAGACGCTGACGATCGCCGGCAGCAAAGTGGAAGCGGACGGCAAAACGACGCCGTACAATGAAGTGTTCGAGAAGGTCGAATAAATGGCGCTGGGCGTGGAGAGGGTCGACGGCGAAGGATCGTTGAGCGTGGTGTTCCTGCGCGGGAAGCTGATGCTGGGCGAGGATTGCCGCCAATTGGATGCGATACTGCCGGCGTTGTTCAAAGACGGCCGCACGCGCCTGATTTTCGAGATGAGCGGCGTGACACACATCGACTCCACCGGAATCGGGCGCTTCATTGACACCTATGGACAACTGGTGAAGCTCGGCGGCGCCATGCGGATGGCGGGCGCGAAGGGCACGGTGCGGGACTCCTTCCGCGTGACGCGCCTCGACACGGTGTTCCCGTTCTTTGCTACGGTCGACGAAGCCAAGGCCGGCCTGTAGCGAAGGTTTTTCTGGATCTACGGCGTTGTGCCTGCTTCCGGCTTGGCCCGCTGCGACTTCGCCAATTCCAGAATGTGATCGGCGGCGAGCTGCGGGCGATCGATCGACCGGATCACGATGCGGCTGCCCGTGCCCGCGGTCTCAAAGGACAAATCACCCACGCCGGCGATCCGCTGCCCCAGCGTCTGATCCACCCTCACGTCCTGCACCTTGCTCAGCTCCATGGTACGCGTCGATTTGGCGAGCAGCCCGGATTCATAGCGCAGGCGGTCGCCGGTGATCTCCAGCTTCATCAGGCGCTTGCCGATGTGACGCGCCGCCGTCAGCAGGATCAGACCCGCGGGGGCGGACAGAATCCACCAGCGCCGGGCATCGGATGGGCCTTCGGTCTTCAGATAGGCGGCAAGCGCCGCAGCCAGAATCAAGCACATCACATAACTTAATTTGATAAACTTCGTCGACGGGCGGACCAGCATGCGAGGCATCATATCATGCGCGTCACCTGTCACAATAGAAGTATCCGATGGAAACCGAACGGGATTTGACGCGAGTGCTCGTGGTCGACGATGAGGAATCGCAGCGCACCGCGCTCGCGGGAATGATCAAGCTATGGGGCTACAGCGTGGAAACGGCCGCCGACGGTCAGGAAGCGCTGGAGAAGCATGCCGCGTTTAACGCGCAGGTCATCGTGACAGACCTGAACATGCCTCGCATGAGCGGGCAGGAGCTGCTGAAGCGATTGAAAGACGATGGCGACGCGACGCCATCCATCGTGCAGACGGCGTATGGAAGCCTGGAAACCGCCGTCAACATGGTCCACGATCTGGGAGCTTTCTGGTTTCTGGAAAAGCCGGTGCAATCGCAGGCGCTGCGGCTGCTGTTGGAACGCGCGGCGGCGCAGGAGAAACTGGCCGAGCACGCCGAGCGCCTCGAACGGCAGTTAAGCAATCAGGGCTTGCTGGGCGAGATGGTCGGCTCCTCCGCCAAGATGCGCGAGGTTTTCAGCCTGATTCAGCAGGTCGCGCCGAGCCGGGCGGCGGTGCTGATCACGGGCGAAAGCGGCACCGGAAAAGAACTGGCGGCGCGCGCGATTCACATGCTGAGTCCGCGGCGCAGCGGTCCATTCGTGGCGTTGAACTGCGCCGCAATGCCGGATACGTTGATGGAAAGCGAGCTGTTCGGCCACGAAAAGGGCGCCTTTACCGGCGCCGTCGACCGGCGTGCCGGATGCTTCGAGCTGGCGCAGAACGGCACCGTGCTGCTGGACGAAATCGGCGACATGCCGGTAAGTCTGCAGGCCAAGCTGTTGCGCGTTCTCGAGGACGGGCGTGTGCGCCGGCTCGGCGGCAAAGCGGAGATTCAGTTGGACGTAAGGATCTTGGCTGCGACCAATTCGCCTCTCGATGCGGCTATCCGGGAAGGAAAATTTCGCGAGGATCTGTTTTACCGGCTGAACGTATTTCCCATTCCCCTGCCCCCTCTGCGGGAACGCAAGGAGGATCTGGCGGCGCTGGCCTCCGCGCTCCTTGGCGACCTCAATCGCAAGCATGGCACCAAAGTGACGGACGTGTCCAAGGAAGTGCTGGAACGATTCCGCGCTTATCATTGGCCGGGCAACGTGCGCGAGCTGCGCAACGTGATGGAGCGCGCGGTGATCCTCGCCAGCGAGGGCACGATTCTGCCTGTTCACCTGGCGGCGGGCTTTGGCGGCGGCGCGCCGGCGGCCGCTCCGGTTGCCGCCGCGGCATCGGAGAACGGCGAGGAGCTGCGGATTCCCGTTGGCTTCACGATCGAGCAGGCGGAGCGCGCCTTGATCGAGTTGACGCTGGAACACACCAAGCACAATAAGACCCGGGCGGCGGAGGTGCTGGGCATCAGCCAGAAAACGTTGTTCAACAAGTTGAAGGAATATGGCGCGCAGACCGCCGGAGCGTAGAGGATCGTGCGCGTCCGGGTCCGGCTACCGCAAACGTCCCTGATGGCTGTCAATATGTCCCTGCGCATCCGGCTGGTGCTGCTCATTGTGGTGCTGGTGGCCTCCGTGGCGATCGCCGTTTCCCTGGTCCACCTGGCGAATCTGGCGGATCTTCTTTCGACCGAGGTGCTGGAGCACAGCAAGCTGGCGGCGGATCAGGCAAAAGCGTTTGTCACCGACCGCATCCGACAGAAATCGGACACCTATCCGCTCCCCTCCGATATGGACGCTGTGAAGGCTCTGTGGACCGGCATCGTTTCGGCCGATCCCGACATTCCCACGATGCTGGTGAACATGCTGAAGCTGTCCACGGCGATCGAGGACATCAATATCGCCGGGCCCGCAGGCACCATCGTCGCATCGTCGAATCCGCTGGGCGTCGGCAAGCCGCTGGTGACGCTGCCGGCGTTCGCGGATTGGAGCGCCCGGCCTTTTTACCGGCGCTTGTGGGACCTGATTCTGCGCGGAGCGCGTCCGGATTATG
Organism: Acidobacteriota bacterium; assembly: GCA_037439565.1. Taxonomy (GTDB): domain Bacteria; phylum Acidobacteriota; class Terriglobia; order Bryobacterales; family Bryobacteraceae; genus Palsa-187. The sequence continues at coordinate 6,559 of JBBIVT010000068.1, read as the reverse complement.
AGTTTCTGGTGCCTTTAGGGGTGAAGGGCGAAGCGCAGCCCCTGTTCCAGATCCAGGTGATCGTTTCGAGCGCGCTGCTGCGCGCCGCGGTGGTGACGCAGATCGCCACGCTGGCCTACGTGTCCGGCGCGGCGCTGCTGCTGTCGGTGCTCATTACACTGTTGGCCAGCAATCGCGTGCTGCGGCCTCTCAAACGCATCGAGGCGACCATCGATCGAATCGTGCAAGGCAATTTTCTCAGCGCCGATACGCACGCGAATCCCGCGCCGGAGTTCGCCGCGGTGGAAGGAAAATTGAACGTCCTAGGGGAGGAATTTCGCGGCGCGCGGGAACAGGCGGTGGAACTGCAGAATAATCTCGACGGCCTGCTGGATCGGATGGCCACGGAACTGGACGTGGCCACCAGGCTGGCGGCCATCAGCCGCCTGACCGGAGGCGTGGCTCACGAAATCAAGAACCCGCTGAACGCCATCTCCCTGCGCCTCGATCTGCTGCGCGCGCGCCTGGGAGAGCCGGAAGAGGAACTCGTCGGCGAACTTGACATTTTGACCAAGGAAGTACGGCGCCTGGACCGCGTCGTAAAGACCTTCCTCGATTTTTCAAAGCCGGTCGACGTGACGCTCATGGAAGTGAACCTGGCGGCAATCGCGCGGGAAGTTGCCGAATTGACTACGCCGCAGGCGAGCCTCGCCAACATTAAGATCTGGTTCGAGGCCGCCGCCGACCCCGCGCCGATCCGGGGCGACGCCGATATGCTGAAGCAGGCGATTTTGAATCTGGTGCTGAACTCGATTGAGGCCATGAAAAATGGCGGCAATTTATGGCTGCGGGTCTCTCGCGAAGGCACGGCGGTGGCGCTCAATGTGGCCGACGACGGCCCGGGCATCCCTCCCGAGGCTCGCGATAAAGTGTTTCAGCTCTATTTCACTACCAAACAAAGAGGCTCCGGCATCGGATTAGCGATGACGTACCGGGCGGTTCAATTGCATAATGGTACTATCAACTTTTCAACGGAGCTGGGGCGCGGGACCTCCTTTCAGATGCAATTCCCGGCGCTGGTCCGGCATGCCTGATCATTAAATAGAACGAGATGCGCAACGCGCGGGCCATTTTCGGCATCCTGGCGCTGACGCTGGCATCGACCTCGTGCCTGCGGCAGAAGACACAGGCGCGCGTCTTCATTCCGCCGCCGTCACGCCCCGCCATTCAAGTTCCGCAGGAGCCGCCGGCATTGCCGGAGCCGCCGCAGATCGGCACGGATCCGTCTCAAGTGGCCCCGCCGGCGCTCCCGGAGATGACTCCAGGGGTGTTTGGGGAGATTCCGGATGCGCCCAAGCGCGTCGCCAAGCGGCCGCCGCAACGCCTGGAGCCTCCGAAGCCTGTAACCGGGCCGGCAACGCCGGAGCCCGCGGCCCCGCCGAAGCTGGCACAGATGTTCACGCCCGAGGAATTCCGTCAGAATACCAAGATACTGGAAGAGAGTCTGGACAGCGTGACTCGCACGCTGGCAATCGTTGAGGGAAAAAATCTGACGCCGGAGCAGAAGGAGATTGCGGAGAGGATCAGGACGTTTCGGAAACAAGCAGAGCAGGCGCGGGATGAAGATCTTCTGACGGCAGTCAGTTTAGCGAAGCGTGCAGATCTCCTCGCAAAAGATCTCCTCGGGCGCCTGCCCTGAAAAGGCCGCCGGGTCGGAGGGTACGGCGGCCTAGACCGTAAAAACTCGTTACTGCTGCCCGCCGGAGCGGGCGGCTACCGTTTTGGATGCGTTTGCCGCCTCCGGAACATACAAACGGACTTCCACGCGGCGGTTCAACTTGCGGCCTTCCCGCGTCTTGTCGTCGGCCACCGGCTGGGCGTAGCCCGAGCCGAGCAGTGAGATGCTGCGCACGGGAATCTTGTGGTCATTGGCCAGATAGCGCGCCACTTCCTGCGCCCGCGCCTGGCTCAGACGCTCGTTGATCTCCATCGTGCCTGTCTTGTCCGTGAAGCCCTGCACTTCGATGACGAAGCGATCCAGACCTTCGGTCGACTTGGCCAGCTCATCGAGCTGGGACTTGGCATCGGCCGTCAAGGTGGACCGGTTCACCGCAAACAGCACGGTCTCCGTCTTCAGGACCTGGAACTTATTCATGGCATCCACGGTTCTCGCCAACTGGACGTTGGCATCGAGGCCTTGCTGGGCCAGACTCTTGGCTCCATCGGCGGCCTTCCAGGCTCCGTCAGCCTTCTGATCGGCCTTGGCGGCGGCATCGCCGGCAGCGGTGGCCTTGGTCTCGGTGTCCTTCAACTGTTCCCGCGTCCGGGAAAGGCCGCGATCCAGTTCCTCGATGTTTTTGGCCTCCTCGGCGAGCTGCTTGTCCTGCTCTGTGTTCTTGGTTTCCGTTCCGGTTACTCGCGCGTCGATCGGTGCGACGGTCCGCGCGACGTACTTCTTCGTCGCGCAAGCGGTTCCGGCAAGGCTCAATGCCGCGATGGCTGCGATTTTGATGCTTATATTCATCTTTTTACTCTCCCCTAAAACAAGTCTATGCTACCGATCTCCCGGGCCGGCGAAAGAAAACGCCAAACCCGGGAATCGGCGCCCGCGGGAGCAACCACGGGATCTCTTTGTTTGCCGCATTTTTACGGCAAATCGGTAATTTCTACAGAGCCGCGATCGGGAGCTTTTTCCGGTACTGCTTCAGAACCTGTTAACCTGTAACGATCGGGCTGCTCACTGCGCCTGCTATGTGCAAGTTGTCTGCCAAATTCTGCTACGATTCGATTGCCGCCCTCGCTGAGAGAATGCCGGACTCGCTAGGAAGACTGTGATTCAAGTACTACTCGTAGACGATCATCCCCTACTGCGAACGGGTCTAAGACACGTTTTGGAACAGGAGCGCGATTTCGGTCCCGTCGGCGAGGCGGGGTCCGCAGACGAAGCCCTGCGAAGGATCGACGAACAACTTTGGGACGCGGTGATCCTCGACATCGTGATGCCGGGAAGAAACGGGCTGGAGGTTCTGCAGGAAATTCGCCGGAAAAAGCCGGCTCTGCCCGTGCTCATTTTCAGCAATCATGCGGAGCATGTATTCGCGCTTCGGGCGATCAAGGCGGGCGCAAACGGGTATCTTACCAAGAACAGCGGCCCGGAAGAACTCCTGCGGGCCATTCGCAGGGTGCTGGCTGGAAAGCGATACGTCAGCGCCGCTTTGGCCGAAATGCTCGCCGATGCCGTGGAAGCCGGTTCGGAGCGTCCGGCGCACGAGGCCCTTTCCGACCGCGAGTATCACGTCGTCTGCCAGATCGCTTCGGGGAAGAGCGTCTCTGAGATCGCCGGCGAGACGTCGCTGAGCGTGAAGACGATCAGCACGTACCGCGCCCGGGCTCTGGAAAAAATGAACATGCGGACCAACGCGGAACTGACGCGCTACGCGATTCGCAGTGGCTTGGTGGACTGACGGGCGCTCAGCAGACGGTGGCCAAATTCCACGCATTTTGCCAACGCCCGCGACTTAAAGAGCCGAAATTGGGTGGCCGTGAGCTTCATTTCCCGGCAAATCGCCTGGGGTTCCTGCTCCTCAACATAGAAGCGCATCAGAATATCCCGATCCCGAGGACGCAGACGGCCCAAAACCTGGCGCACCGCAGCGACCCTTTCCCGTTCGGCAATGCGGGCGTCCGGCCATTGGCCCGAGGGAACCGCCGGGGTGTCCGCGCATTCCACGGAAATCAGCCGGCGCCGGCGACGCATCTCCCGGCGAATATGGACCGCCACCTGACGCCGGGTCACCGTGCGCACGAACCCCATCAAACAAGAGGGATCGCGCAATTCCCCGCGGCGGACGGCGGTGAGCACAATCAACGCAATCTCCTGGATATGATCGTCCACGAGTTCCGGGTGGATGCGTTGAAACAGATGAGGCCGGGCGCAATCGCAGACTGCCGCGTACAGCAATTCCGAGCCCTTCTCGCGTCCGTTTCTGATTTCTTCCACGATTTTCGCCCACGGCATTGGCAGATACTCCTGCTTTGAAACGTATTAAGAAGTATATTACGCGAAGCATATGCGGTTTTATATCGGTATATTCCCACTCTTCTCGTAGGATATTCCCCTACACGACGATGTGGCTTGCAGCCTACCCGCCCGCCGCTGGACGCTCGTATAATGAAGGCACCATGTCCTTCCCGATTCACCGAAAACGCCGGTTGCGCGTGTCCGAGCCGATGCGCCGCCTGGTTCGCGAAACCCACCTGGAGCCGGCGCAACTGGTTTTACCGCTGTTCGCCTGTCCGGGAGAAGGTGTTCGCCGGGAGATCAGTTCGATGCCGGGGAATTTCCAGCTTTCGATCGACGAATTGGTGAAAGAGTGCGAGGCGACGCACGCCCTCGGCGTGGGCGGAATCATTCTGTTCGGCATCCCGGAAACGAAGGACGAAAACGCTTCGGGCGCGTACGACGAAAACGGGATTGTGCAAAGAGCCGTGCGCGCGGTGAAGAAGGCGGTGCCGGACCTTCTGGTCATTACCGACGTCTGCAACTGCGAGTACACCAGCCACGGACACTGCGGAAAAATCGTCAACGGCCAAGTGGATAACGACGCGACGCTCGGCTGGCTGGCGGAAGCGGCCGTTTCGCACGCCCGCGCCGGGGCGGATATGGTTGCGCCGTCGGATATGATGGACGGGCGCGTGGCCGCCATCCGCCATTCGCTCGACGCATTCGGATTTTCCCACACGCCGATTTTCGCGTATTCCGCGAAATACGCGTCGGTCTTTTATGGGCCTTTTCGGGAAGCCGCGGAATCCACGCCGCAGTTCGGGGATCGCCGCAGCTATCAGATGGACCCGGCCAACGCCCGCGAAGCGATGCACGAAATGGAGCTAGACCTGGAAGAAGGCGCGGACCTGCTGATGGTCAAGCCCGCGATGCCCTATCTGGACCTGATCCGCATGGCCAAGGATCGCTTCCCGGTGCCAATCGGAGCGTATCAGGTGTCGGGCGAGTTCAGCATGATCGTGGCGGCGGCGCAAAGGGGCTGGCTGGATCTGGACCGGGCGATCCTGGAGTCGCTCACGTCCATCAGACGAGCGGGCGCGGATATTATTTTGACTTATTTCGCCAAAGATGCCGCCCGGCTGGTGGGATAACCGACATGCGCGAGCATGAGGACCGGCAGCGCGGCATGATCGGCATGGTGGCGGCGCTGTGCCTCGCCGCCGTCGCGGTGATTTCGGGGCCTCCCTATTTTTCCAGCGCCTCGCGCTCTGTACGCGGCATCACCAATCCGGTATTGGCGATGGAAGTCGTACAGAACGTCGCCGAGGTTGACGCGATCCTGAGCGATGCCCCCAGCCCGGATCGCGAAGCGATGCGGCTGAAACAATACGCGGACTTCGGTTTTATCGCTTGCTACGCCGCGCTCTTTGTCCTCATGGCGATGCTGCTCGGCGGGATGGCGTGGCTCGCGGCGGCGCTTGGACTGCTCGCCGCGGCGTGCGATGTTGCGGAGAACCTTGCCACCCTGCGGCTGATCGATCTTCCGCTCAGCCAGACAACGCAGGCGCGGATCGACGGGATCCGCGACCCGGCGTTGATGAAATGGGCGCTCGCGTCGCTCGCCCTGGGCATGTTTGCCGCTCTGCTGCTGCGGCAGAAAACGGCCGGGCTTCGCATTGTGGGCGTTTGCGATCTGGCCGCGGCGGCGTTAGGGTTGTATGGGCTGGTGAACAACGCTTTTCTGGCTTGGTCTGGGCTTCCAATGCTGGCTGGAATTCTGACCCTGGCCATTTTGTTCTTTCGCCCTCGCGGCCGTTACAGGGGCCGATCCTGAGCCGATGGGGATGATCGCTTCCGAGGCATAGGCATCCGGCCCGGCGACATTGAGGAAATTATCGCCTGCCGTCAACCCGGTGGGGACGGTGATGTTTAGCTGATACAGCCCTGGATAGCCTGGCGCGAGACCCGAGTAGAGCACCGTGGCCGATGTTCCGCCAATATCGGCCGCGATGGTCTGCGTGGTGTTGTTCAACGTGGTGGACGAACCGGGCGCGCCGTCGGCCACCGGGGGCGTGACCATGCCCAGTCCGGTCAGGTACACAGAGATATTCTCGCCGGCTAACGCGGGTTTTGCCTCCGTGATGAGCGAATAATCCGCGTGCAGCGCCGCTGCCAACCCGAGGCCGTCGGCTGGATTGGTGAAGACCCCTGGCGTTGTCAAATTGAGGAATTCGCTCACGACATTCGACTTCGCGCCATTGTTCACTACCTGCACGGTGGCCAGCGAGGAGCTGTATAGGCCGACTTCATACGGAACAATGGCCGCAATCTGCGTCGGGCTGACGTAATAAAGGGGCGCGGCGATGTTGTCAATCAGCACCTGCACGCCGTTAATCACCGTCGGGAACGGAGATGACGTTGCAACCTTTAAGTTACCTGACGCGAGGCCCGTGCCGGTAAGGACGATCAACTCACCCGGCGACAGTCCCGCGGTAAACGGCGCATAGCTGGCCGCATTGACCACGCCGGTGGGATTCAAATAGACGCCCGATCCGCTGAGCGCCGGCGCGGCCAGCG
>JBBIVT010000067.1:12814-24920 GCA_037439565.1 Acidobacteriota bacterium | reverse complement strand
ACATCAGCGACGAAGTGCAGACCGGCTGGGGACGCACCGGCGGCAAGTGGTTCGGCATCGAACAGTGGGGCGTTCAGCCCGATATCATCACCAGCGCGAAAGGCCTTGGCAACGGCTCGCCGATTGGGTTGACCGTCGCCTGGCCGGAGGTCGCCGATTCCGTAAAAGGCGCGACGATCTCGACCTTCGGCGGCAATCCAGTCACGGCCACCGCGGCCAAGGCCGTGATCGACTTCATCGACGATCACAAGCTGATGATCAACGCCGCCGAGGTAGGCGCGTACCTGCGCGGCAAGCTGGAGGAGATGAAGGCGAAGTATCCGCTGATCGGCGACGTGCGCGGTATGGGCCTGATGCAGGCCATCGAACTGGTGGAGGACCGCGAAACGAAGAAGCCGGCTGTGGAGGCGACGCTCGCGCTGATGGAAATGGCTCGCGAAAATCGCCTGCTGATCGGCAAGGGAGGCACGTTCGGCAACTGCATCCGCCTCTCGCCGCCTCTGAATATCGCCAAGAGCGACGTGGATGAGCTCGCACTCCTGCTCGACGCCAGCCTGAAGCAGGTTACACGGAAAATGATGGCTACCGCATGAGGGGTGTCTAGATGGAAGAAAAATCTTTTTACCGTGAATCCCCGACCACAAAACCGGCGCTGCTGAATTGTCCCTTCTGCCGAACCCAGGACACCTACGATCTGCGCTGGATGGTGCGCAAGAAAGTCGAGCAGCTTCCCCGGGGCGCCGACGAGCGCGACCGCGCCAGATTCGCCAAATTCCTCAGCTATATGGTGCTGATGGACGACAAAGCCATGTGCAAGAACATGCGCTGCCGGAAGCGGTTCGATATCTCCGGCATCAAAACGATGGCATTTATCTAGGAGTTTATCCCCTTCGCTCCCGGGTCGCCCGTTAAGATAAAAGGTCGCTCCATCTCAGTTTTCTGAAGGCCTATCCGCTTTGTCGATGAAGATCGTCTCCACCGGCCCCTTACCTGCCTCCAGTTTCAAGCCGAGTTCCTGAATCGATATGAGGATCGAGGCTGCAACATCGGGCTGCTCGTCGCCCGCGTTGTAGAGGGCCTTGAAATCGTAGGAGCCGCTCAGACCGGTGCGATCGATCACGGGGCGCTCCAGGCGTCCGCTCAGTCGCGCGGCGAACTCCGCCATGGAGACGTTCTGGCCCGCGACGCCACCGCCGATGAACGCACCTCCGTCTGGATCGCCCGCCCAACTGCGATCGTCCTTATGTTCCGGCTCCTTCAGTTTCAGAGGCTTCTTCGTCCGCACCAAAAAGTACACCGGCCCCACCTGCGTCTCGCGATGGCATTTCAACTGGAACCGGTCGGCGAGCAGCGCCAGCAGCATCTGGCGTTGCTCGGCGTTCAGGGAGGCGCGCCGCACCGTGGATTTGCTCGACTTCGACCCTGCGGGCGGTCTCGCGTCGATGTCGAAGTATTCGTCCCGCATCCACGCGGGTCCGCCTTTCACCTGGTAGGTGCGCACTTGCAGGGCTTCTTCGACCAGTTGCTTGGGTGTGCACCGGATCCCCACCACCCGGCCTCCGGGATAGGAAAACAAATCGCCGATGATGCGGGTGGCCGCGGGCGTCGGCTTCACCGTCGCGACTTCGAAGGCCGGTATTTGAAACGCCAGGACCGCCAGAAGGAGCCAGGTCATGACCGTTAGACGAGTCTCAGCCTCAAAAAGACGTCATCCGCGCCGAGGCGGAAAGTCTTTCGTATTGCGCGTCGCCAATTTCAATCCGTTCGACTGGGCCGCAGCCGCTTGAAACGCGTCCGGCAGCTTCCATCTATGCCGGCGGCGGCCTGTGCGATCACACCCTCGCGCTTGGCCATCATGGTCTGCTTCACCTGTTCGAGCGGCTGCTCGATCTGGCCCACGTTAGAGGCCTGGACCAAGGAACACGGACGACGCGCGGCACCGAGGCAGTCCCGAGCTTTAGGAGATGATTATGATCCCTCCGGCGTCGCGAAATCAAACTGTGATACAACAATCCAAATGGTGAGTGTCCTCATGCCAGCCTCTGGATGGCATTCCCCGTGAACGCAGACGGTACACTAAGAGAGGCAGAGTGTTCGCGGCAAAGCGGACAGTCGGAGAATTTTGACGCATCCATGCCGGCGAGCGGACCTCAAATTGCTACTGAAGCGAAGGCGGTTCCACTGGGAGCATGGCTGCGGAGCGTCGATCTCTGCCGGAACCGAACACAGACGAAGGGGAATGGATGGGAAGAACTGTATTAGCGCTACTGATCGCGGCGGCAAGCCTTTTTGGCGAACACGTTTACATCGGAACGTCAGGGAAAGGCATTTATCTCGCGGACTTCGATCCCAAATCCGGCAAACTGTCCGCGCCTGAGTTGGTTTCCGACGCGGATGCGCCGAGTTACTTGACGATTCATCCGGACGGCAAGCACTTATACGCAGTGAATGAAGTGAAGGATGGCGCCGTGACCGGCTTCTCCATCGACCGCGGCAGCGGCAAGCTCTCTCCCCTGAACACCATGAGCGTCAAGTCCTCCGGACCTTGCTACATCGCCATCGATAAAACCGGGCACTGGGCAATCACGGCGAATTATTCGGGCGGTAGCGTCACAGTGTTGCCGATTAGCGGCAACGGAAAACTGGGTGAGGCGACGGACTTCATCCAACGTAAGGGCTCCGGGCCGAATCGCGACCGGCAGACCGCGGCGCATCCGCATTGGATAGGATTCGTTCCCGCCGGCAAGCTGGCCCTGGTGGCGGATCTGGGCACCGATGAAGTAGCCATCTATAATTTCGATGAGCGCAAAGGCCAACTCACCGTCGGAACGCAGGCGTTCATGACGCTCCCCCCCGGCTCCGGCCCGCGCCACGCGGTGATGCATCCGTCTGGGAAATTCTTTTATGTGCTCACGGAGTTGAGTTTGGTCATCTCCGAGTATTTCTACGAAACCGAGATGAAGCGATTCACCATCCTCAACACGGTGAAGACGGTTCCCGAGAACTTTACTGGCGACAACACCGGCGCGGAGATCGCCATGCATCCGACGGGCAAGTTTGTCTATGCGTCCAACCGTGGCGACGACAGCATCGTGATGTTTTCCGTGAACGACCCCAAGCGGGCCTTGCTGAAAGCGGAGCAACACATCTCCTCCGGCGGCAAGACCCCGCGTCAGTTCGAGATCGACCCCACGGGCCGCTGGCTGCTGGCCGGAAATCAGGGCTCGGACAACATCGCGATCTTCAGCATCGATGCGTCGACGGGCAAGCTGGCCGCCGCCGGGACGGTGACAGGCGTTCCCAAGCCAACCTGCATCAAGTTCGCAAAGTAGACGCGATGAATCGCCGGAAATTCTTTCAAGCGGCCGCAGCACCGCTCGCCGGAGCGGCGCTGGGCGCAGCGGAACAGACGGCCCCTCCCGCCGCGCCGGCCAAACCGGATGCGCCTCCGAACATCATCTGGATTTTCGGAGACCAACTTCGCGCCCAGGCTCTGAGTTTTCACGGCGACCCAAACGCGCGAACGCCCAATCTGCAGCGCGCCGCCGTGAATGGGGTGGATTTTATCCGCAACGTGTCGGGCTTTCCGCTTTGCTGCCCATTCCGGGGTTCGTTGCTCACCGGGCGCTACCCGCATCATTGCGTGCCGGGACACGAATTTCCGCTGCCGAAGGGGCAAAAAACGATCGCCGACGTCTTCAACGATAGCGGGTATCGCACCGCTTACTTCGGCAAGTGGCACCTGGGCGGCTTTCATGAGAAGGAAGGGCGCGCCGCGTTTTTCATCACCGATCCGGACCAGCGCGGAGGTTTTCAGTCCTGGATCGGATACGAAAACAACAACAGTCAATGGGACTGCTGGGTTCACGGCGGGCGGGGCAAGGACGCGTTTCACTACCGGCTTCCTGGCTATGAAACCGATGAGCTGACCAATCTTTTGTTGGCCTATGTGAAGGAGCGGGGCGAGGAGATGCGAAGTGGCAACACCAAGCCGTTTTTCGCCGCGCTCAGTGTTCAGCCGCCGCACGATCCGTACATCGCGCCGGCGCGCTTCCTGGCAAACTACAATCCGGAGCGCCTGCAACTGCGTCCGAACGTCGCGCGCTCGCAGAAAATCGAGGATCAGGCGCGCCGCGATCTGGCGGGATACTATGCCATGATCGAGAATCTGGACTGGAACTATGGCCGCGTGATCGAGGCGCTCGAACAAGCCGGCCTGGCCGGCAACACCTACGTGATGTTCTTCGCCGATCACGGTGATATGCACGGATCGCAGGGCATGTACCGCAAGACGAATCCGTTTGAGGAGTCCATCCGCACGCCGATGATCTTCTCCGGCGGCAAGTCGCGCTACGAAGGCATGAATGGGCGCCGCGTTCCCGTATTGTCCGGCGCGGTGGACATCGCGCCGACCACGCTGGGGATTTGCGGCATTCGCAAACCAGGGTGGATGGAGGGAACGGACCTGTCCGGATATCTGACTGCGCCCGCCACGGCGCCCGCTATTGACTCCGCTTATTTGCAAAACGTGATTCCCACCGGCCACGCGGACAGCATCAACACGCCCTACCGCGGCCTGGTGACGCACGACGGTTGGAAATATGTCTGTTTTGAGAACCGCTCGTGGCTGCTGTTCAATCTGAACGACGATCCCTACGAGCAGGCCAATCTTGCGCAGAACAACGGCTACCGGGCGGAGCGCAAGAGGCTGATCGCGCGATTGAAGCAATGGGTTGGCGATACCGGAGACCGGTTCGCGATTCCAGAGGACTGATTCCTCGCCCTAGTACATTCGTACCTTAGGCGATACGGTCGCGTAAATAGGGACTCTCCCTGATTGGGCGTCATCCTGCCGCGCCTCTACAATGCGAATAGTAGAGAAAAGAGGGTTCGTATCTTGCAATTATCGAGAACGGGAAAATCTCAATATTCGGAGACGGAAGCCGCCGAAGAGCTAGGGGTTTCCGTGGCTCAACTGCGCACCATGATCCGCAGCCATGTGGTGGAGCGCGACGAGGACTTGACCAACGTCCCGGTGACCACATTCCAACCCTCGGATTTGCTCGTTCTCAGGCTCCTGGCAAAACAGCCTCTGGATTAAGCAGATTGGGAGGGCGGCGGCGCTCGACGGCCTCGACCGCATTTTCCACCGCCATCATCGACATTCGCGTGCGCGTCGCCACGGATGCTGAGGCGATATGCGGGGCCAACACCGCGCTGGGGCAAGTCAGCAATTCCGGATGAATCCGCGGCTCCTGCTCAAAAACGTCCAGTCCGGCGCCGGCGATCCAATGGTTTTTGAGCGCGTGAGCCAAGGCGGCTTCGTCCACCACCGGGCCGCGCGCCGTGTTCACCAGAATGGCGGTTTTCTTCATCGACGTCAGCTCCGCCTCCCCAATGTAATGACGGGTGCTGTCGTTCAGCGACACATGAAGGCTGATGAAGTCTGATTCGCGCAGCAGCGTTTCCTTGGACACGAACTCGGCGGGAAAATCCAATTCCACCGGCTGGCTGTCGGCGTAGAGGATGCGCATGGAAAAACCCAGGCCGCGGCGCGCCATGGCCTGCCCGATCCGTCCCATGCCGATGATTCCGAGCGTGCGGTGATGGATATCCTGTCCGACCAAAAGGTCAATGGTCCAGCGGGTCCATTTGCCCGAGTGCGCATACGCGTGCGCCTCGGCAATGCGGCGTGACGCCGCCAGCAGCAGCGCGAAGGCGAAATCCGCTGTGGTGTCGGTGAGGATGCCGGGCGTGTTCGTCACCAGGATGCCCTTTTTCGTCGCGGCACTGACGTCGATGTTGTCGTAGCCGACGGCGACATTGCAGATCGCCCGCACGCATGGGTCGAGCTGGGCGATCACATCGGCTGAAAACCGGTCCGTGAGCTGGCTCACAATTGCGTGCTTTCCTCGCGCTCTCTCAAGGAGCGCCGCCGGGGCCAGACCCTCGTCCGACTCTTCGTAATCCAACTCCGCGCGCTGACGCAAAAAATCGATCGCTTCCGGATAAATCCGCTTTGTCACAAGAACAGGGTGCTTCATTCGTTAGAATCTAGTTTATGGCACAACTAGGATTTCTTGGACTCGGCATCATGGGCGCTCCCATGGCGCGGCATCTGTTGAAGGCGGGCCACGATGTGGCGCTGTGGTCGCACACGGCTTCAAAGGCCCGGGATTTGGCCAAAGAAGGAGCAGGCAAAGCCTGCAAGACCCCTGAGGATGTCGCCAGGCTGGCCGATGTCATCTTCTATTGCGTCGGCGACACGGCCATGGCGCGCGAGATCACTCTGAGTCCGAAGGGATTGCTGGAGGGGGCGAAGAAGGGTGCGATCATCGCCGACTGCAGCACCATCTCCCCGGCGGTGAGCAAAGAGATCGGCGAGGAGTTCGCCTCCCGCGGAGTCCATTTCCTGGATGCGCCCTGCACCGGATCGAAGCCCGGCGCCGAAAAAGCCACCCTGACGTTCATGGTGGGAGGCAGTCAGGAGGCATTCGAAAGGGCCAAACCCTATTTCGAAATCATGGGTAAAGTCTTCTACTACTGTGGACCTGCGGGACAGGGGTTGCAGGCCAAGCTGACCCAGAACCTGATTCTGGCAAACATCATGCAAGCGTTCGCCGAAGGCATGGTCCTGGCTACCAAAGGTGGAATCGCCCCCGGCCTGATGCTGGAGATCCTTGATAACAGCGCCGCCAAAAGCGGGCTTATCTCGTTCAAAGCGCCTTACATCTTCTCCCGGGACTTCGGGACCAACTTTGCCACCAAGTGGATGCATAAGGACGTCGGCCTGGCGCTCGAGTCGGCCAAAAGCCTGGGAGTCCCGCTTCCCGCTACTGCCCTGACGGAACAGATGTTGCGGGCAAATATGGCTTCCGGGCGCGCCGAGGACGATTTCTGTTCCGTGATCCGTGTTTTGGAAGACTGGGCAGGAGTGGTAGTGAAGAAGTGAAGGCGCATATGTCCAATAGAAACATGGTTGTAAGAAACACTTGGCGGCTGTGGTAAAAAAAAGTTAAGGTTTACCTACAAAAAAGTGTTGCTTTTTGGATCAGGATATCCTAATATTGGAATCAAGCCGGGGAGGCCAAACTCCCACCAAAGCGAGACTAACCTCATAAAGACCCCTGAAGCAATCCTCCCCGGCGCCCCTTTGGGGTCCTTCTTACGAAGGGTGAGGTCAGGCAGTCCAGAGGAAAAAAGCTCTCCGAAACCATCTTCAGAATCAGTGATAGTATAAAGGTCAAGGGTGACTTTTCTAACACTTTTGGGGTCGACGGGTTCCATTGGAACCAGCACGCTCGATGTCGTCCGCCGCTGGCCTGACCGGTTCGGGATCTATGCGCTGGTCGCGGGCCGCAACACCAGGTTACTGGCTCAACAAATCGCCGAATTTCGCCCGAAAGTGGCCGTTGTTGCGGATGAAGCCGCGTTGGAGCAACTCCGCGAACATCTTCGCGCGAACGGGACTCCAGCTCCTGATCTCGCATTTGGCGCAGACGCCCGCGTTCGCGTCGCCAAGGCTCCGGAAGCAGGGTTTGTCATGTCGGCCATCGTGGGCGTCGAGGGCATGGAGGCTACCTATGAGGCCGTCCGCCTGGGAAAGCGTGTCGGTTTGGCCAATAAAGAGACGCTGGTGGCCAGCGGCAAGCTGGTGATCGAGGCGATGCGAGCCTCTGGCAGCGAACTCCTGCCGGTGGATAGCGAGCATAATGGCGCTCATCAGTCGTTCCGGGCCGGCCGGCGCGATGAAGTGGCCAAATTGATTTTGACGGCCTCCGGCGGTCCTTTCCGCCAGACTCCGGCGGAAGCGCTGGCGAAAGTGACTCCTGAACAGGCCTTGAATCATCCAACGTGGAAGATGGGCCCCAGAATCACCATAGACTCCGCCACCTTAATGAACAAGGGTTTTGAGGTGATTGAGGCCTGTTGGTTATTTGATCTTCCGCCGAAACAGGTAGAAGTGGTGGTTCATCCCCAATCCAAGGTCCATGCCATGGTGGAGTACACGGATGGCAGCGTGATTGCTCAGATTTCCGCGACGGACATGAGGATGCCAATTCAGTACGCGCTTACCTATCCCGAACGCGCCGATGCGCCGGTGCCGCGGCTGGATTGGACGCAAGCCGCGACGTGGACCTTTGAGGCCCCCGATTTTCAAAAATTCCCGGTTCTGAAGCTCGCCTATGAGGCGCAGGAAGCGGGCGGTTCGGCGACGTGTACGCTGAACGCGGCCGATGAGATTGCCGTGGGAGCGTTTCTGGCGGGGAAGATTCCTTTCCCGGCCATTGCCGCGACTGTGGCGGAAACCCTGGACCGGATCCCGGGCCGCGAGCCGCGGACAATCGCGGAAGTGTTAGAAATAGATCGTGCCTCCCGCGAGGAGGCCCGGCAGGTGATCGAAGCCCGCTGGGGTAAACTGGAGCCCGCGCCAGCGGCGCTTCGCACATAAGAAAGAACGCGGATGGTTTTTTTACAAAATATCTGGTGGTATCTGGTTCTGATCGGGGTGATGATCCTGGTTCACGAACTGGGCCACTATTGGGCGGCGCGCTTCTTTGATGTAAAGATCGAGGCGTTCAGCTTCGGCTTCGGCCCCCGCCTGTTCGGCTTCAAGCGCGGAGAAACGGACTTCCGGTTCTGCGCCATTCTGTTTGGCGGATACGTAAAGATGGCCGGGGAGCAGTTCGGCGACATGACCGATCCGGGCGACCAGAACGTCCATGCCGATCCGAGGAATTTTCTCGCTAAGCCGCGCTGGCAGCGCATGATCATTTCCTTCGCCGGCCCCGCCATCAACCTGGTGCTGGCCGTAGTGCTGCTCACCGGAATGTTCACGCAGCATTATCTGCGCGTGCCGCTGCCGCATTCCCCCATCGTCGGTGTCGTGACGCCAACCGGAGCCGCCTATCAGGCAGGCATCCGCGAAGGCGACCAGGTAGTGCGGATCGACGACATTCAGAATCCCACCTGGGAAGACGTTGTGATGAAGGAGATTGCCGGGGCGCGTCAGGCGATGAGCGTCGTGGTGAAGCGCGATGGCCAGTTGCTGCACTTCTCGGTAACCCCTGCGTACGATGAGAAGCTCGGCGCCGGCCAGGCCGGCTGGATGCAGGAATCGCAGGTGCAAGTGGCCGGATACGTCAAGGGCAACGATGCCGCTGAAAAAGCAGGCCTGCAAAAGGGCGATGTTCTGGTCAGCATCGACGGCAAGCCTCTCCGAAGCGCTTCCAGGCTCCAGGAAATCATCGAGCAGACCAAGGGAGCTCCCTTTCAACTCACCTATTCGCGCAACGGCGTTTTACATCAGGTTCCCCTGACGCCGGCACAGCGCGAGGTGGAGGGCCAGCAGCGCTGGATGATCGGCGTGCTGCTCGAGCAGCCCATGGAAGTGGTTAAGCTGCCGCTAGGCGAAGCGTTCACCGAATCCTGCCGCCGTAACGTTCAGAACGCCAAACTGATCTTTAGATTTTTGGAAGGAATCGCTGAGCGGAGAATGTCGCCGAAGTCCATCGAAGGGCCATTCCGGATTGCTCAGATGTCTGGACAAGCGGCGCGCGAGGGCGCATTTCCATTCATCGAACTGATGGCGGGCGTCAGCCTGAACCTGGCGATCTTCAACCTCCTGCCGATTCCGATTCTGGACGGCGGCGTCATCCTGATGCTGCTGATTGAAATGCTGTTGCGGCGAGACCTGGATCTGAAAGTAAAGGAAGCGGTTCTCAAAGTCGGGTTCGTGTTTCTCATGGTGGTCGTGGTCTTTGTTCTGTACAACGACTTATCCAAGATGCTTCCTCCCGGTTGAGTGTATTTTTCGGTACTCACCCCGCCGTCCGGTCTCGTCCATTAAGGGGTAGTCCTCCCGCGTCGATTGTGGCTTTGTAAGGAGATTTATGATCCAGACCCGACGAGTATACGCCACGGTTTTCTCCGTGGTTGCACTTTTAACGGCCAGTTCGATCGCTCTCATTTCTCAAAATACAGGCCGGCGCGCCCGGGCGTTGATTTACAACCCCGTGGATGAAAACAATATGGTGACGCTCACGGGAAATTTGCGTCCCGAAGCGAATGCGGAAAACGATCTCGGCGAGGTTTCGAGTGCGCTGCCGATGGATCACATGATGCTCCAGTTGAAGCGTTCGCCGGCGCAGGAGCAGGCGGCTGCGCAATTCGTCGAGGATCTGTACAACCCGAAGTCGGCCAATTTCCACAAGTGGGTAACGGCCCAGGAGTGGGGCAAGAACTTCGGCGCGGCCGAATCCGACATCAAGGCGGTGACCAGTTGGCTGGAGTCGCATGGTTTCGTCGTGAACTCGGTATATCCGAACGGCTTGTTGATCGATTTTTCGGGAAGCGCGGGGCAAGTGCGGCGGGCGTTTCGCACGCCGATCCACAATTTGAGCGTGGAGGGTGTGCCGCACATCGCCAATGTCAGCGATCCGCAAATTCCCGCCGCGTTGGCGCCCGTAGTGGAAGGAGTCGTCTCCCTGCACGATTTCCGGCCGCATACCATGGTCCGTCCGAAGTATACGTTCAGTTCGGGGGGACAGACCAATCAGGCGGTGACCCCCGCAGATCTGGCGACGATCTACGATTTTAACCCGCTGTTTGCCAAGGGAATCACCGGCTCGGGGCAGACCATCGCGGTGATCGAGGACACCGACATCTACACGCCCGCAACAGGCCCCACGGACTGGGATTCTTTCCGCAGTACGTTCGGCTTGACGCAATACTCCACGGGTTCGCTCACGACCGAACATCCCAAGCCGCCGACGGGAGTCAACAACTGCACTCCGCCGGGCGTAACGTCAGCTGATAATGAGGCGATTCTGGACGCCGAGTGGGCGAGCGCCGCGGCCCCGGGAGCCGCGATCGTGGTAGGCGCCTGCGGCGATACAGCCACCACGTTTGGCGGTTTCATCGCCATGCAGAACATCATTAACGCCGCCGCGCCGCCCGCCATCATGAGTATCAGTTACGGCAATTGCGAGGCGGAAAACGGATCCGCCTCGAACGCGGCCATCGGGAAGCTTTACCAACAGGCCGCGGGAGAGGGAATTTCCGTGTTTGTCTCCGCTGGCGACGAGGGAGCAGCAAGCTGCGACGCGAGCAGCACCGCCACGTCCACCGCCACGCACGGCATCGGCGTGAACGCGTTCGCTTCCACGGCTTACAACGTCGCGGTCGGCGGCACGGACTTCGCCGACACGTTTGATGGCACGACCAGCAAATATTGGAGCAGCACCAACTCCGCGACATTCGGCTCCGCGCTCTCCTACATTCCCGAGATTCCCTGGAACGGCTCCTGCGCCAGCAGCCTGATTGCCAAGTTTTCCGGCTATCCCACAGGGTATGGACCCAACGGATTCTGCGCCAGCACCACCGCGGCGGCCCAGGGCTGGGTACAGGTGTCGGCGGGCAGCGGCGGGCCCAGCGGGTGCGCCTCCGGCACCCCGGACCCGGCGACTTACGGCATCGTGAACGGCACCTGCGCGGGAACACCCAAGCCGAGCTGGCAAGCCGGGCTGGCTGGGATTCCCAATGATGGTGTGCGGGATCTGCCCGACGTATCCATGTTCGCCTCGAACGGCGTATGGGGTCATTTCTACGTGGTCTGTTTTTCCGATCCGAACAACAGCGGCACTCCCTGCACCGGCGCGCCGAGCACGTGGCCGGGATATGGCGGCACCTCGGTTGCCTCCCCGGTTCTGGCCGGCATCCAGGCGATGGCCAACCAGAACGTGGGAGCGGCGCAAGGTAATCCCAATCCTGTTTATTATGCTCTGGCGGCGAGTACGCCCAGCGTCTTTCACTCCATCTCGCGGGGCGACATCACGGTGAATTGTGCCGGAACCCTGAACTGCTACGGCCCCATCGGGTTCGCGGGCCCCGGGCGGGGTGGGCGTCCGTCGGAAACGTCGGCTGCGGGAGCGCTCTCCGTCTCCAGCACCACGTTCACACCGGCGTACGCCGCATCGGACCCGACGTGGAACTTCGCCACCGGAATCGGCAGCGTGGACGCGTATAACCTGGTTACCAACTGGCCGAAACAAAAGTAGTACTCGGCGGGGCGCGGCGTGCGATAAACTTATTCGCGTGAGCACCC
>JBBIVT010000067.1:0-12714 GCA_037439565.1 Acidobacteriota bacterium | reverse complement strand
AAAAGTAGTACTCGGCGGGGCGCGGCGTGCGATAAACTTATTCGCGTGAGCACCCGGCGGGAACTTCTTTTGTCTTTCGCGGCTGTGCCCTTGGCCGCGCAGCAGGCGCCTCTGAAGGTTTTTTCGGCCGAGGAGCGCGCTCGCGTGGCCGAACTGGTGGACCGCATCATCCCTCGCACTGATACTCCGGGCGCATCCGACGCGCATGTGCCGGAGTTTATTGACCGTAAATTGTCCATGGACGCAGCTCTGAAGGAGCGTTTTCTCGGCGGCCTGCGGGCGTTCGACGGTATCTTCGATGAGAACGTCCCATTCTGCAAATTATTGAAGGACATGACCATCGACGGCTACTACACGTCGAAGGAGGGTCTGACGCAGGAGCTCGGCTGGCACGGCAATACCTACGTCGCCGACTTTAAGGGCTGCACCCATCCGGAGCATCAGTCATGATCGAGGACGTTCACGACGTCATCGTCATCGGCAGCGGTGCCTCCGGCGGAATGGCCGCCTGGAACCTGACGCGGCAGGGCGTGAACGTGCTGCTGCTCGACGCGGGCACGCGATTTTCCCGCGCGAAGTTCTGGACGCACGTGAAGCCGTGGGAATGGAACCCGCGTGTCGACCGAGGCGAAAAGCCTCCGCAATTCTATCTCGATACGAAGGAGCAGCCCTACGACACGCCGAAGGGCCAGCCGTTCGACCTGGTGCGGGTATGGGGGCGCGGCGGCAAGACCAACGTCTGGGGCCGCGTGTCGCTGCGTTATTCCGACGTCGATTTCGCCGGCCCGGAAAAAGACGGCTGGGAGATTCCGTGGCCGATCCGCTATAAGGACATCCAGCCGTATTACGATCGCGTCGACCAGTTCATCGGCGTCTGCGGCGGCACGGACGATCAGGATTCGCTGCCCGGCAGCCCCTACATGCTACCCGCGCCGGCGCCCCGCTGCGGCGAGCGCCTGCTGCAAAAGGCGGGAAAATCCATCGGTGTTTCGATTGTGGCCGGCCGCCGCGCGGTGCTGACCCAGCCGCACAATGGCCACGCCAAGTGCCATTTCTGCGGGAGCTGCGGGCGCGGCTGCGACGTGGGAGCCTTTTTTAATTCCTCCGATTATCTGATTGAGCCCGCGATGGCCACCGGCAAGCTGCGCGTAATGGACAACGCCGTGGTGGCGCGCGTTCTGACCGACGGCGAAGGCAAGGCCAGCGGCGTCCAGTATTTCCATCGGGAAACGGGCGAGGAGCATACGCTGAAGGCGCGCGTGGTGATCGTCGCGGCGTCCTGCATCGATTCCACGCGGATCCTGCTCAACTCGAAATCCCACGCGCATCCGAACGGCATCGGCAACTCTTCCGATGTGGTCGGGCGCTATTTAAGCGAACAGATCCGCTTCCATATGTACGGATTTCTGCCGGAACTGATCGGCGGGCCGACGCAGAATGACGACGGCATCGGCGGCGAACATATCTACATGCCGCGTTTTAACCATCGCGGCGCGAAGCGCGATTATCTGCGAGGCTTCGGGGCCCAATTTTGGGGATCGGGCGCGCAGGCCGACGCGGGGTTCGCCAAGGCTCTGCCCGGGTTCGGCGTGGATTTCAAGACGGCGGTGAAGAAGCGCTATCCGGCGCTGGTGGCCTTGCATCCGTACGGCGAAGTGCTGCCGCGCGCGGAAAATCGCGTCACGGTGGACGAATCCCACAAGGATCGCTACGGCGTGCCGGTGGCGCGGATTGAGTACAAAATCGGTGAGAACGAGCACAAGATGGCGGCGGAGATGTACGATACCGCGGAGCAGATCCTGCGCGCAGCCAAGGCCGAAATCATGCCGTTTCAAAGAGGCCATCTGGACGTCGCCGGCAGCGCGATTCATGAGCATGGCACCTGCCGCATGGGATCGGATCCCAAGCGCAGCGCGCTGAACGGATTCTGCCAGATGCACGACGTGCCGAACGTGTTCGTGGTGGACGGCGCGGCGTTCACGACGGCATCGGAAAAAAATCCGACGTTGACAATCCTCGCGCTGGCTTGGCGCGCCACCGATTATCTGGCGCAGGAGATGAAAAGCGGCCGTGTTTAGCGGGCGCCAGAGCGCGGGGCGTCCCGCGGCAGCGCTCCTGCTGCTTCTTTCGCCTGTGTTCGGCGCGGACAAATGGATTGAGTACCGCATCGGCCCTTTTCACGTGATCAGTGACGCCGGAGACAAGGCCGCGCGCGAAAAGCTCGCGGAGATCGAGCAGTTGCGCTACGCGCTGGGTGCGCAGTTGGGAAAAAACGGTCCAGGCAAAGGTCTAGATACGGTCTGGCCCATCGATCTGGTGCTGTTTTCGAATCAGCGCAGTTATCTGGCGCATTCGCCGGGGAAACCGTTTATCGACGGAGGATCGGCGACGCTGAGCGCCTGGAGCGCGGACACGCCTCTGCCTCGCGACTGGCTGCGGGCGCTGGCGCGGTTGTTGATCGACGAAAATGCGAAGCGCATGCCGGAAACGATTGAGACGGCGCTGTGCGATCTGTTCTCTACCATCAAGTTGAATAAACTCCGCGTCATGATCGGCGCGCCGCTGCCGGCGGGTGAGCTTCCTCCGGACCGGCTGCGGGCCTGGGCGAAGATGCAAATGCTGGCGACGCTTCCCGATTACAGCGGCAAGCTGCGCGTATATCTGAACAACATCCAGCAGAATGGCGATGAGGGCGTCGCGGTGAGGAACGCCTTCGACCTGACGCCGGCCAAGCTGGACGTCATTGTGGACGCGTACGTCAAGGCGGGAAAATTCGCCGAGGTGCCGGTGACCGGCGAGTCTCTCGATCCGGCGCACGATTTTGTGGAGAAGCCAGTGGAGAAGACGTTCGTCGACGGCCTGTTCGCCGAACTGGCGGCGGGCGGCAGGAATTTTCCGCCGGACAGCCCGCGCGGGCTGGTGCAGAAGAACACACCGGAATCGCTGGCGGCGGCCATCAAGGCGAATCCGCGCTGGGCGGAGCCTCACGTCAAGCTGGCGGCGCTCAAGGCGGACCCGGCCGGCAAAATTGACGAGCTGAAAGCAGCCGCGGCGCTCGATCCGCGCAATGCGTCCTATTGGAGGGCGTTGGCGGAGGCGCAGGCGGCGGCGCATCAGTACGACGATGCGGCAAAGTCGTGGGCGCTGGCCGAGCACGCAGCGGCAAACGAAGCGGAGCGGGCGCGCATCCACGTCGCCAGACTGGCGTTGGACGCCGCGCGCGCCGATTACACCGAGGTGGAGAAGAAGCGCAAGGCGGAAGAAGAGGCTCGGGAGCTGGAACGCATCAAAGCCGCGGCGGCGGCAGAGGTTCACGCAGCGGAAGCCGCGGCGAATGCCCGGTTGAACGCGGGCCGCGGCGCTTACCAGAAGCCCATTGAGTGGTGGGACGATCCGTCAGGCGAAAAACTGGAAGGCAAGCTGACGCGCGTCGATTGCCTGAACGGTCCCCTGCGGCTGACCGTGCAGAAAGCCAACGGCGCGCTGGTGAAAGTGGCGGTTCGCGATTTGAAAAAACTCACCGTGAATGGCGCCGGCGAGGCCTCCTTCGGCTGCGGCATCGCGAGGCCGGCGCGGAAGATCCGGTTGACCTACAAGGCCGCGCCGGATGCCAAGCTCGGCACGGCGGGAGACGTGCTAGTGGTAGAGTTTCCCTGATGCCCCGGACCCCGCTGCGATGGATTGCAATCAGCGTATTCCTTTTTGCCTCGATGTTGAATTATCTGGACCGCAGCCTGATGGCCGCGCTCGCGCCGACGCTGAAAGCGGAGTTTCACCTCGATAATGCGCAATACGGCTGGGTCCTTTCGGCGTTTTCCCTGGCCTATGCGGTGACCGCTCCATTGGCCGGCATTCTGATTGACGGCCTGGGCTTGACACTGGGAGCGGTGATCGCCGTCACGGCGTTCTCCCTGACGGGCGCGGCCACCGGTTGGGCCTCTTCGTTCCCGCTGCTGCTGGGGATCCGCACGGCATTCGGGGTCTCGGCGGCGGCGGGCATTCCGCTGTTCGGCAAGGCGAACGCCATCTATCTGGAGCCGAGCGAAAACGCGCTGGGGACGGCCATGAATCAGGTCGGCATCAGCCTGGGTGGCGCGCTTGCGCCGGTCATCGTCGCGGCGCTGATGGCGCGGAACTACGGCTGGCGGACGTCGTTCGTCCTGTGCGGAGCGCTGGGCGTCGTGTGGGTGCCCTTGTGGATGTTCGTGGCTAAAAAGATACCGGCGAAAGGAGAGCGGCCAAGGGAGTTCCAGGGTTCAGACAGCCTGAAAACACTGTTGCGGGACCGGCGGGTCTGGGGGCTGGCGTTCGCGACGGTGTTCATCATGTCTCTGTACACGCTGTGGACAAACTGGACCACCATCTATTTCGTGCACGATTGGAACATGACGCCGGAGGAGGCGAATGCGCGCTTTGCGTGGATGCCTCCCGTGTTCGGTGTGCTGGGCGGGTTTTTCGGAGGGTGGCTGACGTACCGCGCGATTCGCGGGGGCACCGCGGTGCTGAAGGCGCGCATGGGTGTGTCCTGGCTGAGCGCGGCGCTGCTGCTGGCGACCGCTGCGATTCCGCTGATGCCGTCGCGCGGCCTCGCCGCCGCGATGGTGAGCATGAGCTTCTTCTGGGCGGTGAGCCTGACCACCAATCTCTATACGCTGCCGATCGATTTATTCGGCCCGCAGCGGGCGGGGTTTGGCGTCGCCGTGCTGACGTGCGCCTACGGACTGATGCAGGCCTTCTTTTCCCCGGTGATCGGAGCGATGGTGGATCATTTCGGGTTCCGCGCCGTGTGCATGGCGATGGCGGCGATGCCGCTGGTGGGGGTCGGCATTTTAAAGGTCACGACGAAATCCAACGACCCACGCCAGGGGCGATAACCCCGTCCTCATTCGGAAGGGTACCAGCGCCGGGCGAGGTGAACGTAGATTCGATATGATAAATCCTGTTCGTCATACCAAACTTTTACGCAGAGGCTCTCAATGAAACCCCTTTTTCGTGTCTTATTCTGGGCGATGGCGGCCGGCGGCGCGCTGTTGACCGCAGGCCCAATGTTTAACGTCCAAACCGTCACGGATCCGACCGGCAATAATTTTATTCAGCTCCTGGGAATTAACAATGGCGGAACCATTGCGGGGCTTGACAACAACGCGCCCGCGCAGGGATTCACGTTCGTTCTGCCCGGCACCTTCACGAGTGAGAACTTCCCCGGCGCTGCGTCGACCATGGTGACGGGCATCAATCAAAACGGTGACACAGTGGGCATTTATACCGATGTCGGCGGCAATACCCATGGGTTTACCGCCATCGGAGGCACGTTCAGGACGGTCGATGACCCGGCCTCCACGGTCTTCAATCAGGGGTTGGGTATCAACAATGCCGACTCCACGGTCGGGTATTACGCGTCAACGCAGGCTGGAACGACGGGGCAAGTCGCGTACTCCCAGTCAGGCGGCGCGTTCACAAACATCAATGCGCTGCTTCCGGCGAACGTCAATAGCCAGGCGGTGGGCATCGACAACGCGGGTGATATCGTCGGATTTTACATGCCGAGCTCGACCACTTCGGTTGGCTTTCTGGATGTTGGCGGAACCATCACCCAGATCGATCCGTTCGGCTCGACGTTTACGCAAGCGCTTGGGATCAACAATCTGGGGGAAATCGTCGGCTTCTACGCTGATGGTGGCGGCGTGCAGCACGGCTACGTCGATATCGGTGGGACATTCACCTCCTTCGATCCGGCGGGTTCCATCAATACGACCATCAATGGCTTGAACGACCTGGGCCAGGTCGTGGGCTTCTATACTGATGCAAGCAACAACACCGTCGGTTTCGTTGGCACTCCCACTCCCGAGCCTGCGACACTGGGACTGGTAGGAGCCGGGCTTCTGGCGGGCTTGGGCGTTTTGCGACGCAGGAACGGATAGACAGACGCGCGGCTCATCGCTCGGGCGCTACCTCTCCGTTTTCATCCACGATCAGGCGGGAGCGCAGACCCGGCGGGGGCATGCGATCTTGCCGCAGGTTGCCGGAAAAGTTGATGCCGCCCTGCTGAACCCAGGCATTCGGGAAGTAGTAGGAAACCAGCCGCCAGGTGGGATACTCGCCGCGAATCACGATCAGACTTGGGCTGGGCGCACGGGCGATTCCTTCGAGTGCTGTTTTTTCCACCGCGCAAACGTGGCGGATCCAGGGCAGGCTGGCCTCCCTGCCCATGCGCACTGGAGGCAGCAGAAACAGGGCGGCGGAAATCGCACAGGCCAGCGCGGTCCAGCGCGGCCGCAGCGCGGAAAGCGCCCAGGCTCCCATCAGGCAAGTGGCGGACACGCTGGCGAGTGTCTGATCCGGGTCCGTCACTTGTACGACCGCGTTGAGAAGGAACGGCGGAAGGAACCATAGGCCGAGGAAGGCGAACTGCCGCCACGGAGGGGTAGCCTGTTTCCAAGCGGCTGGAACGGCCCAGATCCAAGCCGGGGCGCCGATGCCGTTCCAATAGGCGGCGAACAGCGCCATGATGGTGGCTCGATAGGTAAACCCCTCATACCAGAAAGACCGGGCGTTTTCGTTGAGCATATGCGCGTTGAATTGCAGGGCCGTGGCAAAACCGCCCGATTTCCAGATCGTAAACAGCAGCCAGGGCGCAATGGTGGCTACCAGGATCGCAAGCGGGCCAAGAAGCCTCCTCCAGGAAACGCGGTCGAGAAGCAGGGGGCTCAGAACCAGCAGCGGGAAAAGAGTGGCGGCCAGGTCCGTCCGGAAACCTCCCGCGATCCCCAGAATGAAGGCCGCGGTCTTGAGATTTCCGCGCCAGACGAAGAGCGCGGTGGCGATCGATCCAGCGGCCAGGAACGTGCGGACGTGATCCACCGCACCCGCCATGATGAAGGTGGGATGGAAAAACAGCAACAGAGGAGCGATCCAGGCTGCGCGCGGTCCAAACATCTCCCTCGCCAAAGGGATCAAAAACATCAGGGCGAGCAGGGAACCGAGCAGTCCCATCGCCAGCGCGGTCCACTCCGCGGTGAGTCCGAAGGAGTGGACGATCCGGCTTACGCCGACGTAAAGCGCGTAACCGCGATGCGGCTGGCTGACCAGCGGCGCGAATCGCGCAAGTGCCAGCGCGAAGTTGACATTATCGTAGTCGAACAGGAAGGGAGGCGCAATCGGCCAGCGCGTGGCCGCAAGCGCGACGGCGAACGCGGACGCGATTAAGAGTGGCTTTTCAGCGGGCTTGAAGAGAAGGTTCTCCGGCAAGGTTTTCACGCAGGGATCATTTTCCGGGTAGACGGCTCAGAAAGGCCGCCTGTGGCCAGCGTCGCCTCAGTATACATCGCCAGGCTCACCGGACTGGAAATCCGTTTGAGGAACCTTGGTAAAGTAAATCCCGAAGAACGCCGATTACCTATGCTGGTGAACGTCAGCCTAGAAGTCGTCAGCATTTTCCTGTTCGTCGGCGGGTACATGTACTTGATCCTGAGCGGGCAGCTCCGGAACATGTTCCGGGACCGCGCGCCAAAGCCGCTTCTGCTGATCGCATTGGTGACAGGATTCGCCTTCTATCATTGGGGCGCGATCCTGACGGCGCCGGCGCCGCCGGAACAGGAGGCTGCGCCCGAGTCCCGCGCCGCCTCTCGGGAACCAAAACCGCCAGCTCCTGTGGCCATCAAGCGCCCGCCCAAGGCCGCAACGCCCGCGCCCGCCACCGCACCCGAACACTGGCAAACCATCGTCGTGGAAGAAGGCAGGCCTGAGCAGGTGGTCGTCCCGCAGGCGGCCGATCCGGCGCCACTGGCGCCCCCCGAGCCCTCCGGTCCGGATCCCTACGAGTCCAAAGCCAAGCGCGGAATCCGCGCAGTAGGCCGCTTCCTGCACCTCCGCAAGAGCGAACCGTAAACGCGAGCGGTCGTCGATTACTTGACGAACACCCGGTATCCCCACGGTTCCAGATCGATCCTCGCCGAAGCGTCCAACGAAACCGCCTGATTACTGAAATACTCCCTGTACCCGCCCTGATACAGGCCGTCCTTGAAGGTGACCGTTTTCGGCTCGGCGGAGAAGTTGATCACGACGAAAACCTTATCCCGATCGTTCTGGCGGACAAAACTGAAGACCTTCCCCGGAGCGCTGTTCACCACTCCGATCATGGTCGCGCCCCAGTGGCCGTTCCAGAGCGCCGTGTTCTTTTTTTTGAGGGCGATTAGCTTGCGGTACATCTCGCCGTTGGGGTGCTCGCGCCATTCGATCGGATCTTTTTCGAAGAATTTCAGGCGCTTCCCGTTGCCGGCCTCCTGTCCGTTGTAGATCAGAGGCATGCCGTCGCCGACGCACGAAAGCACCATCGCGGCGTGCAGGCCCGCGCCGAACTGCTCGAACTCCGTGCCGTCCCAGGCGTTCTTGTCGTGATTGCTGACGAAGGTCATGCGGATGCTGTCCGGCGGGTATGCACTCTCGCTCCAGGAATAGTAGCTGAACAGTCCGGCGAGATCCCGCGCCTTGCCCGTGGTGAGGTTGTGAACGGCGTCGTACCAGGTCCAGGCGTAGGTCATATCGAAGGCGTGGGCGTGCAGATCGCGGGACTCCCACTCGGCCAGCATGAACACGGGCTTGATGGCGTCCAGCTCCCGGCGGGCGTTATTCCAGAAATCCACCGGAACGAAGCCCGCCACGTCGCACCGGAAGCCGTCGATGTCCGCCTCCTTCACCCAATACTTCATCGCGCTGGTCATGTACTCGCGCAAGCCGGGCTGGCGGTAGTCCAGGTTGATGATATCGTCCCAATCCCACCAGGGCGTCGGGGTGAACTCCCCTTTCCAGTTTTTGGCGTACCATTCGGGATGTTCCTTTACCAGGACGTTGTCCCAGGCGGTATGATTCGCCACCCAATCCAGAAGGACGTGGAGGCCCAACTGGTGAGCCGTCTTCACGAAGTGCCTGAAATCGTCGAGCGTGCCAAACTCCGGATTCACGCTGTAATAATCCTGGATGGAATAAGGGCTGCCGAGCGTCCCCTTGCGATTCTTCACCCCGATTTTCTGCACCGGCATGATCCATACGATGCCGATGCCGAGGTCCTTCAGCCGCGGTAGTTGCTTCTCGGCGGCACGGAAGGTTCCCTCGGGAGAAAATTGGCGCGTATTGATTTGATAAATGGTCGCGTTCTTACTCCACTCAGGATGCATAATCTGGACGTAGGGGATGGGCTGGTAAGGATCGGTCTTGCCTTGGGCGCCCAGATTGGTTGCCGCAATCAGAGAAAGAGAAAGCGCTCGATAGCGCACGGCTTCAGACTCCTTTTCCGAACCACCGCCTCCAGTCTACTCCGGCTGGTTCCACGGGTGCTCCGGAAACTGTCGCTTGACACGTCGCCCGGCGCGACCCTAGACTGGCACGCATGCTTTCCCGCGCGCTCATCTTTCTCGCCCTTGCCGCTCACTCGCTCGCCGCGGTGAAGGTGGCTTTCACTGTCTCAATGCAAAATCCCTCGGCGCACACCTTTCATGTCCGCATGCGCTGCGAGGGTTTGCGCGCGCCGCTTGAGGATTTCCAGATGCCGCAGTGGTCCACGGGCTATTACGGCATCCTGAATTTCTCCCGCTACGTTTCGAATTTCCACGCGGCGGACGGTGCGGGCAAGGCGCTGGTGTGGGACAAGACGGCCCGGAGCACCTGGCGCGTGGTGAGCGGGAACAGCCCGTCGATCGTTCTTGAATATGACGTTTTCGGCGCCATCTCCTTTTCCGCCAGCAACTACCTGGGCGAGGACCGGGCGTTTCTCTCGCCGGCGGGCCTGTTCCTGCACCCCGCGGGCATCCTGGATGTGCCTGTCACGCTAGAGCTGGAAACGCCGCCGGCCTGGCCGCACATTTCCACCGGACTCGATCCTGTGGACGGCAAGCCCTCCACCTTCACCGCGCCGAATTTCGACGTGCTGTACGATTGCCCCATTCTGATCGGCTCCCAGGAGCGGCTCCAGTTTGAGGTGCGCGGCGTTCCGCACTACGTCGCGGTGGAGAACGTGCCCGCGACGGTCTCCCGTACGCAGATGACCGCGGATCTGAAGGCCATCGTCACCGCCGCGACCAACATCTTCGGCGAGGCCCCTTACCGTCACTACACGTTCCTGATGATGGGCCGGGGCGGCGGAGGCATTGAGCACTCCAACTCCTCGGCCAATCAATTCCCTGGCGCGAATCTCACCACTCCGGCCGGTTATCAGCGCTGGCTCAGCTTCATCGCGCACGAATATTTTCACAATTTCAACGTGAAGCGCATCCGTCCGCTGGCGCTGGGGCCGTTCGACTACGATCAGGAGAACCTCACGGATCTGCTTTGGGTGTCCGAGGGGCTTTCGGTGTACTATCAGGACCTGCTGCTGGTGCGCGCCGGCCTGATGACGCGCGAACAATATCTGGGCAAAATGGCCGCCGCCATCGCGACCTTTGAAAACGCGCCCGGCCGCAACTACCAATCCGCGACGGAGTCCAGCCTCAACACGTGGAGCACCGGTTCGGGCGCGGCGGGCGATCGCGACACGGCCATTTCTTATTACAACAACGGCGCGATGCTGGGCGCGATGCTGGAGTTGAAGATCCGCGCCGCCAGCGCCAACCGCCGCTCGCTGGACGATGTGATGGGCGGGCTGTATCGCAAATATTATGTGCAACAGAAGCGCGGCTTCACTGCGGCCGAATTTCGCGCCGAATGCGAATCCGCGGCCGGCGCGCCCTTGGGCGAGGTGTTCGATTACGCGTCCACCAGCCGGGAAGTTGATTACGCCGGCCACTTCGCGCTTGCCGGCCTGCGGCTCGACATGACAACGGAGCCCGCCGCCGGTGGCTACATTGGCCTGCACACCTCCACGCGCGAAGTTCCGCCCGCGGAACTGCCTCCTCCCGCTCCTGGGCGTGGCGGACCCGCACGCGCGGGCGCGCCGGTGTTCCGCCTGATCGTCACGGACACCGCGCCGGGCTCGCCTGCGGCCAACGCCGGTTTTCAAGCCGGGGACGTGGTGATCAACGTCGACGGCGCGCCCGCCTCCGCCTCCGCGCTGCAGAAGGCGATCGAGGGCAAGCCCGCGAGCATCAAGGTGCGCATTTCCCGGCACGGCGAGGAACAGGACCCGACGGTCCAGGTGGCGCCGAATCTGCAGCGCGCGTATCGCTTTACGGAGTCGCCGGAGCCGGGATTAAAGAGGTCGATCTTCGAAGCCTGGTTGCGCCGGGAGCCCTGAAGCTACGGGAGCAGCGTCGTTCCCGGGTGAACGGCGGCCAGCGCCTCGTCCATCGTAGCCAGGGAACCCCCGCGTTTTCCCGCCAACCGCAACAGGTATGCGTCCGTCACCTGCCTGTGACCCACAATTCCCGTCGAGGGCACATCGAGATACGATACGTCGTCCGGCCAGAACTCATGCCGCGGGAGGGAGGAGATGGATTGGAGCAGAACACGCGCCGATGCCGCCGTCGCCTCCACTCCGGCGCGCAAGTGAAAGCGGAAGAGCGCGCCTTGCGTGATGGGACAGGTGGCAAACCGGTATCCTTTCAGAAACCACGCCGCCGCGCGCGCGTTCAGACTATGTTCGGGCGTCGCCAGCGCGATCAGCACGTTCGAGTTGAGAAGGTAGACCTTGCTCTTCACATCACTCTTCGTCGTCGAGCGCCCTGACGTCCTCTGTGGTGACGGGACGCCCGCATCGGAAGGTGGGGAAACCGTAATCGCTCATCTCAATGGATGCGCCTTTCGCCCCTTTCGCCGACTGCAAAATGAGGTCGCCCACCACCCGTCCCAAGCTGCGGTTCTGATCCCGGGCAATGGCCTTGGCAAGATAGTAGGCTTCGTCGGAGATGTCGAGGGTCGTCCGCACAAACGCATCATAGCATAAGCGCACAGGCCGCACCCATTTTCAAGTGGCCATCAGACAGCGGTCTCGTGTCAGGGACGGTTTTCATCCGTCTCCAATCTCGTCGCGGTTTCTCCGGATTCTCTTCAAATAAGCCGGTAGACCGCGTACAGCAGCGGGACGGCCAGGGCGGCGGCGAGGAGCATGAGGAGCACACGGCGGGGCTTGTACAGCACCACGCGGGCGACCAGGTCGCGGTCCGGTTTGGGAGCTATCCCATTGCGTGCATGGAACATTTCGGCTAGCAGGAGGCGGTCGGCGCATTCCTGGCAGTCGACGATGTGCTCCTCGAACTCGTGCAGCTCAGCGGACGGCAGCGAATGGTTCAAGTAGCGCTCGGCCACCGAGGTCCGGTCGATATAGGTATGGTCCATCACGTCCGTTCAACACGTCAGTTCAACAACCGCCGCGACCCTATTTTCCCACCGGATCGTGCGATATGGTAGACTGGCAAAGAGTAAACAGTACTAGGAGCGTTTGAAGGCAATGTCGAAAGTGTGTGATCTTTGCGGGCGCGGCCCCCAGTTTGGAAACCGGATCAGCCACGCGCACAACGTAACGAAGCGCCGGTGGAACATCAACCTGCAGAAGGTGCACGCGGTGGTCGCGGGCGCGCCGAAGCGCATCAAGGTGTGCACGGACTGCATCAAGAGCGGTAAAGTCACCAAAGCCGCGTAATTCCTCCGGCGGCAAGGTTTTCTCCAGTGAAAGCCGCCGTTCTCGAAAAACCGCACGCTCCTCTTCTTTTGAGGGACGTCCCCATACCGGCTCTCCAGCCCGGCTCGGTGCTGCTCAAGGTGCGCGCCTGCGGCGTCTGCCGTACC
>JBBIVT010000066.1:19424-25077 GCA_037439565.1 Acidobacteriota bacterium | reverse complement strand
AGCCGGCGAAGTGTTCGCGCAGTTGAGCGGCTAATGCCCGAACCATTTCTTGCGTAGATCCGCGAAGCGCTGTTTGATCCCCGCCGATTCCTGCGCCGGCGGCGGAGGAGGGTCGAAGTTGCGCGAGGCGCGGACTTCGGGCAGGGGCGGCGGGGGTGTGTACGGAGTCTTGGACATCATCCTGACGTGATAGCCGCTGAACGCGTACGTCCGCTTGTACAGCTTGCCGTCCTTTTCGCGCAGTACCACGGAAAACGCTTTTTCCTCCTTGTCCGGAAGATCGTGCGTCTCAATGGGATAAAAGCCCTGCACGTTGCGCTCAATAAAGGCCGTCTCGTAATGGTGGCGTTTGGAACTCCAGACGAACACGCGAAAACTGTCGAATTCGAACGGATGCGTCCCGGCGCTCGAAGTGGTCCAAAGCCAGTTGTGCTTCACCTGCCCCTTGTCTTTGCCTCTTTCGCCCTTCTCGACGGCCTCGCCCACGGGAAGGTACGCGGTGATGCGATGCCCTTCCGCATACTGCGCGACCTCGTCCGGAATGGACATGGTGAGCATGCGGGCCAGCACCCAGCCGACCTTGCCATCCTTTGTGCGCACCAGGTTCCAATCGTCGAATTGCGGCGCGGCGGAGACGAGCAAGGCCGCGGCGGATACGCGCGCCGGCGTTGCAAGATCGGCGGCGCGAGGCTTCGACAGATCCCGCCAGTTGCCCGGCGGCGCGGGAGGCGCGGGCATGGGCGGAGCCTGGGTGCTTTTCGCTTGCTTGGACTTGGGCTTTTTCGGAGCGGCGCGCTTCACCGGCGGTTGAAGTTGAACCGGCTCGGGCGGCGCCGAATGAGGGGCAATCTGATGGCCGATCACTTCCACCGTCTCACCCTCGGCGATTTGGAAGAAACTCGGTGATTGGCGCGAGGGCTGGCTGTGCATGTTGAGCACGTCGAACGGCGTCGCCTTCCCCTGCGAGGCGAGCTTGGCGGCGTCCTCGGCCAGGCGGCGCAGATCGCCCATCTGCTGGTCGGTCAACAGCAGGTTCGCATCGGTCCATCCTTCCACGCCGTCGGCAGTTCGGACGAGGATGAAGCGCCGCCGTAGCTCCAGGACGTCGAGCTTATCGCCGTGCTTCGCTGTCGCCACCGTTGGCGACTTCGAGGATAGATCCTTGCGCAAATTCACCGTCAGCGGCCCAACATAGGCGACACCTGAAGAAAGCTGCGCCGGAGGCCCGGAGGACGTGCAGGAGGAAAGAAGGAAACAAGCCGCGATCAGCCAATGCCCAATTCGTCCACGCGTTCGAGCGGGGAACCGCACTGGCGGCAGATCAACGCGCCGCAATCGCCGCAGGCCAGGGGATCGCTCACCGGCTGCTGGCAGCGAGGGCAATAAAACTCGGTGTTCTTGTTGTCCGCCATGAAAATCGAAGCCCGGCACGTTTCCTAGTGACGATCAAGCAGCACATCCGCCGAGGCGGCCGCCGCCGACACATTCTCGCGGGCCTTCAGGAAGATCTCATACTGGCTCATCAAGTCGCGGAAAACGGCATCGCCGATCATGCGGTAGCCCGGCCCGGTGAAATGCACATAATCGCCCTGAGCCATACCGGCCTGCACCCACTGCCTCATCGCTCCCTTGCCGCCCATTTTCGCGCGCAGATCCCAGAAGGCGCATCCGGTGGCGGCTGCGGCTTCCCGCTGGCCTTCCACAATCAGGTCGATGTTGTCCATGGGGATCCAGCCCTTTGACCTGGTGTGGATGAAGCGGTCCGGCGGTCCGACGATGAGGATGGTCGCTGCCGGCGCGGCCTTGCGGAAGCGGCCGACCAGTTCGACGAACATATCCCGGTAGGTTTCGACGGTCTGATCCTTCCGCCCTGCCTCATTGGTGCCGTAGGCGAGCACGATCA
The DNA here is from genome assembly GCA_037439565.1 of Acidobacteriota bacterium. Classification (GTDB taxonomy): domain Bacteria; phylum Acidobacteriota; class Terriglobia; order Bryobacterales; family Bryobacteraceae; genus Palsa-187. The sequence goes on along the minus strand of JBBIVT010000066.1, from coordinate 23,174 downwards.
GCGCCGGGTTGCGCCGCTCGATGTTTGACTTCAGCGTCTCCTCGTCCCAGTTGAGCGAAATGGAGGCCTGCGCGCCGTTGATACCCAGTTCCTCATAGGTCACGCCGCGTGAATTTTCCGCCACCCAGCCGAACAGGCGGACCGGGGCTCGGTCCAGTGTTTCGACTTCGAATCGATGCGGCCCGGGGACGCCTTCGTAGTGATAGTAGCCTGGAGCGGGCGTGCCATCGGTGGCGACGCGCTCCACTGGATTGCCGTTATCGTAAATTTGCAGCGATCCGCCGCCGGGCTGCTGAAGATAGAAAAGCTCGAATCGGGAACAATCGGCCACCAGATACACGGATTCGCGCGGCGATCTAGTAGACATGCTGATGCCGCCGAGACCGTAGATGCCGTCGCCCGGCGCTCTGCCAACAAGCCCTTCGGTGTGCCAGCCCCGCGTGGAGCCGCTACGGACATCGAATCGTCTATATCCGGCATAAGGCCGTCCAATCAGGGAATAGCCGCTGCCACCGTCGCCAAACTTCTCCTGGAAATGAGTGCGTAGATCGCCGGTCCATTCGTCGGCCGCCGTGTGCGAGTCGCCGTACTGCAGGATGCGCAGAGGACCGGGCATTTCGCCCTTCTGATGCCGGTACAGTTGCTCGAAGAAAGGGATCAGGGTTCCGGCGTTTTCCACCGGAATTTCCGCCCCATTGGAAACTTTTTGAAACACTCCCTGGTTGGCTTCCATCCTGGTTGCAGCGCTGAATCTTGGCGTTGCGGCCCGGTGAGTGGTGGAAGCCGCTTTCTTCGCCGTTGTTTTAACCGGAACCTTTAGAGGAGACTTTTTCGCCGCAACAGGAGTGGTCTTGGGCGCGGGCTTGCCCACGCTCGACAGGTATTTCTTCGACTTTGCTTTACGCGCCGGGGTGGTCTTGGATGTGGACTTCTTTGCCGGAGGGGTGTCCGCCGCGCCCATGCACACTCCAACAGCGACGAGTACGGCGCATCCGACCCTGGGTAAAGTTCTCATTCCTTGGAAGCTGTCTGCACCACAGCTTTCTTTAATTGTCGCAGCTTATAGTCGTTATATCCATCCCGGAGCGCTCCGGCGAGCAACTCCCCGACAATCTTTGCTCCCGCCGGCATGGGATGGATGAAATCCGCCCCCACCAGCCGAGGCTCAGACGTATACCATCGCCCCATTGTACCCGGTCCGCCCATCGCCTGGAAGGTATTGAAAAACGCGACCCCGGTCTCCTGGCCGACGCCGGCCTCGATTTTGACCAAACCCGGCATGGCGGCGATGGTGTCGATGGAGCCGTCGTGCTTGCGCTCGCCACGGTCCATCGGGCTCATCAGCAGCACGGAGGTCTGCGGCAGCGCGGCCTGGATTCTCTTCACCGCGTTTTTGACTTCCTGACCCCAGGTTCCCTGGACGAAGCTGGGGAAGCCGCTTTCGTTGGTCCCATAGTTGACGATCACCAGATCCGGTTTGTAATGACGGAGTTCGGCGGTCCAGTGGGGGCCGTTGAAGGCGCGGGAGAGTAGCGTTACATTGGCGCCGTTGACACCAAGGCTGTGATAAACGACTCCCGTGGGCGAGCGCCGGAAGTCCGCGCCAAACATGCGAACCGAGCCGCGCGTGACTTTCACCGCGAACTTCTTCGCCCCGTTGGGAACCTCGAACGACGCGAAGCCCGGCTTCTTCCCGTCGGCAGCGGTTTCGACCGTGCCGAGCAAGGAACCGTCTGCCTCCACTTGGAAGTCGCCTCCGTCTGGTTGAGACAGATAGGCAACCTCGATCTGGGTGTGAGGATTCCTGAGCGTAAAACGCGCGGTTGCGCCAACCGAACCGCGGAAGCTCGCGCCGCCGAGGCCGTGCATGCCATCCTTCACCTCGGTTGCGCCGGCGACGTCGATTTCCCAGCCGGAGGCGTCCATATCCACGCCCCGATGGTTGTACCAGGCCCACGGCCGCGCGAGCAGGGCGAATCCGGCGCCGCCGTCGCCGAACTGCTTCTGCAAAGCCGCGCGGGCGTCGGCGGTAATCAGGTCGCCGGTCGTCGGCGAGTCGCCGTAATGCAGGATGCGCGCCGAGCCTTTCTGCAGTGAGGCGTAAAAATGATCGAGTTCGTGCGCGGGATCCACCAGATTTCTGGGCGCGGCGGCCTGAAGGCGCGCGCCGAGCGCCTCTGGACTGCTGTCCTCCGCCGGGGTTTCCTGCGGCAGCTTCACCGGCAGATCGATGACTTTGCGAATCGAGCCGGGATCGAAAGATTTGTACTTCTCGAGTGCCGGAACATACTGCGGCGCGAGCATCAGCAGGATGAACGTAAGCGCCGCGAGTCCCGTCTTGAACGGCATCTAAAACTTATTGTAGATAAACGGTGTCGCGCCTGTTTGCGCCACGTACTGAAGCCCGATGACGAGCAGCGCCAGGGCCGCCGCCTGCACGTAAAACGGCGCTCGCGAGTAAAGGTTCAGGCTGAAATCGTACCAGCGCTTCGGGCAGTAATGTGCCAGCACGGCGATGGTCATGATGAGCGCCAGAGGCCCGGAAATATTCGCCACGGAGAAGCTCAGCGAGCCGATGCGCGACAGAATCGCCCCGGCGTTTTCAAAATTCGCCGCCCGGAAGAAGATCCAGGCGAAGCAGACAAACTGCGCGGTGACGAAGATACTGAAATATTTCCAGAATCCGGCGGCTTTTTTGTTGCCGCGCGAAACCTGCCAGAAGCGCTGCACGGCAAGTCCGAGGCCGTGGATCGCGCCCCAGATGACGAAGGTCCAGCTCGCGCCGTGCCACAAGCCTCCGATGACCATCGTGAGGAATAGATTCCAGTACGTGAAGATCTTCCACTTCGAGCGCAGTCCGGGCAGCGAGAAATAGAGATAGTCGCGCAGCCAGTTCGACAGCGTGATGTGCCAGCGGCGCCAGAAATCGGCGATGTTGACTGCCGCATAGGGCATGTTGAAATTCTGCGGAAGCTTCAATCCGAGCAGCAACGCCGAACCGATGGCGATATCGGTATAGCCCGAAAAATCGAAGTAAATCTGGAGCGCGTAGGCATAGACGGCGATCAGCACCTCAAAGCCGGAGTACAGCGCGGGAAAATCGAACACGCGGTTGACCAGATTTGCCGACAGATAGTCGGCGATCAGAAGCTTTTTCGAGAGGCCCATGCCGATGAGGAACAGCGCGCGTCCGCCGTCGGCGGCGTCAAGCTTGCGGGGCTTTTCGAATTGATCGATGAGCGAGGAAACACGCGTGATCGGCCCGGCCAGCGTCGTCGGAAAAAATGAAACCGCGGCCAGATGAGCCAGATAGCTTCTGGTGCCCTTGGCGTCGCGGCGATACAGGTCGATGGTGTAGGTCAAGGCCTGAAACACGTAGAACGAGAGCGTCACCGGGAGCGTCCAGTGCCATGCGGGCGCGGGCTTGCCGGTGGCGTTGGACCAGGTGCTCAACACGAACGGCACGTATTTGAAGAATGCCAGCAGGCCGAGATTCATCAGCAGGCTCGCGCCGACCAGGATGCGGCGCACCCAGGCGCTCTTGGAGTACTGTAATCCGAGGCCGAACACGTAGTCGCAACTGGAAGCGGCGGGGATCAGCGCGAGGTAAAACAAATCCCACTTGGCGTAGAAAAAGTAGTTGGCAAACAGGATGACGCCGAGCGCGAGCGGCCGCACCCGGGACGCCGGCCAGTATAAAAAAAAGACCGCGGCCAGGAAAATGAAATACGTGGACGAGGAGAGAAGCAA
>JBBIVT010000066.1:17649-19324 GCA_037439565.1 Acidobacteriota bacterium | reverse complement strand
GCGCGAGGCGCCTGCACATACGGGCTGACCAGGCTTTCGTTGCCGTCCTTGTCGATCGCTTTGACGCCAAAAACCAGCTCATCGATGGAGACGTCGGGCAAAGTATATTCCGTGGCCTTGCCGACGAACAGCTCGTGCTCCCAATAGGGTGCGGTGGTGGAGCGCCACAAAATCGCGTAGCCTGCCAGATCGGCTTCCGGCGCGTCGCTTTTCCATTTCAATGCCGCGTCGTAGCGCGATTTCCCGCGCGTGAGCAATAGCGAGTTCACCTTCTGGCCGTTGCGCTCGACGGTCTCGCTGGTGACGGGAGCTTTCGGCGCCCAGGCGAGCGACGCGGCGGCGGCCCCGTTCACCTTGGTAACCAGCGTGATGTACGGCACCGAGGTATGGGCAAACGTGTCCGTGACGGTGTGCTGGTTGGCGAAATCCTCCTGCGGCGAAGACAGGCGCACAGCGGCGTAGCCTTCCTGGTTGAACGGCGTGTGGTCGCCTCCGCGGCCGAACCTGTCGGCGCGGAAGATGGTGTCGATGCGCATCGCCGGCAGGTAGCGGTCGGCGGTTTCGCGGATGTAGCGGGCCAGCTCGCGCGAAGGCGAATCGTCGGGATCCTCGCTGAAGACGCTTACGCGGCGGTTCTCCGTCCGGCCGGAGCCGGAAACGTCGCTGCCGATGATGTCGTTATTGAGGACGGCCTCAATTTTCTGATTCGCGGCGTGCGCCTTTTCAGCGTACAGGGAACTGCCGAGCAGCCCTTGTTCTTCTCCGGCGAAAGCGATGAATACCAGGGTTTTCTCAAACTCGTACTGGCTGAGGACGCGCGCCAGTTCCATGACGCAGGCGGTTCCGGAGCCATCGTCGGTCACGCCGGGGGCATCGAGGTCGGGGTCGCGCATGGGCGGAGCAGCGCCCGCGCCTGCTCCAGCTCCTTCGCTTGCGCCGGGCGCGCCGCTCGCTCCGGTGGGCCGTCCCATCACGATGGTGTCGTAGTGGCCGCTGACGATAATCCGCTCCTCTTTATTCGTCGTGCCCGGCAGCACGGCCACGACGTTGTACAGATCCACATCGCGAGGCACGCGGGACGCGCGGCCCTCGATTTTCTTGAGCCGGTATTGATCGAAGCTCACTTCGAGCCTGGGGCTGTAGCTACGGAACTGCTCATAGATCCACTTGCGGGACGCGCCCACGCCGCGCGTGGGATTATCCTGCGAGGAGAGAATGTTGCGCGTGCCGAAGGATTCCAGTTTTTTGAGAATTTCCGCGATGCGCTGCTCGTCCACTTGGGAAACGATCTTGGCCACCTGCGGATTCGGCGTCTTGTACTGCGCGGACAGAGCCGCGGCGGCCAGGAAAAAAGCAGCAGTTCTCATATTTCTATCAACGACGCCCGCGAACGCCTAAATGTAACCGGCGGACCTTATTTCGCGGCGTAGGTCTTGTTGTATTTGTTGCGTGAATTGTACACAGTAAACGAACCGTCCTCGTGCGCGGTGACGCGTAGATACTTGCCTTCGCACTGCGCGTCGATGTTGGCGATGAAGGGGTCGGGCGAATTGGCCTCGCTTCCCCCCGCCATGGCAAAGTGGAGCTGCCAGAGATCCTCCAGGCCTTTCATACCGCGCCACATCCGGTAGGCATCGGGATCGCCGCCTTTCGACGCCCCGTTATTCATGATCAC
>JBBIVT010000066.1:0-17549 GCA_037439565.1 Acidobacteriota bacterium | reverse complement strand
TTCTTATCGTCGGCGGCGGCGGGACCGTGATCCCAGACGGATTCCACCGGAAGCACCTCAAACAGATTTTTGACTCCGCCGGCGTGATCCTTGTGATAATGCGTGACAAACAGGACGTTGATGCGCTTGGCGTGGGCCAGTTTGGCCGCGTCGGCGATGCGGTTGGCGTCGCGGCCGCCATAGCCCGCGTAGCCAGTGTCGATCAACATGGCCTGACCGGAGGGAGAGACCACCAGCGTTGCCTGGCCTCCTTCGGTATCGATGAAGAAAATTTCAAGATTCTTCGCTGCCTGGGCGGAGACGGCGAAGAAGAGTACGAAGAGGAATGTCCGCATCTCCGGCCATCCTAGCATGCGTGCGGAACTTGCGGTGTTACAGTAACGTATTACTAGTTAGCAATGGCTTTCTGCGTACAATGCGGCAACAAAGTGGGCGATGCGGACCGGTTCTGCGCCAAGTGCGGAGCCCGCCAGCAGGTGGCTCCCCCGCGCGCCGGAGCGGGCGGCCCGCACGCCGCGGCGGATCCGTTTTCCCACGTCAGCAACCGCAACGCATCGCTCCTTTGTTATATCCCCTATGTGGGCTGGATCGCGGCGATTGTTGTTCTGGCAAGCGAGCGGTTCCGCAATGACATTCTGGTCCGTTTCCATGCCTTCCAAGGCCTCTATATCTTCGTCGCCTGGTTGATGGTGGATTGGGTGCTCTCGCCCGTTCTCTCCATTGGCTCCGGCTTTGGCATGCCCTTTCATCGCCTGACGGCGAGCATCCTGCAACTGGCGATTTTCGCCTCCTGGATCATCATGCTGATCAAGGTGAGCCAGGATGAGAAATACAAGCTTCCCATCATCGGGGATCTGGCGGAGCGCTCGGTGAGCGAGCAGCGTTCCTAAAAGATCGCCTTACCCTCGCGTGGTATAATTATTCATCGGACTGAATACTTAATCATATGATCCCCGTCGGCATCGCCGGGTTCAGCGGCTATAGCGGCGCTGAGCTCGCTCAACTTCTTTCGCGGCATTCGCGCGTGGAACCAGTCCTTCTGGAACACCGGGAGACGGAGGCGCCGCGAGGTCCGTTGAACTACCGCGGGCCGCGCCGGATGCCGTTCGCAGAGGCCTCCGGGCTGCCCCTGGTGTTCCTGGCGACGCCTCCCGAAGTCTCCTTGGAACTCGTGCCGGGATTACTGAACGCCGGGACGAAGGTCGTCGATTTGAGCGGGGCGTTCCGCCTGGGGACAGTCGAGAACTACAAACGCTGGTACAAGGAAGCGCACACCGAGCCGGCGCTGCTGGCTGAGGCAGTCTACGCGCTACCCGAGTTTTACCGTGCGCAGGTGCCCGGGAAACGGCTGATCTCCAACCCCGGCTGCTATCCCACGGCGGCGAATCTCGCGCTGCGGCCGCTGCTGGCGGCGGGAGTGGTCGACCGCAAGGCGGGGATCGTCTGCGATGCGAAATCGGGAGTCAGCGGGGCGGGCCGGAAGCCGTCGTTGAAAACCAGTTTCTGCGAGGTCACGGAAAATTTTTCCGCCTATGCCGTCCTGGAGCATCGCCACGTGCCGGAAATCCTGCGCACGTCCGGATTGGAAGAGGCGGAGTTAAGCTTCACCGCCCATCTGCTGCCCATCGACCGGGGCATTCTGGAGACGATTTATTTTCGCTCCAGCAAGCCGGTGACGGATGCGGACCTCATCGCGATCTATCAGGAAGCCTACGCCAACGAGCCGTTCGTGCGAATTTATCCCCCGGGGCAGGCGCCCGATCTACGGGCCGTGACGCGGACGAACTTTTGCGACATCGGTGTGCGCTGCGACGCCGGGACAGGCCGAGTGGCCGTGATCGCCGCCATCGACAATCTGGTAAAAGGCGCGGCGGGCATGGCCGTGCAAAACATGAATCTGGCGCTCGAATTTCCGGAAACCGAAGGCCTGCTTTGAAGCTGCTGATCAAGTTGGGGGGAACCTTGCTCGACGCACCGGATTCCCGGGCGCGGCTGGCCGGGGAGATCGCCGAAATCGCACGGTCCCACGACGTCGTGGTGGTTCACGGCGGCGGCAAACAGATGACGCGCTATCTGGCGGAACGAAATGTCGAGAGCCGCTTTGTCAACGGCCTTCGAGTGACGACGCCGGAGGTGGTCGACGCCGTATTGAAGGTCTTTGCCGGATCCGTAAACAGCCAGTTGGTAAGCGCATTTCGCGCGGCCGGATCCTCTCCCGTGGGACTAACGGGCCTGGACGCGGGGCTGGTGGACGCGGAGCCCTTAGCGGAGGAATTGGGAGCAGTGGGCAGGCCCGTCTGCTCCGATGCGCGGCTGCTCGACGTGTTGACCCGGGAACGCTATCTGCCTGTTGTCGCTTGTGTGGCGGGCGACGCAAACGGCGGGGTGTACAACGTCAACGCCGACCAGATGGCGGTGGCATGCGCGTCGTCCTATGGGGCGCAAAAGCTGATTTTCCTCACCGACGTGGATGGCGTGAAGGGCGCGGAAGGACTACGGCTGCCGATCTTGACCGCTGCCGTGGCGCGCGAACTGATCTCGCAAGGCATCGCCACCGGCGGGATGCAGGCAAAGCTGGAGGCGGCCACGGCGGCGCTGGTTTCCGGGGTCGCGGAGATCGTCATCGCGCCGGGGGCACGGGCGGGTATCATCGAGGAGATCCTCGCGGAAAAGGAAATCGGAACCCGGGTTGTTTCCTGAACTATGTTGGAAATTCGCAAAGCATCGCTCACCGATATTCCGGCTCTATTGGCGCTAATCAACGCCTACGCGGCCAAGGGCATTATGTTGCCCCGCACGGAATTCGAGATGGCCGAAAATGTCCGGGACTTTTCCGTAGCCCTCGAGGACGGGCGGCTGGTGGGGTGCGGCGCCCTCCATTTTTATACCGCTACGTCAGGCGAAGTGCGGAGTCTGGCGGTGGATCCCGCCGCGAAGGCGAAGGGAATCGGCCGGGCCATTGTTGAAGCGCTGGAAAAGGAAGCCAGGGAGCAGGATCTCCACTCACTTTTTGCCTTCACCTACGTGGCCGGATTTTTCGCTAAATTGGGTTTCGAGGAGGTGGATCGCGGGGAATTACCCCTGAAAGCCTGGAAAGATTGCCTGCGCTGCCCAAAGTTTCAAGCCTGCGATGAGACGGCGGTGTTGAAGCGGCTGAGACAGGAATGGCAGCCTGGCTCTGCCATTCGGAATATTTCAGGTAGCGATTTCCCTCAATTTCCAATTTTGCGAAAGTAGCCATCCTCCGCATTGTGGAAACTTGGGTGATCAGTCTGCGCAATTTCGCGCAATAAAAATAATAGCGTAAAGTGGAAGGATATTACGAAAAACAGGTTAATTTTTTATGAGATATTTCCCGGGATCAAACCACTAAGCATGGGCAAGGTGTTTTGAGTGCCGGGAGGGACTGATGAAAGCGCAGACGGTCGGGGTGAAGGAATCGACGGGCAGAATTCTCTGCTGCACGATTTTTCGTCCGGGGGGGCGCAAGCTGCTGGCCAAGGGACATTTGCTGAGTGAAGAAGACGTCCGCCTGCTGGAGACGGAAGGTTTAGGGCAAGTCTGGGTTACCGAATTAGAGGACGGTGAAGTTGGCGAGGACGACGCGGTGAGCCAAGCCGCGATGGAGATGGGTTGTGGCTGTCTGGAAATCCGTCTGGCCGCGGGCGGACGGGCCAATCTGTTCGCGACCGAAGATTGCTGCGTCCTGGTGGACGACGAACTTCTAAAGCAGATCAACTGTGCGGCGAGCATCGTGATTGCCACCAACGTTAATTTCAGCTTCGCCCGCGCCGGCCAGCGGATCGCCACGGTGAAGAGCGCGCCCTTCGCAGTGGCGCAATCGCAACTGGAGGCGATCATCGGCATTCTCAAGGAAAGAGGGCCGATTTTGCAAGCGCGGCCCATCCGCAATCCCTCCATCGGAGTCCTGTATACCGATCCGGTGCATGGCGACCGGGCCAAGCAGCTATTTGAGGGCATCATGCGGCAGCGGCTGGAGCGCTTTGGCACTTCACCTTCGTTTGTTCTGGCAGCGCAGGAGGAGGAAACAGCGGTGGCCCGAGGGCTCCAGCATCTTCTGCGGACTAAGCCGGCGGCGATCCTGGTTGCTTCCACGACCGCCCCTGCGGGTCCGGAAGACGTCATCGGCCGCGCCATGATTCGCATCGGATGCCATCTGGAGCGCTTTTTGGCTCCCGTGGAGCCAGGTAACCTATTTCTGCTAGGTTACAAAGACGAGGTCCCCATCGTCTCTGCACCTGGATGTTTTCGTTCCGCGAAAGCCAATGTCGTCGACCTGGTATTGCCTCCGCTGCTGGCGCGTTATCGAGTTTCCGGCTGGGAAGTTGCCTGCCTCGGCCACGGCGGGTTGTTGGGCTAGCCGCGCCGGCGAATCGTTCCCTCGTATCCTCCGAACCATGCGCGGTATCCTCCGAGCCGCGCGTGGTTATTATCATCCGGGTGTCCTACGGACACCCGGCTTTTTCCTCTCGCCACAAGCGTGTAGAATAAGTACGCTTTCACATGAAAATCACCGGCGTTGAAGCGTACCTTCTTTCCTACAAGCTTCCGGAACCCGTCAAACTGACCTACTACGGAGGCGAGCGAACCATCCTGAAGCGGGACGCGATGCTGATCCGCGTCTCCACCGACAAAGGATTGACCGGTTACGCGCCCGGCCAAGCCAGCGTGGAAGCCAAGAACGCCATCGATCGGCTGATCGCGCCGTTTCTGACCGGCCACACGCTCACCGATCCGGACGCGCTACGCATTCTGTTTCAGAAGGGCCCCGGAGCCGATCCGGAAGTGAGCAAGGTCTATAGCGCCGTGGAGATTGCGCTCTACGACCTGGCCGGAAAGGCCCGGAACCTGCCAGTAAGCGAATTGATCGGCGGGCGCGTGCGCGACCGGATCCGTTTGTATGCCAGCTCCGGGATGTATCAATCTCCGGAAGGCTATGCGGCGGAGGCGGCGCTGGCTCGCGAGATGGGGTTCCCCGCTTATAAGATGCGCCCGGGCAACGGTCCGGAGGCCGACCTGGAAGCCGTGCGGCTGATGCGCCAAGCCACCGGGCCCGATTTCGAGATCATGGTGGATGCCCATACATGGTGGAGGATGGGCAACAAGAGCTATTCGCACGATACCGTCGAGGCATTGGCCAAGGCGATGGCCGAATATCGTATTTTGTGGCTGGAGGAGCCTTTGCCGCCCGACGACCACGATGCGTACGTCGCGCTGAACCAACGCGAACTGGTGCCGCTGGCGAGCGGTGAGCACGAACCCAGTGAGTTACGTTACCTGGACCTGATCGAATCCCGCGCGGTCGATTATGTGCAGATGGACGTCGTGTGCCAGGGCGGTTTTGCCACCGCCCGGAGGCTATTTCCGGATATCGCGCGGGCGGGGCTGCGGTTCGCATTCCATAGCTGGGGTTCGGCGCTGGAGGTGCTGGCTGCGGCACACCTGGGGATCTGCTGGCCGGAGACCGTGGTGGACTGGCTCGAATACCCGTGCTATTCCACCGAAAGCCGCAAGTTCATGTATCCATTTCCGTTGGCATCGGAGATCCTCAAGACGCCCCTGACCATCGAACATGGCAATCTGGTGGTTCCGTCCGGGCCCGGCCTGGGTGTCGAGGTCGATGAAAGCGTCATCTGGCGGTATCCCTGGATTGACGGTCCCTGGTCGTTTTTTACCCTGACGTCGCCTCCCGGCACGTTTGCAGTCACAGCCGACCATAGCGTGAAATGGGTTTGAACGGTGGCCGGACCGGATGAAAGATGCTTTCGACTTTAGCAATGCTCTCTGGTAGAATCGGAGAGTTTGCCAAACAATCCCTGGAGGGTGCATGTCCGTTGAGCAGAAGGTCAAGCAGATCATCGTCGAGCAACTGGGGGTGGATGAATCCCAAGTCGATCCCACCGCGAGCTTTGTCGATGACCTTGGCGCCGACTCGCTCGATATCGTCGAGCTGGTGATGGCGTTCGAGGAGGCGTTCGACCTCGACATTCCGGATGAGGACGCCGAGAAGATCGCGACCGTGAAGAATGCCATCGACTACATCGAGTCGAAGAAGAAATCCTAGCGCGCAGTTCGATTTTCCTGGAGTCACGTTTGCCACGAAGAGTCGTCGTAACCGGTGTCGGTCTTCTGACCTCGGTGGGGATCGGCACGAAACCTGTCTGGGAGGCAGTCAAGAGCGGGAAGAGCGGCATCGGCCCAATCACCGCGTTTGACGCCACCGAATTCAATTGCCGCATTGCCGGCGAAGTGAAGGGTTTCGATCCCTCCGTTTACATCGAGAAAAAAGAGATTAAGAAGATGGGGCGGTTCATCCAGTTCGCCATCGCGGCGTCGGAGTTCGCCCTCGAAGGCGCGGGGTTGAAATTCAGTCCTCAGCGCGATCCGGAGGAGGCGGAGCGAACCGGGGTCTACATCGGCAGCGGCATCGGCGGCTTCGAGGTGATCGAGCGGGAGCATCGCAATCTGCTCGAAAAAGGCCCGTCGCGGATCTCGCCGTTTTTTATTCCGGCGACGATCATCAATCTCGCTTCCGGGTACGTCTCGATCCGCACCGGCGCCAAGGGGCCGAACTCGGCGACCGCGACGGCCTGCACCACCAGCGCTCACGCGGTGGGCGATTCCTTCCGCCTGATCCAGCACGACGACGCCGACGTAATGATCTGCGGCGGCGCGGAAGCCTGCATCACGCCGATGGGCATTGGCGGATTTGCCGCCATGCGCGCCCTGTCGCAGCGCAACGACGATCCGGCGCATGCCTGCCGCCCCTGGGATCACGATCGCGACGGGTTCATCGTCGGCGAAGGCTCCGGCATCCTGGTTCTTGAGGAACTGGAGCACGCCAAGCGCAGGGGCGCGCCGATTCTGGCCGAAATCGTCGGCTACGGCATGTCCGGTGACGCGTATCACATCACCTCTCCGGCCGAGGATGGCGACGGCGCGTTCCGCGTCATGCGCAATTCCTTGCGCGACGCCAAGATCGAGCCGCACCAGATCGATTACATCAACGCGCACGGAACGTCGACGCCCCTGGGCGATCGCATTGAGACGACCGCGATCAAGCGGATGTTCGGCGAGCACGCCTATAAGCTGGCGGTGTCCTCCACCAAATCCATGACCGGCCACCTGCTGGGCGGCGCGGGCGGTCTGGAGGCCGGCATCACGGTGCTGGCGATTCACGAACAGATCGCGCCGCCGACGATCAACATGGAGAAGCCCGATCCGGAATGCGATCTGGATTATATCCCGAATCACGCGCGGCCCATGAAGATCGATTACGCTCTCTCCAATTCGTTCGGCTTCGGTGGAACCAACGGCTGCCTCATTTTTAAAAAACCTGACTAAATTTATGAAGATCATCGTGGCCATCAAGCAAGTCCCCGTCCGCGACTCGCAGCTCCGAGTGGAAGCGGATGGGCGGTGGATTCAGGATGCCGATTTAAGCTTCGAGATCAATGAGCCGGATGCCTACGCTCTGGAAGAGGCTCTCCAGTTGAAGGAAAAGCACGGCGGCGAGGTGATCGCGCTGTGCCTGGGCCCGGCGCGCGCCGCGCAAACCATTCGCGAGGCGCTGGCCAAGGGAGCGGACCGGGCGATCCACATTGAAGAAGAAAATCTGAATGCGCTCGATACGCTTGGTGCGGCCAAACTGCTCGCGCGCGCGGCGAAGGCGGAGAATCCGGACCTGATCCTCACCGGCCTGCAATCGGACGATCTGGGCTACGGCCAGACGGGCGTCGTTGTGGCGGAGTTGCTGGGCATCGCCAGTTCCACCATCATCATGCAGGTGGAGGTGAACGGCGGCTCGATCCGGGTGAAGCGCGAGCTGGAAGACGGCTGGTTCCAGCACATCACCATGCCCCTGCCGGCTGTGCTGACGATTCAAAGCGGCGGTAACAAGCTGCGCTACGCCACGCTGATGGGTATCAAGAAGGCCAAGACCAAAGAGATCAAACGTGTGATGCTCGCCGACCTGGGCGGCGCAACGGCGGCCACCGCCAGCGTCGAGAAGATCTATGTGCCGCAGAAGAGCAAAAAGACGCAGATTTTCGAGGGAGACGCCAAGGTAGCCGCGGCCGCGCTGGTGGAGAAGCTGAAGTTCGAGGTGCGGGTGATATGAGCGTTCTCGTCGTTCTGGAACAAACCGGCGGTAAATGGAATCGCATGTCGTGGGAGACGGTGGCGGCCGGCCAGCAGCTCGCGACGCAAATGGGGACGGACCTGCACCTGGCCGTGGCGGGCGCAGGCATCGCAGCGCTGGCCGGGGAGGCGGCAACGAAGAAGTGCGCCAAGGTGTATGCGATCGAGCATGAGTTGCTGGCGTCCTATACCGCCGACGCCTATACGGCCGCGCTGGAGGCGTTGATCCGCGCGGACAATCCAACGCTGGTGCTGTTTCCGCACACCTACCAGGTGCGCGACTTCGCGCCGAAACTGGCCACGCGATTTTCGCGGGTGCTGATCAGCGACGCGGTCGCGGTGCGCATCGAAAACGGCTCGCCGGTGTTTGTGCGGCTGCTGTTTCAGGGCAAACTGAACGGCGACGTACGCGTGTCCGGCGGCGGCCCGTATTTCGCATCGCTGCAGGCGGGTGCATACCGGGTGGAATCGCTCGAAGCTGGCTCGGCGGCGGTGGAAACGTTTACGCCCGCGCTCGATGCTTCATCGATCCGGCAGAAGCCGGAGGCTCCGTTCCGCGAATCGGCGCGCGCGGTGGATCTGACCGCGGCCGAGATCATCGTTTCGGTGGGCCGCGGCATCAAGGAGAAAGAAAACATCCCGGTCGTGGAGGAATTGGCCAAAGCGCTCGGCGCGGAACTGGCGGCGTCCCGTCCCATCTGCGACGCAGGCTGGCTGCCAATGGAGCGCCAGGTCGGGAGTTCGGGGCAGACAGTTGCGCCCAAGGTGTACATCGCGGTGGGAATTTCCGGCGCGATTCAGCACCTGGTGGGCATGAAGGGCGCCAAGACTATTGTCGCCATCAACAAAGACGCCAACGCGCCGATGTTCGAGGTTGCCGATTACGGGATCGTCGGGGATTTGTTCGAAGTAGTACCCGCGCTGGTCGAGGCAGTGAAGAACGCCAAGGCCTGAGCGGCCTTCACGCCAAGGCAGCGGCCCAAATGAGCGGGCCTTACTCGTCGCGGCCCTGGGCGGGTTTAGGCTGCATTCCGGGAAACGTATCGCGGATGAGTTTTTGCTCGTCCGGCGAGAAGTTCTGATCCATCTCCTCGCTGTTGAGGGCCTTTCGGCGCTCGGCCGGAGGCAGGGATTGGAGGTGCTGAATTTGCGCACGGACCGCGTTCTGACGGTCCTTGGGCAGACTCTGCATCACTTCCAGCCGTTGCTTAAACCGTTCCTGCTGCTCCGGGCTCATCTTCTGGTAACGCTCGAGCCGTTGCTCGACGGCGGCGCGACGGGCCGGTGGAAGTTTAGACAGTTCCTTGGCTTGCTGATCGGGCGACATTTTCGAGAACCGGTCCAATTCCTTGACCGGGTTCTCCTGGGGCGGACGATTGGCGGCGCCTCCTCCCGGGCCCCGTCTGGGTGCAATTCGCGGAGCAGGAGCGGGTCTCGGCGGCGGAGCGGATTTCTTATTCTGCGCGGCCAGGGGATCCCACCATGCGCCCACGACAGCGACGATCAGCGCGATCCTGAAGCCTGACATCTGCATCCATCTACATTGAGCCGACGGGGGCCTGCGCCGCGGGCGTGAGAATGTCCAGGTCTTCCAGCGTCTGCTCTACCTTTTCGATGTCGATCTTCTCCGCGCGCAATTGGGGATGGGGCGCGCTAGCTGCGTCCGGCATGCGAATGAGAATCCCCGCGGCGAGCACCGCGCAGGCGGCCACCGGCACCGCCGCCTTCCAGAGGGAATAGGGAACCGGGGGATGGAAGAAGCGCCGCAGCCATGTCATCCAGGAGGGCGCAGCCTGCTCCTGGGCGATGCGCGCATACAGTCTGGCATCGAAGTTCGAGGAGACTGGCGCCGGCGTCCATTCGTCAAGAGCGGTCCAGACCTGCTGCTGGGCGTCCACCAGCCGCGAGCAATCCGCGCACTGCTTCAGATGATCCTCAAACTCAGCCATCCGCGCTGGCGGGAGGGATTGGGCGCAGTAGTCCAAAAAGATCCCTGCGTCCTCGTTCTTTTTTGCCGGGCAATTCATGGTGTACTCCAACCGTCTTCTTCTTTTCCCAACGGACTATCTTAACCGATCGTCTTCTACCCTGCCATATGCGCCAAACGCGCGCGCAATGTTTCATACGCGCGGAACAACAGAGACTTCACCGCCGATTCCGAGCAATTCAGCGCGCGGGCGATTTGCGAGTATTCCAGTTCCTCGTATTTATGCATCAGCACGGCCGCTCTCTGTTTGGCCGGCAGCGCGTCAATCGCCTTTCGGACCTCCGTCATCTTCACCTGGTAGAGCATTTCCTGCTCAATGGTCGGCTGGCGGTCCCGCACCTGACGGTCCACGCCGTCCACCACCTGTTCATCGAGGCTTTCCTGTCCCTTTTCCTTTTTCCCGTCGCGGACCCAGTTCAGCGCCAGGTGCGTCGCGATGCGGAACAGCCACGTGGTGAATTTCGCCGTGGGTTCATAGGTCGCACGGCTGCGATACACGCGCAAGAACACTTCCTGGGCCAGTTCCTCGGAAACTGATGGGTTTTGCACCATCCGGTAGAGGAAATGAATCACAGGACCCCGGTGACGCTCCAGCAGCAGGGCGAAACTGGTGTCGTCGCCCTCGCGGACACGGAGCATCAACTCAGCGTCTCGATCAAGAGCTGCGACAGCCTCCATGCTTTTGTTAACCCCCGAATCGGCCGAAGGTTGCGCTGGAATGTCCGGCATTTGTATCACGTTACCGCTTTGTGCGCTCCTAGGTTGGGGCCAGGTCCTCACTCACCCTTTAACGAACGTTCCATCAGGTCGCGCAGCGCTTCCCGGGGGGGCTTGCCACGCTCCAAAACTGCCTGCATCTGCTCAATTATCGGCAGATCCACGCCAAACTTCGCCCCCAAACCGACGGCCGCTCCGCAGGTTTCCACACCCTCGGCCACCATCGCCATGGAACCCGTTATCTCACTGATTTTACGTCCAGTTGCCAGTTCCAGTCCCACCTGGCGATTCCGGCTCAGCGTACCACTGCAGGTAAGCACAAGATCTCCCAAACCCGCCAGACCGGCCAAAGTTTTCTGTTGGCCTCCCATAGCCACGGCAAGGCGGGTGATTTCGGCCAGACCCCGGGTGATGAGCGCGGCGAGCGTATTGTTCCCGAGCCCCAGCCCCACGCAGACGCCCGCTCCGATGGCGATCACGTTCTTGAGGGCCGCGCCGACTTCCACTCCGATGGGGTCCTGGTTGGTGTAAAGCCGGAACGCCGGCCCGGAAAAAGCCGCTTGCACCTCAGACGCGGCCTGGGCGTCGGCGGAGGCCACGACCACGGCCGCCGGCTCGCCCCGGGCGATTTCCTTCGCGAAGGTCGGGCCGGACAGAACGGCGATTTTCCGCCCCCCGGTGACTTCGGCGATCACCTGTGAAATGCGGAGCAGCGTGCCGGTCTCGATACCCTTGGTGGCGCTGACAAACGTCATGGAAGGATCGATCCAGGGCAGCATTTCCCGGTATAGGGCGCGCGCGTAATGCGAAGGCATGACGCCCAGAACGATGTTCGCGTTCAGGAGCGCCTCGTCGAGCCCCGTGACAATCTCGACGTTGTCTGGCAGCGGAAATCCTTTCAAATAAATATCATTTTCGTGCGAGATTCTCATGCGCCCGGCCAGGTCGGCCTCGTGGACCCAGAGGCGGACATGGTCGAACCGGGGTGCCAACACGATGGCGAGCGCCGTGCCCCAGCTTCCGGCGCCGATGATCGCCAGTGTCATCGTTTGCTCCAGCGAAAACGGTTTTCCGTGCCGGCGCGCAATCGCTCGATATTCGCCTTATGCCGATAGACGATGAACGCGCCGGCGATCAGCGAGGCGATCCAGACCGGCGCAGGCGGATGCTGAATCATGAAGACGCCGAGCGGAAACGTCCCGGCCGCCAGAATCGATCCGGCGGAAATCGCCCGCGTGACGGCGACGGCGGCGACAAATAAGATCAGCACCGCGAGCAGCGGGAGGGGCGTCAGGTACGCAAACGCTCCGATAAAACTCGCCACGGCCTTCCCGCCTTGAAATTTCAAAAACACGGGAAATGCGTGGCCTGCCATCACACTGAGCGCGGCGAGGCTGGTCCACAAAGGATCGCCGCCGGTCCATTGGGCGGCGAGCCAGACGGCGAAGTAACCCTTGGCGGCGTCGAGCAGCAGCGTCGCCACGCCCGCGGCTCGGCCGGTGGTGCGTAGGACGTTGGTCGCGCCAATGTTCCCGCTGCCGGCGCTGCGCACGTCCTTGCCTGTCGTCAATCGGACCAGCACATAGCCGAAGGGAATTCCGCCGGTGAAATACGCGATGACAACTGCCAGAAATCCGTTCATGAGAGGAGAGAAAACTCCGCCAGTTTGGAATACTTTCCGCTGCGGGAAAGATACAGAAAAAACGAAGCCACCTGAAAGGCACCGAAATCGGGATCGCCGGCGGCTTCCGTCAGCCGCTCCAACCGCACCGTGTCCTTGACACGCGCCAGCGTCAGATGCGGAGAATAGACCCGCTGCTCCGCCGGAACGCCGAGCCTGGATAGGGCGTCATCCGTCGCGCGGGCCAACTCCGCGAGGGGCGCTCCTGCCTCGACGCCAGCCCAGAATACGCGCGGCCGCGTCGCATCGGGGAAGAAACCCACGCCGCGGACGGAGATCCTGATCGGCCCTCCGGGCTGAATCGCGCCGAGCGTTTTCTTCATGTCCTCGATGCGCGCCTCCGGCCATTCGCCGATGAATTTCGTGGTGATATGGAGATTCTCCACCTCGCTCCAGCGAAGCTTCGCCAGTGGCCGCACGCGCGCGATAAACGCGCCCAGTTTTTCCAGCATCTCCGCCGGCAAATCGATCGCCGTAAACAACCGCATGCGAAACTAGTGTAGCGGTATGTTCAGTACCATGGAGTCCCGCCGATGAAGGTCGCGTTCCTGCTCCTATGGTTCACCCTCCAGGTCCCCGCCGCCGACTTCTGGCAGTCGAAGCCGTTCACAGCCTGGAGCTCCCGCGAGATCGGAAAGCTGGAACACGCGTCGCCCTGGGCGCATCGATTCTTGATCGCGCTGGGCCTGCCTTGCTGCGGCTCCTCGAATAGTTTGGTCGTTACCGTCAGTTGGCAATCGGCGCGTCCGCTGAGAGAGGCGCTGGCCCGCGAGCGTTTCGGCGATCAGGCCGCGGCCTCGCCTGAGGCGCAGGCCATCATCGACGAGGAGCCGGAATTTTTTCAGATTCTGGTGACCGTGGTGCCTGGCACGCCTTTCCCGACGGCCCTGCGCCGGGTGCTCGAAAGTGCCGTCCTCACGGTAAGGGGAAGGTCTCCGTTGCACGCAGTCAACTTCGAGACGGGAGGCGACGGCGGCAAGACTCGGATCCTGTTTTTGTTTCCCAGACAACCACTTTCCTTGAGCGACCGGAGCGTGACCTTCTCTGCTGACTTCGGACTGTTTACGGTGAAGCAGAAATTTCGTCTGCGGGACATGGTGTACCGCGGCCGGCTCGAATTGTAGTGCCCCCAGCGAGCGTATACTATCGTTCTTGAGCAAGATCGAGGCGCACGCGAATCCCCCGCTGCCGCGCGAGTTTTACCGGCGCTCCGCCCGCGAAGTGGCGCGAGAGCTGTTAGGGAAGATTTTGGCCGTCCGCGGCGCGTCCGGAATGATTGTGGAGACCGAGGCATACCTCGATAAAGACGACGGGGCGGCGCATTTCGCGCGTGGGATGACGCCGCGCACCCGGGTCGTCTACGGTCCTCCAGGCTTCGCCTATGTGTACTTCATTTATGGCATGTATGACTGCGTAAATGTGGTCTGCGAGCCGGAGGGTGTCGCCGGTGCGGTGCTGATCCGCGCGCTCGATCCGGTTTCCGGCCTGGACGCGATGCGGCGCCGCCGGCCGAACGCGCGGCGCGATGAGGATCTGGCCAGCGGACCTGGAAAATTGACCCGCGCGCTGGGAATCACGCTGGCCCACAACGGCGTCGACTTGACGAAAGGGCCGATCACCATCCACGCGCCGGAGCGCGCCGTGCCCTTTGAAACCACCGTCTCCCCGCGCGTCGGGATCCGCAAATCGGTCGATCTGCCGCTGCGGTTTTTCATCCAGGGAAATCGCCACGTCAGCCGGAGGTAGAATTGTTTTTGCTCCCCTCTTTCCTATGCTAAAAGCCACCATTTTCCGCGAATACGACATCCGCGGCGTCGCCGAAACGGAACTCGCCAGCCCTGATATTGTGCAGCTCGGCCGCGGGCTGGGCACGCTGCTCCAGCGCAAGAGCGGACGGCATATCAACCTGGGCCGGGACTGCCGGCTCAGTTCGACGCGCTTACATGACGCATTGCTCGAAGGACTTCTCGCCTCGGGCTGCGACGTGACGGATGTCGGCGTCGTGCCCACTCCGCTGCTCTATTTTTCCGCCGTGCATCTGAAGGCCGATGGTGCTGTCATGATCACCGGGAGCCACAACCCCGCCGAATTCAATGGCTTCAAGACGGTTTGCGGCGCCGGCACGCTGCACGGGGAGACCATTCAAGACGTGCGCAGGCTGATCGAGGCCGGTGATTTTGAACACGGGACGGGCGCGCCTACCGCCGTCGATGTATCCGATGCGTATCTCGAGGCAGTCGCGCCGCAGTTTCAGTTTGGGCGCCGCATCAAAGTAGTGGCCGACGCCGGCAACGGAACGGCGGGGCCTCTCTTTCATCGCTTGCTACAGCGCTTGAACTGCGAGGTAACCGAGTTGTTCTTCGACATGGACGGCCGTTTCCCGAATCATCATCCCGATCCCACCGTCCCCGCCAACCTGAAGCACCTGCGGGATGCCGTGAGGGCCCAGGGCGCGGATCTTGGTATCGCCTTTGACGGCGATTCGGACCGCATCGGAGCAGTGGATGAGACTGGCGCTGTAATCTATGGCGACATGCTGATGCTGATTTACGGCCGTGAAATCCTTACCCGCAAGCCGGGCGCGACGTTTATCGGCGAGGTGAAGTGCTCTCAACTTCTTTACGACGAGCTAAAGCGGCTGGGCGGCAATCCGATCATGTACAAGACCGGCCATTCGCTCATCAAGGCCAAGATGAAAGAGGAGCACGCCGAACTGGCGGGGGAAATGTCCGGCCACATGTTCTTTGCCGACCGTTACTTTGGCTACGACGACGCTTTATACGCGGCTTGCCGCCTGATGGAGATTGTCGCCGCCAGCGGGAAGCCTCTTTCGGCGCAACTGGCCGGGTTCCCCAAGATGGTGTCGACGCCGGAGTTGCGGATCGACTGTCCGGACGAGACGAAATTCCAGGTGGTGGCGCGCGTCGCCGAGCACTTCAAGAAGTCGCACGAGGTGATTAGTGTCGATGGCGTGCGGGTTTTGTTCGGCGAAGGCTGGGGGCTGCTGCGCGCCTCGAATACGCAGCCGGTGCTGGTAATGCGTTTCGAAGCGCCGAACGAAAAGCTGCTCGAGAGCTATCGGCGCGAAGTCGAAAGCGCTCTCGAGCAGGCGAAAAAGTCGCTGTAAGGTTCACCTACGGAGACAGGCAGCACCGAAGGCCTCCCTCCGCGGGGCCCCCGGTCTGGAATGAGAATGCCACAACGGGGGTTTCCTTCCAATAGGAAGACCCCGCTTTTTGGACGGGTTTAGTACTAGACCTTCCTAATCCCTGACGGTCAATGCTTCTTCAAACGGCTGCAGGCCGTGACCGCTCCGGTGGGATCGATTGCGCTGTTGCCCTCCTCGATGTTCACAATCCTGCCATCCATATCGATCACGAAGGTCGTGCGGTTAGCCAGGTAGGACTGCTCCCCTAACACGCCGTACTGCTTCATCACTACCCGCTTGTAATCGGACAGCATGGGGAAGTCCGCGCCCAATTCCTTCGACCAATGATTTAGCGTCGCGATGAAATCCCCGCTGATGGCCAATACCTGCGTGTCCGCTTCGGAAAATTTGCCAATACCAGACTGGTAGGCGGTAAATTCCTTCGTTCAACCACCGGTGAAAGCGGCCGGGAAGAACGCCAGCACTACATTCTTCTTGCCGCGAAAATCGGACAGCTTCACGGGCTTGTTATTGTTGTCGGGCAGCGTGAAGTCCGGCGCCATGTCGCCGGCCTTCAGTTTGGCCGCGGGGCCGCTTTGCGCGAAGGCAAGAGCGGCGAAACCGGCCACGAGCAGAAGTTGTTTCATTGGTCTCTCCTAGGCGGCGCGATGAGCCGCATCTTTCCAGAATAACCGAAGTGAGAATGCCCGAAGAGAGCTTACGTCTTGCCGGCCGCGACCTTTAGGGTCTCGTCCAGTACCCGCTGCTGAACCTGAAAGGCGCGCTTCCGCCCCGTGCTGACCACCTCGCCCTGATACTTTCGCTTTCCATTGACGCTGAAGTCCAGAAGACGGTCCAGGGGGTGATCGAAGGCTAAAACATCCCCTTCCTTCAGGTCGAGCAATGTTTCCACCCTCATCCTCGGCCCCTCCAGACGCGCATCCAAATGGATAATCGCCGGGCGGATCAGCCGCAGTACGCGCTCTCGCTCCTCCTCGGTAGCGCGAGTCTTGCGGACGCTCCATTGCTGGTCGAACTTCTGGCGCAGCATCTTCACGATGATGGACGGGATGCCGATGTTCATCATGCCGGCCGTATCGCCGATACGCACCTCCATGCTGATGGCCACCACTGCCTCGTTCGGCGCAAGGATCTGCAGGAGTTGCGGTTCGGTTTCGAACGTTTCTATGGCGAAATCGATGGTGGTGACTGCGTGCCAGGCGGTGCGCAGATCGTGGAGAATGATGCGCAGCAGGCCTTCCATGATGCTCTGCTCGATTTCGGTGATCTCGCGGTTGATCTTCGTGGCCGCCTTGCCCGTGCCTCCCAACAGCATTTCGAGGATCGGAAACACCAGGGTGGGGTTGATTTCCAGGACGGCATTTCCGTCGAAGGGTCTCATGCCGAGGGAGATCATGCAGGTCGGCGACGGAAGACACTGGGTGAATTCCATGAAGGAGAGCTGTTCCACCGAAACCAGGTTCACCGCGACGTAGGCCCGGAGATAAGCCGAGAGGCTGGAAGCCAGGCCTCGCGCGAAATTTTCATGGAGCAGGTGGATGGCGCGAAGCTGGTCCTTAGCGATGCGGTCCGGACGGCGGAAATCGTAGACCTGCGCCTTCCTGGAAGTGTCTTGTTCCGCCGCGGTTTCCCGCAGCTTCTTGAATACATTGTCGATTTCTTCCTGGGAAAGGACGCGGTCCACAGACATACTCCTCCATCGGCACGCCGCTGCCATTCCGCGATCAGGATTGTTCCGATCTCCTCAGCCGCAGGATCATGTGGTCTTCGTCCACATATTCCGAGCCGACTTTTAAGGCGCGCGGCTCAATGCCAAAGCTCACGAACCCGAGCGA
>JBBIVT010000065.1:19233-25352 GCA_037439565.1 Acidobacteriota bacterium | reverse complement strand
TGACCGCCCGTTCCACCGCCAGCCGGTCAGAGGCTTCATCGGCCGCCCAGGCCGAGGCGGCCAAGAGACATCCGAACGCGAGAATTCGCCGCACCATGGCGGGATTCTATCACCTAATGCTCTGGCCGAACAGAGCCGATTCTTCAAAGAGAATGAGAAGGCTCGCCGACTGGCTCCCCATCGCTTTGGGCATCGCGCTGATTTCCACGTTGGTCGGGCTCCAATGGCATCGGACCGTTCGCGGGCAGAACGATTTCGCCGCGCTGTACACGGGAGGCCGGCTGGCCGGCACGTCAAATCTGTATTCGCGTAGCGCCAATGAGGCGCTGATTCAATCCACCATCGGCGTTGCGATGCAGAGCGTGGTGTATACGCGGCCTCCGTTTTACGCCGTGTTGCTGAAGCCGCTCGCCGCCCTTCCCTACCTCGCGGCCTACGGCGTATTTTGCGCGCTATGCGCATCCAGCACCCTGTGGTTTGTCATCCGTTTCTCGAAGGAATGCGAGGCGCTGCCGCTGTGCGCATCGTTCAGCATCCCGGTGGCGGCGTTTCTGCCGCAGGGCCAGGACGCGCCGTTATTGCTGGCGTTCACGGGCGCGTCGATCCTGCTGGCCCGCCGGAAGCGCCACTTTCTGGCCGGGGCGGCGCTTTCGCTGTGCGCGATCAAGTTTCATTTATTCCTGCTTCTGCCGCTGCTGTTGCTTGTGAAAAAGCGCTGGAGCATTCTCGCCGGCGCGACCGCGGGAACAGCGGTCCTGATACTGATCGGCTTGGCGGGCGCGGGAGCTGCGTCATTTAAAGATTACGTCACGGTCCTTCGCGATCCGTGGATCAACTTCAGCACGGAGATGATGCCGAATCTTCACGGTTTCGCCGCCGGACTGACACACGGGGCGGCCGGTCCCGCGGCG
Source organism: Acidobacteriota bacterium (assembly GCA_037439565.1). Taxonomy (GTDB): domain Bacteria; phylum Acidobacteriota; class Terriglobia; order Bryobacterales; family Bryobacteraceae; genus Palsa-187. Next base: position 24,441 of record JBBIVT010000065.1, on the reverse strand, counting down.
GATGTGGGAATGGCCTGCGCCGTCATCGCCGTCTTCTTGTGGATCTCGCAGAAATCGGACGACTACGAGTTTCTCTTCGGCCTCAGCCTGCTGTGTAGCCTTCTGATCAGCTATCACTCCGGGATCAGCGATCTGATTCTGCTGCTGCCCGTGCTGGTACTGATGACGGGATCCAGCGCCGACAAGCCACTCCGGATTTCGTTGGTGATCCTTCTCACGCCGATTCCGTACTTCACGGGCCTGGGAGTCAACTTGATGATGCCAGCACTGATGCTGGTAGTGCTGGCGCTGGCGGCCCTGGCCGTCTTTGTGCCGAGCCGCCGCGCGGTGCCCGCGTTTACCTCGTAAGCGCGTAAATGAACAGAGCGACCCGCCTCGTTTGCGGCGTTTGCGACTTCAGCTCGATCGTTTCACCGGGCGCGTGGCCGCCCGACCCGAAAGCGCCCAGGCCCGAGATGCTCGCCACGTAAGGCGCGACGAAGCTCAGATCGCCTGCGCCGCGGCGCGAGGGATCGAGAGGCTCCATCACATCCATGCCGAGCGCGCGATTCACATTGTTCAACTCGGTGAGGAGCGCCTTGTTGGCATCGGTGGGAGGCATGGACGGGTATCCTTCCTCGAAGTGAATCTCCGCCTTCGTCCCCTTCAAGTGCTGCGCGACGATCTCCTCCATCTTTTTGCGAGTGCGCTGATACTGCTCGTCGGTGACGGTGCGCAGGTCGCCGTGCGCTTCGGCGACGGCCGGGATGATGTTCGATTTTCCGGTGGCCGACGCGGTAGCGGTGGCGGGGTCGTAGGCCGCCGTTGCGCCGCCGGTGATCAGGCCGACGTTATAGGTGAGATCGGGCTCGCGCAGTTCCTGGCGGAAGGCGTCGAGAATGCGCGCCATTTCGTAAATTGCGCCAAATCCGGCGGCGCCGAACACGCCCGCCGAATGACCCGTAATTCCGGTGGTTCTGATCGTCCAGGCATAAGCGCTGCGACGTGCGATGCTGGCCATGTCGCGCCCGGCCTGTCTTGCGCCGGCCTCGAACTCCAGAGCCGCATCGCTGCGCTTGCCCGCGGCGATCAGATCGCGGCGAGAGATCGACAAAGGATCGCCATGGCGCTCCTCGTCGCCGGTGAGAAAGACGACGATGTTCGTGCCGTCGAGCGCGCCCACGCCGTTCAGCGCCTTCAGTGCGCTCAAAATGATCACCAGGCCGCCCTTCATGTCCTCTGACCCGGGCGCAACGGCAATATCGCCTTTGCGTTCGAATTTCTGGAACGGACTGTTGGGCTCAAACACCGTGTCCATGTGGCCGATCAACAGGACGCGCTTGCCGTGGGTGCCTTTGCGTTCGCACTCCAGATGACCCGCGCGCTGCACTTCTTCCATGGGAATAAAGCGGCAGGTGAAACCCAGCTCTTCAAAGCGCGGACGAAGGACGTCGGCGACGCGGCGAACGCCGGCTGGATTCAACGTACCGCTGTTGATATTGACGATCTGCTCCAGCAGTTTTAAGGAATCGTCCGCATCGGCGTTGACTGCGGCGAGAATCTTTTGCTGCTCCGGAGTGAGCGATTGCGCGGCAAGAGTGAGCGCGCCGCAGAAGAGGAGAAAACGCATCTCCACAGTGTAATTCGGTTAGCCCAGCGATGCGAATAAGCTTTGTTGGCCGTCGTCTTTCGGGCCTTTTCTTGGCTGCGTGGTGGCCGGAGGCGCAAAGGTGCGCATCAAGCGCAACGTTCGTTGATGATTTTCAAAAATCGTCTGCAAATCCTGGCAACGCGGGCACCCGCCGCGGATGGCGGCCGGACCGTCCGATTCCGGATCGAACATGGGATGACGCGCGCACCTGCCCTGCCACTTCACGGTTCCGATCTTCAGCATTCCCTCAAATATAGCGGACCTCAATACACCTGCGGCACGAAGGACTGGCTGGACATCTTCGGCCTGCGGTAGCCCGCGTCAGCCTGGCGCGCGGGCAACGGCACTTCCACCGGCGTCATGTCGTGATACGGAACCTGCCGCAGTAGGTGCGCAATGCAGTTCAGGCGGGCGCGCTTTTTGTTATCCGCGTTGACCACATGCCACGGGCTTTTCCTGGTATCGGTATGCGCGAACATCTCGTCCTTGGCTTTGGAATAATCCATCCAATGGCGGCGGGACTGGAGGTCCATGGCGCTCAGCTTCCAGCGCTTGATCGGGTTGCGCATGCGCTCCTGAAAACGGCGCTCCTGCTCTTCGTCGTTCACCGAAAACCAGTACTTGACGAGGATCGTACCGGAGCGGATGAGCATTTCCTCAAACAACGGACAGGCGCGGAGAAACTCGCGGTATTCTTCGTCCGTACAGAATCCCATGACGCGCTCGACGCCGGCGCGGTTGTACCAACTGCGGTCGAACAGGACAATCTCGCCGCGCGACGGCAGCTCCGCCACGTAGCGCTGAAAATACCACTGGCCGCGTTCCTTCTCTGTGGGCGTGCCCAGCGCGACGACGCGGCAGACGCGAGGATTCAGGCTCTGCGTGATGCGTTTGATCACGCCGCCCTTGCCCGCCGCGTCGCGCCCCTCGAACAGCACGCAGACCTTCAGCCCCTTCAACCGCACCCATTCCTGGAGTTTGATCAGCTCTAACTGGAGGTGAGCCAGTTCTTCGACGTAGGAATATTGCTTCGGTGGTTTGCGCGGCTTGGCCGACCCCAGAAAATGCCACTGCTGCTCGATCTGGTCGTCTTCCTTCGCATTGCGCAGAAGCTCGCCGCCCACTTTACCGTCTTTGCGATTCTTTTTGGCCATGTCCGGCTCCCCTTGCCCGTTATCTTATCCGTTCTGAGTCCCGCGCAAGGCGTTGCGCGCCTGTCTGCGCTGAATCGTTACAATCGTGATGCGGTCCGCGGCTTGAACGTTAACCATAGAATGCCCAAACTCCTGGAATTTGAGAACGTCTCCGTGCAACGCGAGAATACCATGGCGCTGCGCGACGTGACCTTTTCGATCAACGCCGGCGAACATGCCGCGATCCTCGGCCCCAACGGCAGCGGAAAATCGACGCTGATCAAGATCGTCACGCGCGAGTGTTACCCGCGCTTTCCCGAGTCGAGCCGGGTGCGCATCTGGGGCCGGGAAACCTGGGGATTATTCGATCTGCGCGCGCTGCTGGGCATCGTCACCAACGATCTGGTGGAAACGTGCACCAAGCCGTATTCGGCGCTTGAAACGGCGCTCAGCGGATTTTTCGGCTCCATCGGCGTCTGGCCGAATCATCGCGTCACGGCGGAGATGGAACAGACAGCCTTTGATGCGCTGAAGTTTTTCGACGTGGATCATCTGGCGGACAAGCCGTTGACCGAAATGTCGAGCGGCGAGGTGCGCCGGGCCGTGTTCGCCCGCGCGCTGGTGCACGATCCGAAGGCGCTGTTGCTCGACGAGCCGTCCAACTCGCTCGACATCCGCGCGCAGCACGAAGTTCGCGAGGCCATGCGAAAGCTGGCGCGATCCGGCGTGAGTATTTTGCTGGTGACGCATCATCTGCCGGATGTGATTCCGGAGATCGGCCGCGTGATCGCGTTGAAAAACGGCGGAATTTTCTTCGATGGGCCGAAGACCGCCGCGCTCACCGGCGAGCGCATGTCTGAACTGTTCGACCACCCTGTGGAGGTGGATTGTCAGTCCGGAACGTACTGCTTCAGGTAACGGTGGGCCATCTTGAGGCCGGTCTTGAAGTCCTCGCTGAAGTCGGGGCCGGGACGGCTGGGCGCGCCGTAGAACGGATCCTCATGCTCAATGCTCATTGAGCCCTGGTATCCGGCCTGCTGGAGCACGCTGAAGAATGCCGACCAGTCCATCTGGCCCAGGCCGGGCAGACGGAACGTCCACCACTGCGCCTTGTTCGGCGGATTGATGCCGGTTTTCTTCAGGACGTCCCAGCGGACCTGCGTATCCTTCAAATGCACGTCGTAAATCTTGTCGACGAAATCGCGCGCACACTGGATGGGGTCCATCATCTGCCACACCAGATGCGACGGATCGTACTGCAAGCCGACATAGGGCGAATCGCCGAAGCCTTTGAAGAGCGCCTCGAAGCCAACCGGTCCGGTGGCGATGTTCGGGCCGCCGGCCCAGGGTTCCCACAGGATGCGGACCTTATTCGCCTCGCAGGCCTTGAAGTACTTTTCCGTGTAGACGCGGACGATATCGTCGATTTGTTTCTGGAACGGCTTGGTGTCGTCCTTGCCGGAGCAGGTCCCGATGTAGGGGATGCCGAGTTTGCCGGCGATCTCGATCTTCTTGACGAAGTAATCGTTTTCCTTGTCCGTGAAATGATTCTGGGCGCACTGGAGCGCGGAAAAATGCATGCCCGCGTTGCGGATGGCGTCGACTTTGTCCTCGGTGACGGAGTTGCCCTCGAGGATCATATTGGTGAAGCCTTCTTCCCTGGCGAACTGCACGTTGGCTTCGGTGAATGGCCCCAGCACGCCCAGGCGGGGCTTCCACTCCTTGCGTTCCCTGCGCTGCTGGGCGTAGGCGCTGGTGGCGGCAATGCCGGCGAGAATCGTTCTTCTGGTCATGTTAGTGATCCCTTCCGGTAACCAGGTCGGTCACCGAGTGGAGAGCCTTCTGATACGGAGATGGCGGGAACCTTGCGATGATCTCGCGGGATTTCCCCGTGAATTCGCGGGCGCGCTCCTGGGCCCGCTCGATGCCGCGGTACTTGTTGATCATCTGCAGCACCTTGGCAAAGGGCACCTGATCGTAGTTGCCGTCGGCCAGGATCGTCTCGATCATGTTGCGCTCGGAGGCGTCGGCCTGTTCCAGGGCGTAAACCAGCGGCAGCGTAACTTTGCCTTCGCGCAGATCGTTGCCCACCGGCTTGCCCAAGATCTTTTCGCGCGAGGTGAAGTCGAGAATGTCGTCGATCAACTGGAACGCGATGCCGAGGTTCCACGAATATTCCCCGAGCATCGCCTCCTGCTCATCGGACGCGCCGGAAACGATGGCGCCCAGACGAGCGCAGGCGGAGAAAAGGCTGGCCGTCTTGCGGTCGATCAACTCCATGTAATCGGCCTCGGTGACGGCGATCTTGCCGATGCGCTCCAGTTGCAGAAGCTCGCCTTCCACCATCATCTGGGTGAGCGTGATCAGCAGGTCGAGCACCGGGAAACTGCGCTCGCGCAGCGCGACCTGGAACGCCTGCATATACAACCAGTCGCCCGCCAGCAC
>JBBIVT010000065.1:11747-19133 GCA_037439565.1 Acidobacteriota bacterium | reverse complement strand
GCTCGCGCAGCGCGACCTGGAACGCCTGCATATACAACCAGTCGCCCGCCAGCACGGAGGTGTGATTGCCCCAGACAACGTTCACCGACGGCCGCCCGCGCCGCGTTTTGGCGACGTCGATCACATCGTCATGCACCAGCGTCGCGGTGTGGATCATCTCGACCACGGCCGCCATGCGGATCAACGCCGGCGACGCTTCGGCAAACAGGTTGCCACTGAGCAGCACCAGGGCCGGGCGCAGGCGCTTGCCTCCGCCGGACTGCAAATATTGGCCAATGTAGGTGACCGCGTCGGTGGAAGAGATCGATTCGAGGCCGATTTCGCTCTCGACTTTGGCGAGATCTTCCCGCACCAGATCGAAAATTTCCAGAGCGCTGAGCGTCTGGCCTAATTTACCGAATGCCATGAGAACCTTTGAGTGTACCAACTATCAGCCGCTCGAAATTCGCGGTGGTGGCCTCCGCGATGGCCTCATAGGAGACGCCCCGGAGCGCCGCCAGCTTGCGCGCCGTTTCCACGATATAGGCCGGTTCATTCCGTTTTCCGCGCTTGGGAACGGGGGCCAGGTATGGCGCGTCGGTCTCGATCAAAATGCGGTCGAGAGGAGCGGCGCGGGCGGCTTCCTGGATCTCCAAGGCCTTGGGAAACGTCACGATGCCGCCGAAGCTGAGATGAAAGCCAAGATCCAGGGCTTGTTGCGCTTCCAGGGGGCCTCCCGAGAAGCAGTGCATGATGCCGCCGATCGACGGATCCCAGTGCTCGCGGATTGCGGCGACTGTGTCGTCCCACGCCTCGCGCGTGTGAATCACGATGGGCTTCCGGGCATCGGCCGCGATGCGCATCTGCTCGATGAAGACAGAGCGCTGCACATCGCGCGGGGAAAAATCGTAATGATAATCGAGCCCCATTTCGCCGATCGCCACAACCTTTGGATGCAGGCTCAACGCGGCGAGGCGCTTGAAAATTTCAGGCGTTGCTTTCGAGGCCTCGTGCGGATGCACGGCCACCGTGGCGGAGAAGCAATCGTAGCGATCGGCGAGGCGGATGCCGGCTTCCAGATCGGGAGGGCCGTTGCCGGTGCCGATGGCGACCATTTTTTTCACGCCGGCGTCGAGAGCGCGCTGAATGACGGCATCCCGGTCGGCGTCGAACTGTTCGCTATCGAGGTGGCAGTGAGAGTCGATGAGCATTTTCTTCCGAAGGGGACAGACCACTCTGTCCCCGCTACAAACAAATCTTCCAAGCGTTCATTCGGGGCCGTGGACAGAGCGGTCTGTCCCCTTCTGACATCATGATCACTTGAGCCGTGCGCCAATCGGTACTTCTTCTAAAAAGCTCACCAGCGCCGGACTGCCGCCTTCGAGCGATGCCGCGACGATCATGCCCTGCGATTCAATGCCGCGCAGCTTCCTTGGCGCGAGATTCGCGACGATGGCGACTTTGCGGCCGACCAGGGCCTCCGGTTTATACGCTTCGGCGATGCCGGCCACGATGCTGCGCGGCTTCTCCTCGCCGATGTCGATGTGCAGATGCAGCAGCTTATCGGACTTGGGCACATTGGCGGCGTCGAGCACTACGCCCACCCGCAGGTCGACCTTCAGAAAATCGTCAATCGTGATTTGCGGGGTTCCCGCCGGCTTCTCTTCTGTCTTCGTTTCCACGTTCTTCCCTAAAACCGCCTGCTGGCGGGCGTATTCTTCCGCTTCCAGTTCCTTCATTTTTTCGATGGACAGTTTGGCGTCGGCGCGCGGGAACACCGGCGCAACCGCTCCCAGCACCTGCCCCGCGGGGAGATGGCCCCAGTGCAAATCCTTGGTACGCACATCCGTGATCGGCGTGGTGAAGCCGAGCTGCGCGTAAATCTTCGCCGCCGAGGCGGGAAGCACCGGTGCCAAAAGCGACGTGATGATGCGCAGGGCCTCGGCCGCCGTGTAAAGGGTCCGGTTGAGCCGCTCTTCCCCGCCTTCCATTTTGGCCAGCTTCCAGGGCGCCTGATCGACAATATATTTGTCGAGGATCGCGATGAGGCTCCAGATAATTTCCAGCGCTTTGGAAAATTCGAATTTTTCGAAGGCTTCGAGCGCGGCCGCCGTCGCCACGTCGGTGTCCGCGGCGATGCGGGAATCGCCGTCGGAGGCGGGAACCGCGCCAGCGCGGTATTGATGGATCATCGACAACGTGCGGCTGGCCAGGTTGCCCAGGCCGTTGGCCAGATCGGAGTTGTAGCGGCCCACCAGGGCATCGAAACTGAAGCTGCCATCCTGGCCGAAGACCACCTCGCGCAGCAGGAAGTAGCGCAGCGCGTCCGTGCCCAACACCTTGTGGATCGGCGTAGCCCGGACGATATTGCCGCGCGACTTGCTCATCTTGTCGTTTTCAAACAGCAGCCAGCCGTGCGCGAAAATGCGCTTGGGCAGCGGAAGATCGGCCGCCATCAGGAACGCCGGCCAGTAAATGGCGTGGAACCGGACGATCTCCTTGCCGATCAGATGGAGGTCGGCGGGCCAGAGATCCTCGCCGTGAATCTTTTCGCCGTCAACGGCGCTCATGTAGGTGGTCAGCGCGTCAAACCAGACGTAGAACACGTGCTTCGGCTCGTCCGGCACCGGGATGCCCCACTTGATGGTCGTGCGGCTGATGGAAAGATCCTTCAGGCCCTCCCTGACGAAGGCGATCACTTCATTGCGGCGCGATTCGGGCTGAATGAAATCGGGCTGGTCTTCGTAGAGCTTCAGCAGCTTGTCCGTATACTCGCTCAGCTTGAAATAGAAATTCTCTTCCACCACGGTTTCGGTGGGGCGGCCGCAATCCGGACAAGGGTCGCCGGGCTTGGCGTCGTTGACGTAGGCGTTGTCGAAGATGCAGTATTGGCCGCTGTATTGTCCCTTGTACACCTGGCCGCGGTCGCGGCAGCGGCGGAACAACTCCTGGACGACGCGGGCGTGGCGCTCGCTGGTGGTGCGCTCGAAGCGGTCGATGTTCAGGCCGAGGATCTGCCACTGCTGGCGGAACTCCTCGCTGATGACGTCGGTATATTCCCTGGGCGTCTTGCCCTGCGCCTGGGCGGCGCGCTCCACATTGACGCCGTGTTCGTCGGTGCCTGTGGTGAGGACGGCATCGTAGCCTTGCATCCGCTTGAGGGCGCGGATGGTATCGGCGGCAATGGTGGTGTAGGCATGGCCGATATGCGGGGCGGCGTTGGTGTAATAAATCGGGGTGGTGAGGTAGTATTTGCTCATCTCGCTTGCACTGTATTCATATTGGCAGGGCACGGCCCTGCCCCACAAGCAAGCTCAGGAGTGGCGCTCTTTCAGATACGCGGCTTGGGCGGCGGCGAGCACCTCGGGCAGCGGAATCCCCGTGCGCGCGGCGATCGCGCGGCAGTCTTCATACTCCGGCGCGAAATGGCCGCGGCCGGAGACTTTTATGCGGACTTTCCCGTGCGGCGTATCTACTTCCACGATGTGGCGCCCCTCAATTCTTCGCTCGGCCGAGTGAATCCGGAGGCCCAGGGTGGACGTTTCGGCGAAGATCAACTGCGCCAGCGCCTCCTGATCCTGGGGCTTGGCAATGACGCGCAGCAGCGAGCCCGGGCGGTTCTTCTTCATTTGCAAAGGCGACAGCGACGCATCCAGCGCGCCCGCCTCCATCAGCCGTTCGAGGGCGTGGCCGAGCACCTGGGGGCTGGAGTCGTCGATATTGGCCTCGATCACGCTGACCACCGTCGATTCCGGTGAGCCCGTGCGCTCGCCGATCAATACGCGCAGCACATTGGGCGATTCCTTGAAATCGCGGTCGCCCGCGCCGTGGCCGATGCTCGAAATACGCATGGCGGGCATCGCGCCGAAGGTCGAAGCCAGCGCCGCGACGATGGCGGCTCCAGTGGGGGTGGTCAATTCAACGGCCGGGCCGCGTGCGTAGATCGGCTTTCCAGTCAATAGGTTCGCGGTTGCAGGAGCGGGGACGGGCAAGACGCCGTGCTCGGTCTGAACCGTGCCGCTGCCGACGTTGATGGCCGAGGATGCCAATTCATCGACATTTAGCAGATCGAGCGCGACGCAGGCCCCGACGATATCGGCGATGGAATCCGCCGCGCCCACTTCATGAAAATGGACCTTTTCAATGGAAACGCCATGGACCTGGGACTCGGCGTCGGCCAGGCGCTGAAACACGGCCGTGGCGTTCTGTTTGGCCCGCGGGGAGATCGAAGACCGGCCGATGATGGAAAGAATGTGCGGAAGATGGCGATGCTTCTGAGGTTCAGGCGGCAGGCCGACGCGGAATTTCGAGGCGGCGATCCCGCTGCGCTTCGTTTTTTCGACCTGGAACGCCGCGCCCGTGCCGAGCGATTCCAGAGCGTCGATCACGGAGGAGGCGGACGCGCCGGCGTCGAGGAGGGCGCCGACGGTCATGTCGCCGCTAATGCCCGAAAAGGCGTCGAAATAGCAGATCACGACCCATTATAGGTGTCAGGCCACGCGAGAGTTCAATTTCAAGGGCTCCGTGCGATTTTCGGCGGATGCCTCGGCCAGGTCGACGCCCTTCAGCGTGATGCAGTACCGGCCGTTATCGCTGCGGGTGACGAACTGGCCATCTTTGAGATACCAAAGGGCAAATTCGAGATGTTCCTTCGGCACGCCGAGCAATTCCTCGAAATCGCGGATGGTCAGGGTAGGCTGATCGGGCTGGGCGAGGCGTTTCCGGTACAGGAGGCACAACACTCCGGAGCGTTTGCGGCGCTCGGCGTCGACGCCGTGAGCAGACGTGGTCTGATCGAAGATCCTCCAGGTGATGCGCCTTGTTGTCCGGTGCGAGATGTCGTACGCGGCGCGCTGCTCAGGATCCGACAGGACGCGGTACGCTTCCGTCAGTTCACGAAATGCTTCCACGTTGCCGGTTTCCTGATTGTCCGGGTGGAGGCGCTGGGCCAGGATACGGTAGACGCGGTGAATGGTGTCCAGATCGGCGTTGGGGCTGATCTGCATCGTCTCGTAATGATCCACAAACTCTTCCGTTGCCATCGTTCCTCATTTATCGGCGATGCGACGGGTGGCTGTGAATAGCGTGATGGTACCTTTTTGATTTTGACGAAAGTCCTATGAGGGATAGTTCCCTCTCCCTCCACGACTGCCCAATTGTCAAAAATCCTAGCGGGGGCTGGAAGTACTCTTGCGGTTTGTCGCAAGCGCACTTCCAGCCCCCGCGCTCCTGAGCAGGGCGCAGGAGGCTAGCTGGCGGTTCCCTGGGACGACGCGGCAGTCATGACAGAAGCGACCTGGCTGAAGATCGTGCTGATGCTGGTGGCAACGCCCGGCATTATGGCGCCGGCGGCAACGGCAACGAAGCCTGCCATCAGCGCGTATTCAATCAAGTCCTGGCCTTTGGTATTCTTCCAGGACTGTTTCAGACGGAGCGAAAGGAGCGTGAGTAGATGCATGCTGCTATCATCGGCGCATTTACCTTCGTTGACACTCAGTAATTTCCCTAGCCGGGTCGAGCAGATTGCCTAAGATTTCAGTAGTACAGGGGTTCTAAGAACCTTTCAAGCAACTCGGGAATCGTCGATCTTCCGGGGCTGATCCCGTTGAGCGGCGAGAGTTTCGATGAGTTCCACTCCTTTGTGCGTAATGGAGTGGCGAGCGCTATCGGTCCTCGCCAGATACCCGCCTTCCTTCAGGTACCATAGGCTAAATTCGAGCTGTTCGCGCGGCATTCCCAGCAGGTCTAGCAGTTCCCTGAGGCCGAGGGCGGGCTGATCGGGAGTGGCGACGCGCTTTTTATAGAGGACAGTGAGAATCTCGTGGCGTTTTCGAAGCTCATCGCCGAGCGAGGGCGCGGTAGAGGGGTCGAGATGTTCGAGCTTGGGCCGCTGCCGGAGGCGATGCTGGCTGTCATAGGAGGCGCGTTTCTCAGAATCGCCCAGCGTTTGATACGCATCAGCGATCAGGCGAAAGCGTTCCGCGTCGCCCGTTTCCCGGTTATCAGGATGAAAACGTTGTGCTTGCAGGCGATAGACACGGTGCACCGTCTCCTGATCGGCGTTCGGGCTGATCTGCAGCGCCTCGTAAAAGTCGACGAACACTATTATTTAGTATCGGCGGACAAGACTCAGGCGTCCATAAGGTATTTCGCCGAGGCTGCGTAGGCTCGCGGCGGTCAGCGTCCGGGACCGGGGCCGGTGAGCGGCATCATATTGACCGTCGGGCCAGCGAGAAACAGGTGCGTCGCGCCGGTACCAGTGTCGAACGTGTTAAGAGAATAAGACAGCGCGCAGGGGACTCCGGATGTTACCGTACTGGCGAGCACGGCGCGAATCAGGCCCCGGGTTCCGGTGATTCCCGTGCCCGAAAACGCAAGGTTGATCGAGGTCGCGGCGTTAGAGGCCAGAGTAAACGTGGCGGCCGAGCCGATGGCGGTTCCTGCGGCGTTGTAGAAAATCACCGAACCCGTGCAGGAGGCGGCGGTTCCATTGGCCGAATTGCCGGCCAGATTGATGAGATTGACGCCGATCGTCTCGGTGCTGCCGATGCCGATGACGGGAAACGTAAAATCGGATGTTCGGGTTACGATCGTGGCTTGTGCGAAAACCGGCGCAACAGCGACTGCGGCGAGGGCAAAGAGAATTCGTAAAGACATAGCTAAACCTTTCCTGATGTTGGATCCGCCAGAGAATACCGGCGGTTCGGGACGCTCTTCCTTTTGACGCGCCGCCGAAGGAAAAGGGTTACGGTAAATTCAGCGCGTCCCGGGCGGCGGCGGCAAGTTCCAGCGCGTTTGCCGGATCGGAGGCGAGCGCGGTGAGATGACCCATTTTGCGCCCCGGGCGAGGCGCAAGCTTTCCATAAAGGTGCAGCTTCACGTCAGGATAGGCCAGAGCCGCGCACCAGTTCGGCTCACCGTTCCGCCAGACGTCGCCGAGAAGGTTGGCCATCGCCGAAGGGCACAGCAATTCAGTGGAACCGAGCGGCAGTCCGCAAACGGCGCGAAGTTGCTGCTCGAACTGGCTGGTGACGCTGGCATCGAACGTCAAGTGGCCGGAGTTGTGCGGGCGCGGGGCAAGCTCATTGATCAGCAGGCGGCCGCCGGGCTCGACGAAAAATTCGACGCAGAGGACGCCGATCACATCGAGAGCGTCGAGCACGGCGCGGGTGATTTCGCGGGCTTGACGCTTGACCGCATCGGAGACCGAGGCGGGCGAGATGGAAACATCGAGAATGTGGTTGCAATGGCGGTTCTCGATGATGCCCCAATCGGCATAGGAACCGCCCGCGCCGCGCGCGGCAACCACGGAGACCTCCCGTTCAAACGAGATAAACGCTTCGAGCACGGCAGGGACGCGGCCGATGGAGGTCCAGGCGGATTCGGCCTCGCCGGGGGAAGCGATCC
>JBBIVT010000065.1:0-11647 GCA_037439565.1 Acidobacteriota bacterium | reverse complement strand
GGGACGCGGCCGATGGAGGTCCAGGCGGATTCGGCCTCGCCGGGGGAAGCGATCCGAACCTGCCCCTTGCCGTCGTAGCCGAAATCGGCGGTTTTGAGAATCGACGGGCAGCCGAGATCGCAAACGGCTTTGGCGAGATCCTCGGAATTGGTGACTGTGCGGAAGGGCGTCAGCGGCAGGCCGGCCTTGGCGAGAAACGTTTTCTCCCGGATGCGGTGCTGGGTAGTGTGAAGCACTTCGCCTTTGGGACGCACGGGAGCATGCTCGGCGGCGGCTTGCGCAGTGGGCGCGGGAACGTTTTCAAATTCGAAGGTCACCACGCTGACGTTCGACGCAAAACGGCGAACGGCGTCAAGATCGTCATAGGGCGCAATGACTTCGAGGTCGGCCACTTGGCCGGTGGGCGTGTCGGCGTCGGGCGAAAAGGTGTGCACGCGATAGCCCATGCGGCGGGCGGCGATGGCGAACATGCGTCCGAGTTGTCCGCTGCCGAGGACGCCAAGGGTGGCACCGGGGAGAACGGGGGTCATACCCAACATGCCTCCGGCCGGCGCGGCGCGGCACGCACGAGTGCGTGCGCCACGGACTGATTCACAGAGTATCCTTCAACACCTTCGCGGTTTGTTTCTCGCGAAATGCCTGGAGTTTCTCGCGCAGATCCGGACGCGTATTGGCGAGAATCGCGACGGCGAGGAGCGCGGCATTCGTTGCTCCCGCCTTGCCGATCGCCAGCGTGCCGACGGGAATCCCCGAAGGCATCTGAACGATGGACAGGAGCGAATCGACGCCCTTCAGCGTTTTGCTTTCGATGGGCACGCCGAGCACGGGCAGAAGAGTGTACGCGGCGGCCATGCCGGGCAGATGGGCGGCTCCGCCGGCTCCAGCGATGATCACTTCAATGCCGCGGCCGGCCGCCGCGCCGGCGTATTCCGCGAGAAGGTGCGGCGTGCGATGGGCCGAGACAATGCGCGTCTCATGCGGCACGCCGAACTGTGTGAGCGTCTCGGCGACGTTAGACATGGTGGCCCAATCGGACTTGCTGCCCATGATGACACCAACGAGGGGTTTTTCGTCCATGCTCTTATTATTGACCCTGCGCGAGCGTATAGCCCTGCTTGCCGTCAAAATTGCGTAGCGTGACCGTCATCGCCACGTCGAGGCCGAGCGCGTACACCTTCGTCATCAGCAGCTCAATCTGCGCGGGAGTCGCCACAGCCACCGACTTGAAGCGGCAGCGGAAATTATCGGTGCAGAAAATCTCCGGCGAGCCGTCCGGCCAGACTTTCACGCCACGGTTCGCGATGAGTTCGAGTTTGAGATCCTCGGTGGACGCCTTCGCGGCGACTTCGGCCAGCGTATTGGCGTTGCGCGAGGGCCACTGAATGTACACGTCGAGACCCACGATATCCTTCTTCGCGGGCGCGGCGGAGGCTCGCGCCGCTTCGGCTTTCTTCGCAGGCGCGGCGGCGTATTTCACGGCCTTCAGCGTGTGCGGCGTCTTGCCGAGACGGGCAACCACGGCGTCGGCGAACTCTTTGGTGCCGACCTTTTGCTTGCTGGTACCTTCCTTGAAAATATCGTAGGTGTGGACGCCGTCCTCCATGGCGCAGAGCCAGGCGTTGTGGACGCGTTCCGCCGCTTCGTGCTGGCCGATGTGGACCAGCATCAGCACGCCTCCCAGCAGCAGGCCGGAGGGATTGGCCATGTTCTGTCCGGCGCGGCGCGGGGCGGAGCCATGGATGGCTTCAAACATCGCGCACTGGGTGCCGATGTTGGAGGATCCGGCCAGGCCCACCGAGCCGGCGATCTGCGCGGCCACGTCGGAAAGCACGTCGCCGTAAAGATTCGGCATCACGATGACGTCAAAGGCTTCGGGAGTGTCGGCCATTTTCGCCGCGCCGATGTCGACGATCCAGGCTTCCTTTTCGATTTCCGGATATTCGGTGCCGATTTCGTCAAAGATTTTGTGAAACAGGCCATCGGACATCTTCATGATATTGTCCTTCACAAAGACGGTGACCTTCTTGCGGTTGAACTGGCGGGCGTATTCGAAGGCGTAGCGGACGATTTTTTCCGAGCCGGGACGCGAGATCAGCTTCAGCGACAGCATTTCATCGTCGCTGACCTGATACTCGATGCCGGCGTAAAGATCCTCTTCGTTTTCGCGCACGATGACGAGGTCCATCACCGGGTGCTTGGTCTTGACGAACGGATGATAGGACCGGCAGGGCCGGATATTCGCATACAGGCCGAGGGTTTTGCGCGCCGTGACGTTGAGGCTCTTAAAACCGCCGCCCTGGGGGGTGGTGATGGGCGCTTTCAAGAAAACCTTGGTGCGGCGCAGGGATTCCCAGGCTGAGGGCTCAATGCCAGCGGAGTTGCCGCGCAAATAAACCTTTTCACCGATTTCAATGGTTTCAATTGCAAGAGAGGCTCCTGCTTCCTTGAGGATGTGCAGGGTAGCGGCCATGATTTCCGGGCCGATGCCGTCGCCGTGGGCGACTGTGATGGGGGTGGGAGTGGACATAGATTAAGAACCTTTCAGAGTATCAGGCAGAGGGTAGGGTATGCTCGCCGAGGAACTTTGTCAGCCTAGCCAGGCGGACGGCAGGACTCGCGAGCAAATGGACATGGTTCGGAAGATCGGTTGTCCGCCGGGATGGGACATACTTGGCAGAAGGATTCTCACACAAGAGTTGGCCGGGGATCGGCCCTACAACTGTTGCTAGAATTGCGGAATGCCAGAACAAGGTCCGACGCGGCGCGAGGCGCTGCTGGGAATGGTGGGGGCGAGTCTAGTGGAGGCACAGGTGGACCAATCGTCGATTTGCTTTCTGAGCGCGGTGGAGATGGCGAAGCTGATTCGCTCCGGGAAGTTGTCGGCCAGGGAGGCTCTGGCGGCGCACTTGACACAGATCGAGCGGGTGAATCCCAAGGTGAATGCGATCGTCACGCTGGTGCCGGAGATGGCGGCCGAGGCGGCGAAGAAGGCCGACGAGATGCAGGCGCGGAAGGAGCCGCTCGGCCCGCTGCACGGGCTTCCGGTGGCGCATAAGGATCTGGTGGAGACGAAAGGCATCCGGACGACGTTCGGGTCGCCGCTGTTCAAGGATTACGTGCCTACCGAGGACGATCTGGTTGTCGAGAGGCTGAAGCGGGCGGGCGCGGTCACCATCGGCAAGACGAATACGCCGGAGTTTGGCGCGGGATCGCAGACGTTCAACAAAGTGTTCGGCGCGACGCATAATCCGTACGATGTGACGAAGACGTGCGGAGGATCGTCGGGCGGGGCGGCGGTGGCGCTGGCGTGCGGAATGGCGCCGGTGGCGGACGGATCGGACACGGGCGGGTCGCTGCGGAACCCGGCGGCGTTCTGCAACGTTGTGGGGTTCAGACCATCCGTCGGACGGGTGCCTGCGCCGAAGGCTCCCTTCGCGTGGTCGACGCTGAGCACGTCGGGGTGTTTGGGAAGGTCGGTTGCGGATCTGGCGCTGGGGTTAAGCGCGCTGGCTGGACCGGATTCACGGGCACCGTTGTCGATTGACGAGCCGGGCGCGGTTTTCACGCGGCCATTGGATCGCGATTTCAAGGGTGTGCGCGTAGCGTGGTTCAAGGATCTGGGCGGCGTGCCATTCGACCCGCGCGTGCGGGAAATTGTGGACGGGCATCGCAAGACATTCGAGTCACTGGGATGCATCGTGGAACAGGCCGAGCCTGATTTTTCGCCGGCGGAAGTCAGTTTTCGAATTTTGCGCGCGTGGGCGTCGGCGAATGGACACGGGGCTCTGTATAAGCAGCATCCCGAAGCGTTCAAGGATACGCTGGCAGGGGAAATCGAAGAGGGGCTGCGGCTGACGGTGGCGGACATCACGCGGGCGGAGATCGCGCACGGCCATATTTGGCGCGAATTCCAGGCGTTTTTGCAGAAATACGAGTACTTCGTGCTGCCGGTGACGCAGTTGCCGGCGTTCGATATCACGCTCGACTGGCCGAGGGAGATCGCGGGCGTGAAGTTCGGCAATTACATCGACTGGATGAAATCGTGCTGGTACATTTCGGCAACGGGGAATCCGGCGGCGGCGGTGCCGGGAGGGTTCACGAAAGAAGGTCTGCCGGCGGGCGTGCAAATCGTGGGGAGAAACAAGGCGGATTTCGGGGTGCTGCAGATGGCGCATGCGTTTGAGCAGGCGACGGGATTTGGGAAAAAGAGGCCGGGGGTGGCTTAATCTACTGGCCCAACTTTTCGAGGTCGGCGCGGGTCATTTTCAGTTTCCTGGAAATGAGCTGCGACGGGGAGAGCGCGGAGCGGGTGACGCCCGAATCGGCGTGGTGCGGCGATTTGGCGAGCATGTGATACAACTCATGCGCGAGAACGCGGCCGAGAGCCCGGCCGAGGACGGTATCGCGCTCCCGCCATTGTGCTTTGGACATTAGGGGACGGATAGAGTTGCCGACTTTATCGCACTCCACTTCACTGAAGGGGAGCACGTTGTCTTCCGAAACGTGGGTGAAGGCGAAATATCCGCGCTCGTCCATTAGATAGGGAACGGGCTGCATGAGGCATGCGCCTTTGAACCGCACGACGACCAGATTTCCAAAAGTTTCGGCGGGCTGGAGTTCCGAGAGCAAGCGCCAGTCGACCTGGATGCCGGAACCGGCGACGATGGAGGCGACCTCGCGCTTCATCGCGGCGACAGATTCGGGAGAATAGGAATCCTCAAACTGCAGGACCAAGGTAACCGGGGCCGCCTTCGCGGGCAAGCAAACTGCGGCCAATGCAATCGCGCACACAAGGCGCATACAGCCTCCTTCATCCGACTGGGGATAAAGAAACTCGTCCTAGTATTACACTAATCGGCAATATGAGCGGGGACTTCAGAGGGGATGTCGGCGCTGGGAAAGAATCTACCGTAGAGATAGTGGCCGCCGTAGAGGGCGCATCCGGCGGCGACGGCGTAGATGGCGTTGCTGACGGCGAGCACTCCGGCGGTGGTGACGAGGAACGAGGCGGAATCGATCCAGCGCATGCGGTGGAGTCTGCGCCAAGTGCTCCAATCGAGGAGATTAAAACCCATCCAGGCGGTGACGCCGGCGAGCGCGGCTAAGGGGACATGGGCAACGAATCCGGCTCCAAACCAGAGGAAGGCGCAGAGGAAGCCGGCGTGGAGGAGGTTCGACAGGCGGGTGGTGGCTCCGCAACGGATGGCCGCGACGCTGCGCGCGGGGATGCCGACGCTGAGCGGCGCGCCGAAGAGTCCGGCGCAGATGTTGGCGATGCCGTATGCGCCCAATTCCCGATCGGCGTCGGAGCGTTTGAGGAAATGGTGGCGGCCGCGGAAGTGCTCGACGACGCGGGAGGTCAGCAACAGATTGATGGAGGACACGACCGCAAGGCCGAAGGCGGCGGAAAGGACGCTATACGCGTCGCCGGCGGACCAGGTGAAGCTCGCCAGGGGAGGCATGGTGAGGGGGAGCGATCCGACCTCGGCTTCATGGAAAGAGAAGAACTTCACGGCGGCGTAGGCGACGAAAACTCCCAGCAAAGGAGCGGGGACGAGCTTCGAAAAGCGGGTGGCGGCTACGGCGGTGAGCATTACCAGGGCAGCCAGAAGCGCGGGCTGCCAGCGCGCGCCCGGTGTTCGCCCCAGAATGTCGAAAAGCTGGGCGATGGGACTCTCCCCGGTGGGCTTGGCGACGCCGAGGATGAGATGCATCTGGGAGATCACCATGATGCCTCCGATACCGCAGGAAAATCCGGTGACAACGGTGTGGGGAACCTTCGAAATGTAGCGGCCCAGGCGCAGGACACAGAAGGCCATCATGAAAACGGAGGCAACCACGGAGACTTTCGCCGCTCCACTGATGCCCTGCTGGCGAACGGCCGCGCCGATGAAAAAGATGGTGACGCTGGACGTTCCGCCAATCAGAAGAGGGTTGCGGCCGAGAAGAACGGTGACAGGCGAGGTGATGATAGAGGTGAGGACGCCGAGCATGGGAGGGAGTCCCATGGCCGTGGCCATCGCGAGGCCGTACGGCAGCGCGATCAATGCCGCGATCACGCCGCCGAAACAGTCTCCCGCAAACAACCGCCAGTTATACCGGCGGGCATGCCTTAACATTCAAAAAGCTCCCGAGGAGCGCACGGCACGGGGCGCGTCCCCTACAAGAAAAATTAAACACGGCCCCGCTGTGTTGCGCGCCAAGCGCGCGGCTAGATGGCCTTTAAGCCATCACCTTGAGAAACGCGGCCTTGAACTTATCCATTTCGGCCTGCGTTCCGATGGAGACGCGGACGAAAGTGGGCCAGCTCGGCCAGACGCGTCCAATGTAGACATGCTCTTTAGCCATGGCTTCGTAGACTTCCTTGCCAGGGCGCTTCACGTCGACCATGAACTTATTGGAGACCGAGGGAACATACTTGAAGTTGTGTTTGTCCATGAAGGCAAACACATCCTCACGGATATTCTTAATGATCTCGCGGCGCTGCGGCACAACCGTCTTGGACTTCAGGCTGGCGGTGGCGGCGGCCATGCCGGTGGTGGGCAAGGCGCCGGCGCTGTAAGGAGCGACTTTCTTGATCAGGTCGGGGCGGCCGAGGGCTGCTCCGGCACGGATCCCGGCCATGCCGTAAATCTTGGAGAATGTGCGGAGAAGGATCACGTCCTTATCGGCGGCGACCATATCGGAGCAAGGGGTGATGCCAGCGATATGGAAGTATGCCTCGTCGATCATAACAATGGAGCCTTTCGGCTTGTTGGCGACGAGCCACTCGATATCCGACTTCTTGGTGATGGTACCGGTTGGGTTGTTCGGGTTGCAGATGTAAATGAGGCCCGCATCGGGGCTGGCGGCAGCCATCGCCTTGACATCGTGCGAATAGTCCTTGGCCAGCGGCACGCGAATCACTTTTGCTTTAATGAACTCCGCGGCGCGCTCACCGGCTTCGTATCCGGGATCGGCGGTGACGAACGGCCTGGTGGGCGAAGTAAACGCGAGAACGGCCTGATGCAAGGGCGCGCTCGACCCGGCGTAGGCTTGAACGTAGCTGGGCTTCAAGCCTTCGACCTCGGCCATGGCTTCCTGCATGGCGAACGTCTCTTCATAAAGATACCGTCCGCCGTTGGAGGCTACCCGGTGTATGGCTTCGAGGGCCTCAGGGCAGGGCCCGAGAGGATTCTCGTTGGCGTTGATCTTGACGGCGTCGGCGGGCATACCCTTGACCATCGAGAGCTGGGCCAGAGCAGGCTCATTGTAAAACGGCAGAGTGGAGCCGGCGGCGAGCATCGTCGCCAAACGGCCAAAATTCCGGCGCGAAAACCCGCGCGCTACAAACTCTTTTCTTTGCTCGACGGTGAGCATAGGGTACACCTCCTTTAAATTTTGGGAATGTTACTAATTCAACAAGAATACTCGATCCAGGAGTCCTCGTCGATTCAAAAATTCTATCACGTCTATAGCCGCAGCTGTTGAAAGGGGTTAGGAGGGTTTCCTGGCGATCACTTCGAAGTTGCTGCTGATGCGGCTCAGGAGCGGAATCTTTATGAGGGCTTCGTCGAGGGCCCGGGTGAGGCGGTAGGCAGCGCGCCAGCCAGGGAGCAGACCGGCGAGGGGGGTGGAGACAAAATCGTAATATTCGTGGCGGGCATCGAGACCGGCATGGCGAAAATCGGCGGCGGCGGCGGCGGGGGCGAGTTGGCGCTCGTTGGGGGACTGGTAGCGGGCCATCAACTTGGGGAAGAGGAGTTCACCGATAGCTCCAGAAAGGCGGTAGCGGCTGGGATCGAGGGAGTAGAAGACGCCACCGGGGGCAAGGATCGCGGCGATCTGGCGGGCGAGTTGGGGCACTGCGCCGGGCAGATGGTGAAGAAAGAAGATGGCGATGACGACATCGAAGGAGTCAGGCGCAATATTAGCGCTTTCGAGGGTGCCTTCGATAAAGCCGATATTGGGGACGCCGGCGGAATCGCATCTTGCCTGACGGATGGCCGAGGGCGAAAGATCGAGGCCGGTGAGATGGCCGACGTGCGGGGCCAGCAGAATTTCGGTGTCGCCGATGCCGCAGCCGAGGCTGAGAACACGAGAGGCTTTCCCGGCGCCAGTGCACTTCAGGATGCGCTGGACTGAGTGCGCGCGCATGGCGCGGACAGCGGGCTTGGCGAAGTGGGATTGAGCGAAGCCTGAGTAGAGCTTCTCGTGATACTCAATTTCTCGTTGAAGGGCGTCGGACACTGGCAACTAGACTTCATCATAACCGGCAAGTCGAAGCGGCCGCCGCACCTATTTGAGATAGGCCCAGCGTTCGACCAACTGACGGTTCGCGATGCGCCAGATCACGATGCCGGAGAATTCGCCCACGCCGGTGGTCCAACGGTTTCGGACGACGACCTTGTCGTCTTCGGCCATGAGGTCGAGGATTTCAACGCGCATTGCCGGGAATTTTGCGAGGGCTGCGCCAACATATTGCTTTGCGCCTTCCGGCCCCGGCGGCATTCCCGGAGGGACGTCGCTGCCGTGATCGACGAACTCCGGGGCGAAGTTCTTGTAAGCGATATCGAGGTTCTTGCGGTTGACGAACTGCTCGAAGTGGTCACGCACAAATTGCTTCATTTCCGCGTGGGTCATACCCGTCTTTGGGTTAACGGCCTGGAAGCTGTCTTTGAAGTCTTGCAAGAAATTGTCGAGTTTGGTGGGTGCATCACCGATTTCCGCGCCTTGGCCGCCGACGTAATACTGCTGGAGGTCCAGGAGGGCGTCGACTTGCCACTGAGGCATACCAAGGCCAAGCAGGGACTTGCGCTGGGCATCCATCGAGATGTCAATGAAGCGAACGTTGCGGCCGGAGACACGCGAGATGCGCTCTGCCAGTTGAGTGTAGGTTACGGCTTCCGGTCCGTTGAGCTCGTAGATCTTGGCGGCGTGTTTTTCCGGTGAGGCGAGGATTTCGGCGGCTCTAGCAGCGACGTCGCGGACGTCGATGAAGCTGACGCGGGCCGCGCCCATTGCCTGATAAAAGGCTCCCTCGGCGCGAATCGAAGGCGCGAAATAGGCGAGGATGTTCTGCATGAAACTGTTCGGGCGAAGGATGGTCCAGGAAAGCCCGGACGATTTGAGTTTTTCTTCGACTCGACGATGCCAACTCGGGAAAGATTTCGGGTAATCCGCAGCACCGAGCGCAGAGTTGAGGACGACGTGCTTTACCCCAGCTTCGACGCAAGCGTCGATGGCGTTCGATTCGAGCTCGATTAATTGGGGAATAGGGCCGCAGACCAGGAACACGCAGTCGATTCCTTCCAGAGCACGATTCATGGATTCCCTTGAGGCGAAGTCTGCTAAGACGGAGTTAACGCCGGGAGGGACCTCGGATGCCGTGCGATACATGGCGCGAAAAGGCAGGCTAGTTTTTGATATTTCGGTGAAGACGGCACGGCCCACCGTACCGGAGGCTCCCGTGATTAGAATGGACATTGCTCAATCGTAAACGGTCTTCGAAATTCGGAGAAGTACGCACTAAAAGGTAAGTGGCATGAAAGACCATCACGGGTGTCCGGTGCAGGCGACGATCAACGTCTTGTCGGGAAAGTGGAAAGTGCAGATTTTATGGCATCTGTCGTTCGGGCCGCTGCGCTACGCGGAGTTGCGCAAGCGGTTGAAGAAGATTTCCGAGAAGGTACTGACCGAACAACTGCGGCAGCTTGAGGCAGACGGGGTGGTAGAGAGATCAGCGACGGAGGACGTGCCTCCTGCAGTGACGTATTCCCTGAACGAAGAAGGTGCGAAGCTGACTCCGATGCTCGAGAGGCTGTGCGAGTGGGGTTGCGCACATTTTTCGATGATCCCCAACCTTCCGCGGCCGGCGTCACGGGCTGCCCGCGATTCCTAATTCCCTCAGATTCTTCTAGTTGACTTAGCGCAGCCGGTCTCGCGCTTGGCGGGCACCGATATCCTCCGTGCGTGAGGGAAACATCGAAACCGGATGGCTACTCGAAAACAAACAACGACGGCCGCGCCGATGAAGCGGGCCGCACCGGCGCGGCGGCCGAAGACGGAGACAGTGCTGAAGGCGGAGACGCGGGAGAAAGCGATGATCGAAATCCTCCGCAATGTGGAGACGAAGTTGTTGGGGAAGGAGGTGAGAGCGACGCTGGGGGATTATATCCGGCTGGTTCAACTGCAGAAGGCGATTACGGAGCCGAAGACGGAAATCAAGGTGACGTGGGTGGAGCCACCGAAAAAGTCGATCGGGGAATAGAGTACCACCCGTTGCCTTCGCAAAAGCGATTTCACGATTCCACGGCTCGGTTCAAGGGATTTTCCGGGCCGATCGGGTCGGGAAAAAGCCAGGCGTTATGCCAGGAAGCGATCAAGCTGAGTTATCTGAACGCTGGGCGCACGGGCCTGTTGGGGGCGCCGACGTATCCGATGCTGCGGGATGCGACGCAGGCGGCGCTATTCGAGATTCTGGACGGGAACGGGATCCCTTACGAGTTCAATCGCGCGGAGAATTTCCTGGTGATGGGCGAAACGAGATCGCGCATCCTCTTTCGAGCGGTGGAAGAGTTCGAGCGGCTGCGCGGGAGCAATCTGGCGTGGTTTGGATTGGACGAGTTGACGTACACGCAGGAAGAGGCGTGGCTGCGGCTCGAAGGACGGCTGAGGGATCCGAAGGCGGTAAGGTTGTGCGGGTTCGCCGTCTGGACTCCGAAGGGCTACGACTGGGTATACGAGCGGTTTATCACGCGCCCGGTTACCGGCTACGAGACGGTAATCGCAAAGGCGTTCGAAAACTGGTTCCTGCTGGACAAAATCCCGGATTACTACGAGCGGCTGAAGAGCAGTTACGATGCGCGGTTCTATAACCAGGAGGTGCTGGGCGAATACCTCAGCATGAATGCGGGGCGCGTGTACGCGGCATTCGACCGGGAGGGAAACGTCGGGGAGGTGGACGTGGACGAGTCGCTGCCGCTGCTGTGGGCGCTCGACTTCAACGTCGATCCGATGTGCAGCGTGATCGCACAGGCGCACCGGGACGGCCGCGTCTCGGTGGTGGATGAAATTGTGCTGAGCAGGGCGAGCACGTACGACGCCTGCGGGGAGTTTCTGATGAGGTTTCCGTCGCACGCCGGGGGGCTGGTGGTATACGCGGATGCAACCGGAGCGCGGCTGCAGACGACGGGAAAGACGGATCTGGAAATTTTACGGGAATCGCTGGCGGGATACGAGAGGGCGGAGTTTCTTATCCCCAAGTCCAATCCGGCGGTGAGGGATCGGGTGACGCTGATGAACGCGAAGCTCAAGGCGGCGGACGGGAAAAGGCTGCTGACGGTTCATCCACGGTGCGGAGAACTGATTCGCGATTTCGAGCAGGTGCTCTACAAGGAAGGCAGCCAGGCGATCGATAAAGATCGCGATGGGCGGAGAACGCATCTGTCGGATGCGCTGGGATATCTGGTGTGGCAGGAGTGCGGGAGCAAGGGAACGGTGGGGGAGATGGGGAGAAGGCTGTTGTGACGCAGCGTGGAGCAGTGCGCGCTTGTGGTCCGAAGGGGACAGAATGATCGACATTGATCGGGAGCATCCGGAGTATTTGGCGCTGAAGCATGTCTGGAGGCGGTATCGGGACCTCTACATCGGCGGCGAGCGGCTGAAG
>JBBIVT010000064.1:23805-25499 GCA_037439565.1 Acidobacteriota bacterium | reverse complement strand
GCCGGGCGCCCCGCGCCGCGCTCCTGCACGCCCGCCGGCATCATTGAACTGCTGAAGTTCTACAACATCAAAATGAACGGAAGGCGAGCGGTGGTGCTGGGGCGCAGCGATATCGTGGGAAAGCCGATGGCGCTGATGCTGCTCCAGGAAAACGCCACCGTCACCATCTGCCACTCCGCCACCGCGAATCTGGCCGAGGAATGCCGCCGGGCCGACATTCTGGTGGCCGCCATGGGCAAGCCGGCGTTTCTGACGAGCGAGTTTATCGCGCCCGGCGCCACCGTAATCGATGTCGGCACGTCCCGCGTCACGGATCGCGCCGAGGCTGTCCGCCTGGGCAAGGAGGGGGAGTTCGACCGCAAAGGCTGGATTCTTGTGGGGGACCTTCATCCCATCGACGTGGCGCGCCGGGCCACCGCTTACACGCCGGTTCCTGGAGGCGTCGGCCCTCTGACGATCGCCATGCTGATGGCGAACACGGTCGCGCTGGCCGAGCAGCATCTCCACTCCGCATGACCACTTTTCGATCGCGCCAGCGGGTGGACAGAGCGGTCTGTCCCCTATTTCCCGCAATTCTATGCTCCGCGTAGGACTCACCGGCGGCCTCGCCAGCGGAAAGAGCTTCATTGGGCGTTCCCTGCGCGACATGGGATGCTACCTCATCCAGGCCGACGAAATCGGCCACCAGGTGATGGCGAAGGGCGCGGAAGCCTACGACGCGATTGTTGCGGAGTTCGGCGCGGGCATCCTCGACGCCGGCGGCGAAATCGACCGGCGCAAACTGGGCGCGCTCGTCTTTGGCAAGCCGGATCTGCTTGCCCGGCTCAGCGGCATTGTACATCCCTGTGTCCGCGCCCGCGAAAGGACGCTGGAGCGAGACTTCATCGCCCGCGATCCCAGTGGCATCTGCATAATTGAAGCTGCGATACTGGTGGAGACGGGAAGCTATCGCGATTACGACCGGCTCATCGTTGCCTCCTGCACCAAGGAGCAGCAGATCGAAAGGGCCATGGAGCGCGACCATCTCTCACGCGAGGAGGCTCTCGACCGGCTCCGCCGGCAGATGCCCCTGGAAGAGAAGGTGAAGGTTGCCGACTACGTCATCGATACGTCTGGAACAAAGGAACATACTCTCGAACAGACGCGTAACGTCTATGCGTCCTTAAGGAGCCTTCAGCAGCCATGAGATTTCGAGCCTTGATTCTCGCCGCCGCTCTCGTGGGCGGCTTCATCTACTTCACCACCCGCCCGAACGTCCTGTCGCGCATGGGCGGCGGCGCCTCCGGACCGCTCTGGAGCGGCCCGGGAGTGACGCAATCGGCCGGCCTCGGCTCAGACGAGCTGAACAACATCGACATCTATAAAATGGCCAGCCCCAGCGTCGCTTACATCACCAGCACGGTGTACCGGCAGACGTGGTTTTATGGGCCGCAGGCCGTGAAGGATCTGGGCTCGGGCTTCGTGATTAACGCCAACGGTGAAATTCTCACCAATTATCACGTCATCAGCGGCAGCCAGCAGGTGGAAGTCACCCTGCCCGATCAATCCAAATACAAAGCGGCCGTTCTGTTCCGCGACCGCGTGAACGATCTGGCGCTGATCAAAATCGAGCCCAAGGGGAAGCTGTCTCATTTAACCCTGGGCGATTCCGACCGCCTGCAGGTGGGCCAAAAAGTTCTCGCCATCGGCAATCC
>JBBIVT010000064.1:14985-23705 GCA_037439565.1 Acidobacteriota bacterium | reverse complement strand
ATCGGCGGCGATTTTATCACCGCCATCGACGGCAAGAGTGTCACCGAAATCGACGCCGTCACCCGGGCGCTGTCGAAGAAACACTCGGGCGACACGCTGAGCCTCACCATTTTCCGCGGAGGCCGCACCATCGAGGTGAGAGTGAAACTCGGCGAGGGTTCCGAGGAAGTGCTGTAGCGGATATACTATGCCAGTGCCGTCTCAGGCTGCTCCCCCGGCCAGCCTCCCCGAAGAGGGGATTCTGGCGTCCTCGGGCTCGCGCCGCGCGCTCGGGGGATTTTTCGTCTCCGGGATCCTGATTTCGTTTCTTGGAGCGATCCTTCCCTCCTGGCAGCATCACCTTTCCTCGGACTATGTCACCATCGGGTTCTACTTTTTCGGCCTGATCGCGGGCATTCTCGCTTCGGTCTGGGTTTCTCCTCCGCTGATCGAGAAAAAGGGCATCGGCTGGACATTGGCTTTCGCCTGCGCCGCCGCCTCTACCGCCCTGCTCTATCTGGCGTTTGTGTCGCCTCCGTTTTCGCCCTGGTGGCGGGTGGGCGGCATGGTCCTGGTCGGATGCGCCGCCGGTATTCTCCACACGGCGATTTTCAACGCCATTTCGCCGATGTACCGTCACGATCCGGTGGCCACGGTGAATCTCTGCGGCATCACGTTCGGCCTGGGCTGCCTCACGGTGGCGCTGCTCATCTCCGGGACGTTTTACCTGTACACCGCGCCCGCCATTCTGGTGTGGATCGCGGTGATCCCGGCGTTGTTCGGCTGGCTTTATGTACGATCGCGATTCTCGGCTCAACCCGCCGCGCACGCTCCGTCGCCGCACGCGGTTCTAACCGAACTGCGCAGCCCGGGAGCCGTGCTGTTCAGCCTGCTGCTCTTCTTCCAGTTCGGGAACGAGTGGGCGGTGGCCGGATGGCTGCCTCTATTTTTGAGCCAGCGCCTGGGCATCAGTCCTGCGACCTCGGTGGGGATGCTGGCCCTTTACTGGTTCGCGCTCCTGATCGGCCGCGTGGTTTCCCAATGGGCGATCGTCCGCGTGAAGCACGCCAGGCTTCTGGTGGGAAGCGTGCTCGCCTCCATGTTCGGATGCATCGTGTTAATCGCGACGGATAACCGCTTCGGCGCCGTCGCCGGAGTGCTGCTGCTCGGTTGTTCCTTTGCGCCCATTTATCCGCTGGTGGTGGAACGCATCGGGCATCGCTTCCCGTCCTATCATCCGGGTTTCTATAACGGCCTGTTCTCCTTCGCCATGGCCGGGGGCATGCTGGCGCCCTGCACGCTGGGCTATTTCGCGTCGTTGTGGGGGGTTTGGGTGGTGATGGGATTGCCGCTGCTCGGCTCCGTTATGGTGTTTCTGCTGCTGATCCTGGTGTGGCTGGAAGCGCGGTTCCACAGCGTGACGCAAATTCCCTGACCGGTTGTTCCCGCTCACCTCAAGAACGGCGGATCCTTCCAATCCCAATTCCGCTCAGGGTGGCGGTCCACATTCTCCGGCGACGTGTTCCATTCGTAAACCCGAGCGGACCATCCTCCGCGCAGATGCATCGCCGTGCCCGCCAGCGCGCAGGCAACAAAGGCCACCCGCGCTGCCCGCGGCAGATGCTCCCATCGCGCCAGAAACGGAATCAGAAAGAGCGCCAGGGCGGGCGTCAGGTCGGTGAAGAAGCGAGGCCCATAGCAGTGGCCTCCCCACCAGTTCGCCACGTAGGACGACACCACCACCCAGTGCGCCAGGCTCAGCGCCGCCAGCCAACCAGCCAGCGGCGCGCGCCACAGTCCCCGCGCCATGCTGTAAATCGAAAACGCGAATAGCGGCGTGTAGACCAGCAATCCCCGCGACGGCGAGAAGAGGTTTCCCGCCAGCGCCCGGGCAAACACCGGCCAGTTGCGCGGGTAAAATCCCTCCAGCGGCAAATGATAATACGGCGAAAGAATCCGGTGGTAAATGGACCAGTTGTAGGCCACAAAGATCGCCGCGACCGGCGCGGCAGCCAGCAGATAGCGCGCCAGATACCTGCGGTGCCGCAGCGCGACGCAGGTTGTGAAGATCACCACGAACAAGGAATCGGTCGGGCGGACCGTATAGGAAAGCGCGACGGGCAGACCAGCCCACGCTGCCAGGGCCGGATTCTCCCCGGCGCGCAGCAACAAGAGAACGATGGCCGCGAGCAGCAGCATCGACGGCGTATGCTGCCACAGGGCCCGTCCTCCTACACTATAGGCGGACGTCCCCAGCGCGAACAGCAGCGCCAGAATCAAGGCTCTTTTTTCGTTCAAATAGCGCCGCGCGATGAAGTACATCAGGGCCGCGGTGACAGCCAGCAGGAAGGAGGCAGCTTCCATCTCCAGAATCGGGTGCGCGGCGTCGAAATTATCCTGGAAAAAACCGTCCAACGCCGGATGGCCGCTGTGAAGCCGCCCCAGGAGAGGATGCAGCAGATGCATCCCTCCAACCGCCGCCAGAACCAGGGGAGCGGCCAGCACGGGTCCGCCCACGGGATAGCCGTTATACCAGTGCCCCTCGCAAGCTTCCGGCGGACCCATCCTCGCCCGCCCGTCCGCCGCCACGCACTGCGCCGCATAATAGCCGCTCTCGCGAATCTGTTGCGTGTCGTCGTCCAGGTTGGTCGTGCCGCGGCGCCACAGGCTCATGGCGATAAAGACGCTCCAGCGCGAATCGAACGACGTGGCGACAGGGCTGAGGCCGGAAAATACAAACACGCCCGCCATCAGCCATGCCGCGACCTTCGCGTCTCTTGTCACTTTCCATCAGCCTAACAGGTACTCTAAAAAGAACCCATGCGCGGCGCGATCTTTTTTGTATGCGCAGTCCTGATTCAAGCGGAAACGCTGGAGCAGAGGCTCGGCCACCTTGTAGCATCCGGCCCCGGCAAATTCTTCGCCGGCGTCGAGGTCTATTCTTTGGACTCAAAAAAGCTTCTCTTTCAATACAACGACGATTTTCTGCTGATGCCTGCGTCGAACATGAAGCTGTTGACGACATCGCTGGCGATGCTGCGCCTCGGCCCCGATTACCGCTTTACTACGCGTATCGTGCGCGAACCCTCGGGCGACGTAGTGCTGGTTGGCAGCGGCGACCCGTCCATTTCCGGCCGCGTCTATCCCTACGCCAAGGACGAAAAATCCGGCCCGCCGCTGGCCGCCCTTGAATCCCTGGTTGACCAGATGGTTGCCTCCGGCCTCACCCGCGTCGACGGCGATATTGTGGGCGACGACCGCCTCTATCCCTGGGCGCCCTATCCGCCCAG
Organism: Acidobacteriota bacterium; assembly: GCA_037439565.1. Taxonomy (GTDB): domain Bacteria; phylum Acidobacteriota; class Terriglobia; order Bryobacterales; family Bryobacteraceae; genus Palsa-187. Next base: position 20,436 of record JBBIVT010000064.1, on the reverse strand, counting down.
TTGGACCCAGGACGACACGCTGCGCGATTACGGCGCTCCGGTCAGCGCCCTGACGCTCAACGACAATACGATCACGGTGACCATCCAGCCGGGCGCTCAAGCCGGAGACCTCGCGCGGCTGTCGCTGTCTCCCGCGGTCGAATACTATGCCATCGACAATCGCATCGTGACCGTGGCCAAGGGCGGCGAGTCCCGCGTGCGTGTTTCGCGCGTCGACGGCTCGCGCCAGTTGCTGCTCTGGGGCAGCATCCCCGCGGGCCATGCCGCCATGGGGGAAACGGTGGCTGTCGACGACCCGGCGTTATTCGCCGCTGAAGCGTTATACGATATTCTCGTCCGCCGCGGCGTGGCGATCCACGGCAGACCCGTCGCCCGCCATCGCGCCGTGCAGGACGACTACGATCCGGGCCCGTCCGTCGAACTCGCGAGCCGCGTTTCGCCGCCGCTGGTCGAACTGCTGCAGGTCACCGATAAGACCAGCCAGAATCTTCACGCCGAGCTGATGCTGCGCGAGGTTGGCCGCGTCACGCGGCATCAGGGAACCCGCGAAGCTGGCCTGGAGGAAATGGCCACGCTGTTCAAGGAGGCCGGCGCCGCCCCTGGCGACGCTCGCGTGGAGGACGGCAGCGGTCTGGCCCGCAACGTGATGGTCACCCCGCGCCTGATGACCCGCGTCCTGACCTATCTGTACCAATCGAAGTACAAAGACGGCTGGATCTCCCTGCTGCCCATCGGCGGCGAGGACGGCACGCTGAAAAACCGCCTCTGCTGCACCGTCGACGCGGGCAATATTCACGCCAAAACGGGTACGCTCAGCCGGGCCATCGCGCTGTCCGGCTACGCCCAAAGCAAGACGCAGGGGTGGCTCGCGTTTTCCATCATCGTGAACAGCTTTTCCGCCCCCTCCTCCGAAGTCCGCAAATGGATTGATAAAATAGCATTAGAGTTAACGGAGTAAGCCATGCCTATTTTTGAATACCTATGTGACGGATGCGGAGCCAAGTTCGAGAAGCTGGTGCGCCATGCCGGGGACGCGACGCTGTGCCCGTCCTGCGGCAGCGATCATTTGACCACGCAGTATTCCACCTTCGCCGCCCGCGCTAACGGCGCTTCGAAGGAGCCGCAAATGGGCGGCTGCGCCTCGGGGATGTGCCAGAACCCTGGCTTCTGCAACCGCAACTAAAAGAGACGCGACGTACGCCGCCGGTGGGTCGACGGTAACTGAACTACGCCACGCGAGCGCATATGCAATACATATACAATAGGAACAGATGTTTGAGTGGGATCGGAACAACCTACGCAAGATCCGTGCCCACGGTATCGAGCGGGCGGAAGTCGAGCAGTCGCTGACGAACAACCCGATTTTGATTGACGAGCAGAATGTGGGGGGAGAGATTCGCTTCCTCTACTACGGAGAGACGGACTCAGGACGTTTGCTCGGTGTCGTCGTGACCGAGGACGAGTATAACGCCAGGGCCGTGACCGCATATGATCTCGGCGCAAGGCAGAAGCGGAATTATTTTGCGAGACGAGCATTGGGAGAATAATATGCCAAGAAAACCGGTCCAGATGCCAAAGTTTAAGAACGAGAGTGACGAGGCCGACTGGTGGGCGAGCCCCTCGGGCCGTACTTTTGCGGAGCAGAAATCACGGGAGAATCAGGAGAAGGGGACCAAGCTCGCCGGGTCGTCCGTCATAGCCCGGCTGAACAAGAAAAGCAGCACGCAGATTGCCCTGCGCCTCCCTGGTGCCGACATCGAGGAGGCGCGCAAGATTGCCGGGCGAAAAGGGATCGGCTACCAGACGTTGCTGAAGATGATCGTGCATGAAGGCTTGCGGCGCGAATCCCGCGGGGCCTGAGTCGTGGCAGGCTGCCTCTTGCGTAACTCCTCCCATTCCACTAGAATTTGAATCGATTCAAAATCGAGGAGAAACCATGCTTAAGTTCGCCTCGTTCGCGGCCGTTGCCCTTGCCGCGTTCGCCCAAACGCCGGAAATGCAGCGCCTCGCCGCTGCCCGGTCAGAGGTGGTTGCCGCCTCGCTCACCTTGCCTCGCAACGAGACGTCGATCAAAGCCAAGGTCGAGGCCGTGCGGGCTGCCGAACAGGCTCGCGGGCCCGCCGTTCGAGCCGGGGCACGCGGCGGAGCGGCCCGCGCCAGCATGCCCCACGTTACCATCGCGCAGGCGAACGCCCTGGAACGCATGATGGTTGCGCTCCAGCCTCTCACCCAGGCCCTAAACGCCGCCCGAGCCGCGGGGAATGCCGACGCCATCGCCGCCGCCGAACTTGCGTTAGCCAACGCCCGCGCCGACGCCTTTGCCGCCTTGCAAGCCACGCCCGAAAAGCTCGACGCCGAGCAGACCTCCTGGCTCATTGCGTCGGGAGGTGCCTTCCCCGGCGGCTTCACCGAGCCCGAGCCGATGGACTTCAACGACCATCGCGGCTACGTCCCCTTGTTCGACGGCGTCAGCCTGAAGGGCTGGGATGGCAATCCGAAGTTCTGGCGCGTCGAAGGGGGAGCCATCGTCGGCGAGTCCACGCCTCAAAATCCCAGCGGCAACACCTACATTGCCTATCGCGGCGTGGAGGCCAAGGATTTTACGCTCAAGTTCGAAATCAAGGTGGAAGGCGACGGCGGCAGCGGCCTACAGTACCGCAGCAAGACCGGCATTCCCTGGTCGCGGCCCATCCCTGCCAACGTCACAGCCAACGTCGGCCCGGTGAATCTGAACTGGATGATGACCGGTCCGCAAGCCGATTTCTGGCCCAGCCGCGTCTATACCGGCCAGTTTTATTCCGAAAATACGCCAATGGGCATCATGGCCTGGCGAGGGCAGGTGGTGGAAGGCGCGGGGATGGGGGCAAAGCGCCTGATGGGAAGCATCGGCGACCGCACCGCGCTCGGCACGCTCGTCAAGATGAACGACTGGAATGAGTACACCGTCATCGCCCGCGGCGGAACGTTCATCCACATCGTGAACGGCCAGTTAATGGCCGTCATGATCGACGACGATCCGGATTCGAGCAATAATCAGTCCGGCATCTTCGGCATCGAGATTGAAGCGCTGACGAAAATCTCCGTGCGAAACATCTGGCTCAAGAAACTGAATTGATTATTTGATCGCGAGGTAGACCGAGTTTGCGGCCAGGCCTCCCACTACAAACTACTTCTTGCGGAGAGAAATTCCAAGCTCGCGAAGGTTTTTTTCCGGCACTTCGCTGGGGGCGTCGCACATCAGGTCGGTGCCCTTGGCGGTTTTGGGGAAGGGAATCACCTCTCGAATCGAGGTTTCCCCCGCCAGCAACGCCACCAGTCTGTCCAGACCCAGCGCGATTCCTCCGTGCGGCGGAGCTCCGTACTCCAGCGCCTCCAGCAAAAACCCGAACCGCTTCTTCGCTTCCTCGTCTGAGAATCCGAGCGCTGCGAAAACCTTCGCCTGCACATCGCGCCGGTGAATACGAATTGAGCCCGACGCCAGTTCCGTCCCGTTCAGCACCAGATCGTAGGCCTTCGAGCGGCAATGCGCCGGATCGCTGACCAACTTGTCCAGATCCTCGTCGTAGACCGATGTAAACGGATGATGCGCCGCGTTCCAGCGGCCCTCTTCCGCATCCCATTCGAACATCGGGAAATCGAGCACCCACAGGAAACGAAAATCCTTCGGGTCGAGCAGTTTGTGCCGGTCGTTATACTTCTGCGCCGCGTGCAGACGAAGCTGCCCACAGGCCTGCAGCACGGTGTGATCGGGCAGATGCCCTTCCGCCTCGCGGCCCCAGCCGGCCAGCATCAGCAGATCGTCTTCCTCCGCGCCGATGCGCTTTCGCACCTCGATCATCGCCTCCGGAAAATCCTTGTCCAGGCGCTTCATGTCGCCGTAGACGCGCAGGCCGCGCTCCTTGCCGAAATCGCGCAATAAATCGCTTTGACTGCGCGTGATCGCGCCCACCTTCGGGATGCGGATCGCCACCAAAGGCAGCCCCTCCGGCGTCAACCCCGCGCCGGGAAACAAGTCCTCCACGCAATAGAACGGAGGAATACGCAGATCCGGCTTGTCGATGCCGTAGGACCGCATCGCCTGCGCATAGCTGAGGCGGGGAAATGGGGTTTTAATGTCGAAGCCAGCGGCGGCGGCGGCCGCAACCACCAGCGGCTCCACCATTTCGAAGATCTGCTCCGGCTGCGGGAAAGACATTTCAATATCGATCTGCGTGAACTCCGGCTGACGGTCGGCGCGCAGATCCTCGTCGCGGAAGCAGCGGACAATTTGAAAATATTTGTCGAAGCCCGAAATCATCAGCAGTTGCTTGAAAATCTGCGGCGATTGCGGCAGCGCGTAGAATGTCCCCGGATTCACGCGGCTCGGAACCAGATAATCGCGCGCGCCTTCGGGCGTGGAGCGCGTCATGAACGGCGTCTCGATTTCCAGGAATCCGCGCTCGGTCATGGTCTTGCGCACCGCGAAGGAGATCTTCGACCGCAGGATGATATTGCGCTGCATGTGCGGACGCCGCAGGTCGACGTAGCGATACTTCAGGCGCGACTCTTCCTTCACGTCCACTTCCTCCTCCATGGGGAACGGAGGCGTGCGGGATTCGTTCAGGATCCACATCTTTTCGACGGCGACTTCCACCTGCCCGGTGGGAATCGTCGGATTGACCGTTTCGGCCGAGCGGCCCTCCACCAGGCCTTCCACCGCGATCACGTATTCGCTGCCCAGCAGCTCCACTTTTGCGTGCAGTTCCGCGCTGGTCGATTCCTTGAACACCAGTTGCGTCACGCCCTCACGGTCGCGCAGGTGGATGAACACCACGCCGCCCAAATTGCGGCGGCGATGCACCCAGCCCATCAGGATGACGCGTTTTCCGGCGTCGGAAGGGCGAAGCTCGCCGCAGTTGTGCGTGCGGCGCAGTTCGCCTAGAAAGTCCAAAGGTACGGATTCCATGGTTATTTTTGAATTCGCCCGATGAGCTGGCCGCGCGAAAGCGATTCCTGCTCTCCGGACGACATATCCTTCACTAAGTATGTTCCCGCGGCGATCTCGTTGTCTCCTAAAATCAGCGCGTATCGCACGCCCATTTTGTTGGCCACTTCGAGCGCCCGTTTCAATTTGCGATCCACGCTTCTTTCAACCGACAATCCCGCCGCGCGCAATTCCGCCGCCAGGCCTCCGGCGTGGATGTCCGCCGCGTCGCCCATCGTGGCCAAAAATACGTCCACCACCGGTTTGTGTTTGTCCGGATGCGCGTCCTCCACGCTCATCACGAGGCGGTCCTCGCCGATGGAAAATCCGATCCCCGGCGCGGCCACCTTCGAGCCCAGCGATTCGGCAAGACCATCGTACCGGCCGCCGCCCAGCACCGAATTTTGCGCGCCCAGCGCTCCATGCGTGATCTCGAACGTGGTGCGCATGTAGTAATCCAGGCCTCGCACCATCCTCGGCCGGACTTC
>JBBIVT010000064.1:0-14885 GCA_037439565.1 Acidobacteriota bacterium | reverse complement strand
GGGCGTTCGCGGCGGAACATCGGCCCGATGTAGTAATACTTTTTCACGCCCGGAATCTGGTCCAGGCGATGTTCAATGTAGGCGCGCATCACCGAGGCGGTATTTTCCGGGCGCAGCGTCAAGGACGTGTTGTCGCGGTCGGCGAAGGTGTACATCTCCTTGCCGACGATGTCCGTGTCCTCGCCCACGCCGCGGGCGAACAGCGCCGTTTCCTCGAAAATCGGCGTGCGGATCTCGTGGTAGTTGTACGTGCGGAACACTTCGCGCGCCACCGCCTCCACGTGATTCCAGACCGCGCTCGACGGAGGCAGAATATCGCGCGTGCCCTTGACGGCCTTAATGGGATTCACGGTACACCGCGGCCTTTTCCACGTAGTGCTTCACGCCCTCGGCAAAACGCGCCTGCTCTTCCGCCGTCACCGCGCGCTTCACCTTGGCGGGCACGCCCATGGCCAGCACTCCGGGCGGGATTTCCATGCCTTCGGGCACCAGCGCGCCGGCGGCGACAATGGAGCCTTTGCCGATCTTCGCGCCATTCAAAATAATGGACCCGATGCCGATCAGCGCGTCGTCTTCAATTACGCAGCCGTGCAGCATCACGAGATGCCCCACGGTCACGCGGTTGCGGACGATCAGCGGGAAACCGATGTCGGCATGCAGCACGGAATTGTCCTGAATGGAGCACTCGTCGCCCACGCGGATCGGCGCCGTGTCGCCGCGCAGCACGGCGCAAGGCCAGACGCTGGTGCGCTCGCCGACCTGTGCGTCGCCAATCACTTGAGCGGCGGGATCGATATAGGCGGAAGCCGCGATCTGAGGGGCGATTCCGCTGAAAGTTCGAATCATGATGGGGAAATTTCATGATACGACAGGAGCGAAGCGCGGGGCGGCGCCGGCCTTGTGGCGCGAGCCGCCGGCTAAAAGCAGACGTTGCAGACTGAAGTCCACGCCACGCGGCTCCCTGGTGTCGTCTGGTCATGCGAATCTGCCGCGCCTGGCTGCTGGCCTGCGCCGTGAATCTGGCTGGTCAACGCCCGGACTTTGACTGTGATCTATGATGAATGAGGAAAAGAACAGTGGACAAGAAACAGGCCATCGCCGAATACAAGCTTCGAAAGATCCCCCGCGGGACGTTTTCGGTTCGGTTCGGCGCCGGGGGGCCTGTGTTCGTGGACGCCACGCCGGATCTGGGAGCGGCTCGCAACAAGATGTTGTGGGCGCTGCGCCATGGAATGCACAACAACCCCTACCTGCAAGCGGAGTGGAATGCGCACGGCGAATCCGCTTTCCGCTACGAAGTGCTGGAGGAACTCGACGACGATCTGTCGCCGATGGCGTGGCGGGATTTATTGAAGGACAAGAAGAAGTACTGGCTGGCGAAGCTGAGCGCGATGGCCGTGACGCCCTAACGGCGCTTGTCGTCAGTAGGAGTGCAAGGACTCTTCGCAGCTTCCCAAGTCCAGCTCGACTTTGCCCAAATCGACGTTCCTACGAACCTCAACGCCGGAAAGAATGCGGATCGCGAATCCGGTTCGAACGGTGACGGTGTATGTCCCGGGCTTCAGGGGCCGGATCTCGAATGCGCCATCTTTCCCCGAAACTCCTTCCGCGACGAGATCATTCGTATCCGCCTCCAGCACGCGGATCGTAGACTCAGAGAGGGGCGCACCGGCCGGATCGACCACTACCCCTTTGATGGAAACAGGCGGCGCGGCCTGAAGGAAAAGGGCCAATGTCACCAAGGATGAAATGGAAATCATGTTCCTTCTCTCCTGCCCTTCGACGGAAGTGGCGTTTCGAGAAAAAGGTAGCTTCCAGGAAGAGCATTCTCCACGCACTCGGCGATGGTGTGGCCGTGCGTTCGCACGACGGGCCAGATGTTCGACCCAAGGACGACCAATGCAAGCCTTCGGCCGGTTAAATTCTGTTGATAGCGAATGTTTTGATCCGAAGTGACCATCAGATCGAACCCCAAGGCCTCGGCCTCGTGAAGAAGATCTCCGTTTTCCAGTTGAGGATGCCAGCCCATCTCGTCGAATGTCCGGACGATGTGCCCGGTCGGGAAGCGGCGTACCCCGGCGGGAACATTCTTGTCAAACACGATGCGCAATTCGGTGGCTCTTCGCGTATTCGATCACAGCCTCGACGAGGTCGATCGGGAGTCCGAATTGCTCCGCAATGCCGGCGGCGCTCAGACCGAAGTCGAAATTGTCAACAACGGCGTCAGCAGGCATGCGCGTTCCGCGCAGCACGGGAGTGCCACTGTGGACGCGGGGCTTCGTTTCCACAAGCGGGCATTCAGACCAATCGACCGTGAGTTGGGCGGGCATGGGAGCCTCCTTCCATAATTTCACGTTTTTCCGGTAAATGCTGTATCCGCAAATCGGATTTCCATCGCTTTTACCGGCTGGATACCACAACGGTGCATTGACGCTCTCGAATGAAGGCGCTGATCGCCTCGTACAACCTTTGGCCGTAGCGCCGGCGTCCGCTCGTGGCGCCTGTGGGTCAATAACTGGTGCTGGCAGGCGAGCCGCACGCTATCCTCGTAGTATGCGGTTGTTTTGCGCGTTGCTCCTGCTCGCCCCTCTCTTCGCCGACGATTTGACCAACCGCATGCGGGCCCGCGTGTCCGAAGAGGCCGAGGCGTTTCAGCGGCTGGCGCCGGAAGTGTTGGGCGAGGAAACGCTGCATCAGCGATCGCTCAAGCCGCCGTCGCGATTTCACCCGCGCGCCGGCGCCGCGGCCACTACTGCCCCCAAGTCCCAGTATCTGGAGCGGACCATCGTCAGCGAGTACGGATATGCCATGCTTTCCGGGTCGATGCACGAGCTGCGCCAGGCCATCTCAGTGGACGGCAAGAAAGTCGAGGACACGAAGAAGGCGCAGGCGGCGCTGGCCAAGGCGATCACCGGCAATGACGACGGCCGCAAGCTGGCCCTGTTGAAACAGTTCGAAAAGCTCGGGCTGATCGGCGCGGTCACCGATTATGGGCAGGTACTGCTGCTGTTCACGCGCCAGAATCTGGAGCGGTATGAGTTTGTCGCCAAGGGAGAAAACTGGCTCGGCGGCCAGAAGGTGCTCATCTTCGGGTATCGCCAGCTCGATGGGCCCGAGACGCTGACGTTGATCGAAGAGAAGAACCACGGCAAGGTGAGTCATCTGCGCATCGAGGGCGAATTGTGGGTGTTGCGCGATTCCCTGGTGCCCGTCCGCGTGATTCAGTCCACCAGCCAGGGCTCGGGAGCCGCGCGCGTGAAAGAGGAAGCGTCCATCGATTACGCGATGAGCCCTTACGGCGCGCTGCTGCCCGTGAAAACCGAGCATCGCGAAACGCGCGCCGGCAAGATCGCCGCCGAGAACAATTTCTTCTACGCCAATTTCAAGAAGTTCGGCGCATCCAGCGACATCACCTTCGAGCCTTCCAAAGAATGACCCGCATCGTCTACCTGCATGGCTTTGCCTCCAGCCCGCAATCGAGCAAAGCGCGATTTTTCGCCGAGCGCTTTCAGGAAGCCGGCGCGCTGTTTGTGGCGCCCCGGCTCGATCAGGGCCATTTCGAGATGCTCACCGTCAGCGGGCAAATGGGAGTGGTCGCGCAAGCGGTGGGAGATGGACCGGTGGTGCTGATGGGATCAAGCCTGGGCGGCTATCTGGCGGCGCTTTATGCGTCGCGTCACGTTGGCCAGGTGGAAAAGCTGGTACTGCTGGCACCGGCGTTTCATTTCCCGTCCCGGTTCAAAGCCAGGTTTTCCCCGCAGGAGATGGAAACCTGGAAGGCGCGCGGCAGCAGGCCGTTTTTCCACTATGGGTATCAGGAGGAGCGCGAACTGAGTTACTCCTTGATCGAAGATGCGGCGAAATATCCGGACGAGCCGGCTTTTCCCCAACCTGCGTTGATTCTGCATGGGCGCCATGACGATGTGGTCCCGGCGGCCGCCTCGGAGCGGTTTGTAGAAGGTCATAGGAACGCCCAGTCGCGTCTGCTTGACTCCGGCCATGAATTGACGGACGTTACCGGGGAACTGTGGGCGCTCACCGCCGCGTTTTTGGGCTTATGTGATAGACTCAAGGTGAATTGCCTACCAGAAAAAGATTAAGTAGCCTGAAACGAAGCGGCTAGTGTGGGCGTCAAAAAAGCGTACTTGTGTCATAAGATGAGGGAACCGAAGTGCAGGATTTGAAGGAAGCCCCCAGGTCTGACGTTCAAACACCGGATCACCATCTGGACCGCCTGCTCGCTCCCGAGCTGGAGGAAAAGTGGATCGTCACCTTCATCCGTGACCTGAAGGACGCGATCAATCCCCCCAAACTGCCCCCTTTGGAAGTCACTTCCAAGCCCGTCGAATTGAAGTCGTTGGGCGGCATATATAGCGGCAACGAAACGAAGTCCGGCTTCATGTCGCTGCTGATTCACTTGGGCGTCGTGGCATTGATCCTGTTCCTGGGCACCCTGAAGCCGGTGCAGAAAATCATCCAGGAGCACGTGACGCTGATCGCACCCGCGCTCACTCCTTACGAACCTCCGAAGAAGGTGACGCAGCAGGGCGGCGGCGGCGGCGGCGCGCGCTCCCCCATTGACGCCAGCCGCGGTAAGCTCCCGCAGATTTCGCACAAGCAGTTTACGCCTCCCCGCGTGGATCCGGTGGACGCGAAGCTCCCCATGGTTCCGACGATCATCGCGGATACGGCTCCTCCGAACATCAATTCACCGGTCTACGGCGACCCCTTGAGCCACCTGGGAACTCCTTCGAACGGAACGGGTTTTGGCGGCGGAATCGGGTCGGGATCGGGCGGCGGCGTCGGTTCCGGCAAAGGGCCGGGCACGGGTCCAGGCTCGGGTGGCGGATTCGGCGGCGGCGTGTATCGGATCGGCGGCGGAGTTTCGCAGCCGTCCATCCTGCGCAAGGTTGAGCCGGAGTACTCCGAGGAAGCCCGCAAGGCGAAGTGGCAGGGCACGGTGAAATTGTCGGTGGTCATCGATGAAACCGGCCATGCGCGCGATATCAAAGTGGAGAAGTCCCTCGGCCTGGGTCTGGATCAGAAGGCCATTGAAGCCGTCGAAAAGTGGCTGTTCAAGCCGGGAATGAAAGACGGCAAACCAGTGGCCGTCTACGCCACCATCGAAGTCACGTTCCACCTGCTTTAGCCAGTCATCGCCCGCGGGATGATGCCGGAACATCGCAAGGTGTACAGTTGAGTGGAATGCCCCTCGAACTTCCACGCCGCCGCAGCCAGGCGCAGCCGCGCATCGCTCTGCTGATCGGCCTTGTTTTCGTCCTCCTGTTCTTTAGCCGCACCATCTGCTCCTTGATTCTGGACTATGCGTGGTGGGGTGAACTGGGCCAGGTGCCCACCTGGCTGCGCATGTCGGCGTATCAGTATGGACCCGGTCTGGCCGCATGGCTGATCCTATTTCTGGTCCTGTGGATTGCCCATGCGCGCGGCTTGAAGCACGCCGCAACGCGCCTGTCCGACCATCGGCTTTATAGCCGCCTGGCGACGCTCGGACTGGCGCTGCTGGCATTCATCGTCGCGCTTTCGGTTGTCGACGGGTGGACCGTGGCGCGTTTCTTCGGCGGCGAGAACGTCGCATCCGGGTATCGCGATCCGGTGTTCGGGCGCAATCTGGCGTTTTACTTCTTCGAGCTGCCGTTTTATTCCATGCTGATCAACTTCGTGACGGCCTGCGCCCTGGCCGGCGGCGCGGTGCACTATGCGACGGCGCGCGGGTGGCAGTTGAGGCGGGATTTCCCCTCCTTCGGCAGCGGCAACGAAATCGATCTGCGCGAGCTGCGCGCGCTGGGCACACTGGAATCGTCCATGTTCAAAGGGCTGGTGGTGCTGTTCCTGGCGGCGATGGCCGCGCAGTTCTGGATCGGGCGCTTCGATTTTCTCTTCACCGATCATGGCAACCTGATGTCCGGCGTCGATTACGTGCAACAGAACATCGAACTGCCGATGCAGGCGGTGAAGGCCTTCGCGGCGCTGCTGGCCGCGGCGCTGGTGATCGCCGGGCGGCCGAAATTGGCGGTGGCCTGCGCGGTGGTGCTGCTGTTCGATTGGGCCTTGCCGCCGCTGGTGAGTTCGCTCTACGTCAAGCCGAATGAGCTGGCGCTCGAAAAACCGTACCTGGCCCGGCACATCGAAGCGACGAGAAGCGCCTACGGCATCGACCGGCGGGCCAAGGAATCGGAGTTCCCGGCGCAGAAAGAGGGCCGCATCGACTTTGCGAAGAATCGCCCGATGCTCGATAACGTCCGCCTTTGGGACTGGCGCGCGTTTCACGACACGCTGAGCCAGAGCCAGCCGCTGCGCCCGTATACCTACGCCGATACCGACGTCGACCGCTACACCATCAACGGGAATTTGCGGCAGGTGCTTCTCGCTCCGCGCGAATTGGATCTGAATCAGTTGGGCGATGCCCGCCACTTGTGGGTGAACTCGGCGCTGACGTTCACGCACGGCTACGGCCTGGTGCTGGCCGAAGCGAGCCGCATCACTTCGACCGGCTTGCCGGAACTGCTGGTCAAAAGCGCGCCCATCGAGGTGCTGACGCCGAGCCTGAAAATCTCCAAACCGGAAATTTACTTCGCCGAAACCTCCCATGAGCCGGTGTTCGTGCGCACCGCGCAGCCCGAGTTCAACTATCCGTCGACCAAGAACGACGGAGGCTCCTCGGAAGTGAACACACGGTATGAAGGCCGCGGCGGGTTCCCCATGTCCTCCTTCGGCATGAGGCTGGTGGCCGCCATCGCCGAGGGCGACGCCAACATCCTGCTGACCAATTCGCTGACGCCGGAAAGCCGCATGATGATCCGCCGCCGCGTACCGGAGCGCCTGGGCGCGCTGGCGAGTTTCATCACCTGGGACAACGACCCGTATCTGGTGATCGCCGCCGATGGCCGCCTGGTGTGGATGGTCGACGGCTACACCACCAGCGAATCGCATCCCTACTCGCGCGAAATGGGCTTCGAAAATGGGGACCGGTTCAACTATATCCGCAATTCCATTAAAGCCACGGTGGACGCCTACGACGGCGACGTCCACATGTACATTTTCGACGAAACGGACCCCCTGATCGCTGCCTACCGCAAGCTGTTTCCGGAGCTGTTCTCACCCGCCTCGGCGATGCCGGAGGTCCTGCGGGCGCACGCGCGTTCGCCGGAGATGCTATTCCGCGCGCAGTCGGAAATTTTCCGCACTTACCACATGCGCGATCCGGAGTCCTTCTACAATCGGGCTGATCAATGGGACGTCGCCACGGGCACGGCGGGGCAGGGAGGCAGTCCCTCGCCAGTCGCGCCAACTTATATGGTGATGACGCTGCCCGGCGAAACACAGCCCGAGTTTCTGCTGATGCTGCCTTTCACGCCCCGCAACAAGCAGAATCTCATTGGACTGATGGTGGCGCGCTGCGACGGTCCGCATCTGGGCGAGCTCCTGTTCCTGGACCTGCCCAAGCAGGAGGTGATCGCAGGGCCGCTGCAGATCGAGGCGCTGATTAACCAGGATCAGACCATTTCCAAGGACCTGACGCTGTGGAACCAGCAGGGATCGCAGGTGCTGCGGAGCCAGATTCTGGCGCTGCCCATCGACCATACGTTCCTGTACGTCGCGCCGATCTATATTCAGGCGTCCGAGGCTAGGATGCCGCAACTCAAGAAGGTCGCGCTGGTGATGGGGAATACGCTCGTCTATGCGGACACTTATGAGCAGGCGCTGGCGGAATTGGACGCGGCGCAGAAAGGGCTGCCGGCTCCGGCAGTGGTCTCTTCATCCACGGCCACGCCGGCCGCCCCGGCGGCCGCGCCGATTACAGGCGACGCCCGCGTCGATGAAGTCCGCGCCCATTTGAAGCGCTATCGGGACTTCGCCGCGCAGGGCAAATGGGCCGATGCGGGCAAGGAGTTGGAGGCGATTGAGCAAGTGGTGAAGAAGTAGGGGGGCGCGGCCAGCCGCGATATCATGGAAGCGATGGGCCATAGCCATACGCATCCGCACGATCACGGGCATTCCCATGCGCACGGGCATGCGCATCACCATCACGATCACGCCTCCGGAACGGGCGCGACGCTGCTGGTTTCCCTGGTCCTGACACTGGCATTCGTCGGGTTGGAGACGTTCGCGGGGTTTCGAGCGTCCAGCTTGGCGCTGCTTTCCGACGCCGGCCACAACTTCGCCGATGCGTTCGCGCTTTTGCTGGCTTTTTTCGGGTTCTATCTGCAATCGCGCCCGGCCGATGCGGTGAAGACCTTCGGCTACCAGCGCGCCGGAGTGCTGGCGGCGTTCGTCAACGCGGTTTCCCTGGTGGTGCTGGCGCTGCTCCTGTTTTATGAAAGCTACCAGCGTCTGCTGCATCCGCAGCCGGTGGTGGAATCCACCATGATCGTGGTGGCGGCGCTGGGCCTGGCGCTGAATCTGTTTATCGTTTTAAAGCTGGGCGGACACGGCCACGATATGAACCTCCGCGCGGCCTGGATTCACATGCTGGGCGACGCGCTGAGCTGCGTCGCGATCATCGTGGGCGCGGTGGTGATTCAATACACCGGCTGGCTGGCGATCGACCCGGTTCTTTCCATGCTGATTGGCGCGATGATCGTGTGGTCGGGCTGGGGCATTATTCAGGAGTCCATCAATGTGCTGCTGGAAGGCCTGCCGAAGGGAATCGAACTCGAAGCCGTCTCTGGAGGCATGCGCGGAGTGGAGGGAGTGATCGACGTTCATGACCTGCACATCTGGAGCCTCGGCACGCAGTCGCACGCACTGAGCTGCCACGTCATGATCGACGACATGCCGCCGTCGGCCAGTGAGGCGATTTTAAGGAAGATCAAGACGGTGCTGTACGAGGAATTTTCCATCAACCACTCGACCATACAGTTCGAGCACCAGAAGTGCGAAGAGCCGTGTGCGATGGTGAAGAAGAAATAGCCAGGAGCCGGAATCTGGCCGCTGGCTCCTTCCGCTACTGAAACAGCAGCGGAGTAAACGCCGCCAGATTCCTTCGCCAGACCATCCAGGTGTGCATGCCCGGAGTTTCGATGGGCGTGAAGCGGATGTACTTCGCCGTCAGCATGTCGCGGAATTTGCGGTTGGTGTCGATCAAGCGATCCTCGGTCCCGCAGGCAATCCAGAGGAGCTTCAACTGCTTATTCGCTCCCTGGTCCAGCCCCGGGAACAACGTTGTGTAATCCTCGCCCAATCCGCCGGCGCTGAACGAGCCGACGTAGGCGAACTTATCAAGGTTATTGAGGCCCGTCAGCAGGGACTCCGCGCCGCCCATGGACAACCCGGCGATCGCGCGCGCCTCGCGGCGCTTATCGACCTTGTATTCTTTTTCGACCATGGGGATTGTCTCGGTCAGCAGAACGTCACGGAAGCGGGTGATGTTCAAGCGGAACTTGTCCATGTCGATCCGCCAGCCGCGATGCAGCACCTCCGGCGCACCGTAGCCGAGCGGCATCACCACGATCATCGGCTTCACCTTGCCCGAGGCGATCAGGTTATCCAGAATGATGTTGGCCCGGCCCACCGCGGTCCAGCCGCTGGCGTCGTCGCTGAAGCCGTGCAGAAGATACAGCACCGGATATTTCGCCGGACCCGAGCCATAGCCGGGCGGCGTGTAGACGTAGTAATCGCGCTCGTCGCCGACGATTCCGGACTTGTAAAAATGATGATGCACCTCGCCGTGCGGCACGTCGACGATCTCCCAGGGAAGGCCTTCGCCGGGGATGTGGACCGCGCTCGAGTTCGCCAGCAGGTTCGGCTTCATCAGGGAATTATTGGGGTCCATCATCGAAACGCCGTCGATGGAGAACATATAGCCGTAGATATCCGGGTCGAGCGCGGCGGTGGTCACGCTCCATACACCCGTATCGTCCTTGGTCATGGCTTGCGGCTTCGCGCCTTCGAGCGCCATGTTCACGGCTTGCGCGTTGGGCGACTTCAGGCGGAAGGTGACGGTGTGGTCGGCATGAACTTCCGGCGACACGATCGGCGGAGGAGGGGGCGGAGGCGTCTGGGCAAAGGCCGCCGCGGAAAGCAGAACAAAAACGGCTCGGTTCATGAGGCGATTATACAGCGTGTACCCAGGTGGCCGGAAAACGCGTCATTATGGTGATATGACGGTGGATAGGATTGTGTTACCGCTGTGTCTTCTGGGCGGGATGGCGTTGGCCCAATTTCCAGGCCAGTATCCCCCTCAATACCCACCGGGCCAATACCCGCCAGGTCAGTATCCGCCTGGACAGTGCCCCCCCGGTCAATATCCCTGTAATACGCGCCAGCCGACGAATCAGGCCCCGGGTGGCCGGTCTTCGAGGAACAAGAAGAACAAGGACAGCAGCAATGCCGTGGTGGAGACAACCATCGGGATCGTCCGCCGCGTGGCTCCCAGCCAGATCGTGGTTGAGCCCGCCGACCACCGCATCGTCTGGTTCCGCGTCACCTCCGCGACGAAGTTCATGAAGAACAACAAGGAGGTGGATGCCTCCAGCTTCGCGCCGGGCGATCACGTAACGCTGGACCATACCTCGGACGACGAGGAAATGTTCACCGCCGTCGAAATGCGCTGGGATAAAGAGGGCGATCCGGAGGAAAAGACGCACGCCGCGGAAACCTGGGATCTGCCGCTGTTGCCCGGGGGACCGGCGGCCAATGGAGGCGCGACGGCTCAACGGGAGCCGGGCGACGACCGCCCCGTCCTTAGGCGCGCCAATGCAGGAGACGATTCCAAGCCCGCGGCCAATGCGCCTCAGCCTCAGGAAGTGGCGAAAGCCCAGCCCGCGGAGCCTGTCGATAACCGGCCGTCCACCATGATCCGGCCTCCCGATGCGCCCCGGGATCCGGACGATCCGGGCCCTCCGACACTGCATCGAGGCGCTCCGGCGGCGCGCAAGATGGCGGATCTGCCCCCTCCGAATTACACCGCGACCGAGGAGGCGACCACGCCCAAGCCAGCCGCGCCCGCCGGCAGACCAGTGGATTTGTCCGCGCCTTCGAGCCTGGGCCGCCCGGGCGATCCGGTGATTGAAAAGGCCCGCGAAGCGGCCACCACCTATCTGGAATCCTTGCCCAATTACTTCTGCCAGCAGATGACCGCGCGCTACCAGAGCGACCACCCGAAGACGGGCTGGGACCCGATCGACGTGGTGACCGCTGACGTGGCGTATCAGGACGGACGCGAGTCGTACAAGAACATCAAAATCGGCGGCAAGGCGGTAAATAAGTCGATGGACGACATTGGGGGCACCCGGTCCACGGGCGAATTTTCATCGATTCTGCTCGACCTGCTTGATCCGGGCACCAATGCCATCTTCCGCCGCTCCGGCTCCGATACCTTGAGCGCCCGGCCGGCATGGGTCTATAAATTCGAAATACCGCGGGAACGTTCGCACTGGCGGATCGAGGCGCCGTCGCAGCTTTATTACCCGGCCTTTGGCGGTTCGATCTGGATCGACAAGGAGACCTCGCGTGTGCTGCGCATCGAGCAGGGAACCCTGGACATGCCCAAGGCGTTTCCCTTCGACACGGTGGAAACGGTAACCGACTACGCTTTTATCTCTTTAGCGGCAGGGCAGAAATATTTGCTGCCCGCCGACGCAGAGGTGCTCAGTTGCATGCGCGGAACCTCGCTTTGCACCCGTAACCGGTTGGAATTCCGCAACTACCGCAAGTTTGGAGCCGATTCCACCATTACCTTCGACGGCAAGCTGTAGGCGATACTGCCCTTTGGTACGCAACCTGCTGTAGGCAAACCACGTCCGAACGTTGTTATACTTAAGTGCAATCCTCTAGTTCATTCTCGATGCTGAAATACTGTGCAATTTTTTCACTATGTGCCGGAGTGAGCCTTGCCGCCGATTTTATGACCGGCATGGCCGCCCGAGCCGTCCTTGGACAGACCACGTTCACCAGTCAGGACTCAGGCGCTTCCAACCTGCTGCTGGGTGGTGTCGGAGGGCTGGCGTACGGCAATAATACGCTGTTCGTGACTGACTCCAATCGCCTTGGGAACGTCCCGCTGAACAACCGCGTGGTGATGTTCAATAACATCTCACACCTGATTCCGGGAGTGAAGGCGGAGATCGGTCCTAATACGGGCCGTTGTCCTCTCTGCGTCCAGGGCGCGACGATGGTTCTCGGCCAACCGGATTTCACCAGCGTGAATTATCAGACCTCGGCCAGCGGCATGAGGCTTCCCACCGCCGTCGCCACTGACGGTCGTCACCTGGCTGTGGCCGATACGGCGAACAACCGCGTTCTGTTTTGGAATCAGATTCCCACTCAGATGGGCCAGCCGGCGGATCTGGTGCTGGGACAGCCGGATTTCGTCACAGTAGCGCAGGTGGTGGTCACCTCCAGCAGCATGCGCGGGCCGCAGGGCGTCTGGATCCAGAATGGGATGTTGTTCGTGGCCGACACGCAGAACAATCGCGTGCTGATCTGGAATAGCCTGCCCACTAAGAACAATCAGCCGGCGGACCTGGTGCTGGGCCAGAAGAACTTCACCACCGTGCCGAATCTGGATCTGACGAAAAGCTCGCTCACGGCTTCGGCGATCACGATGCTCAATCCGGTTTCGGTTTCGAGCGACGGCATCCACCTGTTCGTCTCGGATCTGGGCTTCAACCGGGTACTGATCTGGAACTCGCTTCCCACCAGGATCCAGCAGCCGGCTGACCTTGAGATCGGGCAGAAGGATTTCACTACCTCGATCGCCAATGACAACACCGACTTGTGCGTGTCCGTCGGCGTCGATTCGAGCAACAACCCGATTTACCCCAGCATGTGCGCCCGGACGCTGAGTTTTCCCCGCTTCGCGTTGTCGGACGGTACGCGGCTGTTCATCGCCGACGGCGGCAACGACCGCGTGGTGATCTTCAACTCAATCCCTACGAAGAACGCCGTGGGCGCGGATGTGATTCTGGGTCAGCCGGATGAGTACAACGATATCGAGGTTACCAGCACAAACTCGACGTTCACGCCGAACTTGAAGGAATCTTCCTCCGACATCACGCCGTCGCCCACAGGTCTGGCCTGGGATGGGACGAATCTCTATGTGTCGGACTCGTTGAACTACCGTATTCTGGTCTTCACGCCGGCCAACTCCGATGTTCCGGTGAATGGAGTGGTCAACGCGGCCAGCCAGGCGATTTACGCGCAGGGGAGTATCAGTATCGGCGGGACGATCACCGCGGGCAACGTGATTCTGGTCCAAATCGACCAGCCGGGCGACGTTCAAAACACGTATTACACCTATACTGTGGTGGCCGCCGATACGCTCAGCACCGTCGTCACGAACATCGTAGCCATGATCAACGGCGCCAATAACGGAGCGGGCGACCCGAACGTGCTGGCGATTCCGCAAATAGGCTTTTTAACGGTGCAACTCATTGCCCGACAGCCGGGCACCGCGGGCAACAGCATCACGCTGGCGTCGACCGTCGGATCGTCGGTCGCCTCGACGCCGACCACCACCAACGGAAAGACGGTCACCACCAAGGCAGTTGCCGGAACGGCCACCATCAGCGCGGCGGCGAGCGGCGCGAACATGACGGGCGGAGGCAACGCGGCGACGGTCGCGCCTGGCACCATCGTGGCGATTAAAGGGGCGAATCTCTCCGATAATACGGCCACGACCGCGGCCGACACGCCCGTCTATCAACCGAATTTCGGAACTCTGCCGCTGCAGTTAGGCGGCGTCGAGGTGTATGTGGACGGCATTCGCGTGCCGATCCTCTCCGTTTCTCCCACCGAGGTCGACGTTCAGGTCCCTTTTGAGCTGGTGGATACCAACTCGAGCAGCTTGTACGTCCGGACCCAGCGCAACAGCGGCGCGGTGACGACCACGACCGCAGTGGGCTTGCCGATCTCCCTGCAAGCGCCCGGTATTTATGCGGTTCCGGGTCCGGAACCCCGGGCGGCCATCGCCGTTCATTACTCGAACTATGCAACCGGAGTGGTTTCCGTCGATGGAGTGCCCCAGGCCACCGACGTGGTGAGCGTCACCATCGAGGACCGGCCGTATACGTACACGATAGAGCCGAGCGATACGCTTTACACCATTCGAGACGCCCTGGTGGCTCTGATTAACTCCAACTCGGACGAAAAAGTTGTGGCGGAGCCATCAGGGGCATTCACCCGAATCGTGCTGCGAGCCAAGGTTCCCGGTCCGGAGGGCGATGGCCTCGCGATCGCCGCGAATGCCGCCGGCGCAAGTTCTACGTCCTCCACCGGCGTCGTCACCACCGGAACGGCCACCGAGACGATGACCGCCATCAACTCATCGCTCTGCTGCGCCAGCCGGGCCGGTGCGCCGGTGACTATCGACAATCCGGCGATTCCCGGCGAGATGATCGCCGTGTACGCCACCGGGCTTGGGCTAGTGGGTCCGGACGCGGCGAAGAATGCGATTCAGGACGGCGTCCCTTATAATGGCCCGGCGCTGAATCAAGCCAATTCCTCGGTGTCTTCCATCGTCGGCGGCAGCACCGCCAACGTGCTGTACTCGGGGCTACAGGTGGGCGCGATCGGCATTTATTACGTGGTGCTCCAACTGGCGTCCTCTCTGCCCTCGAACCCCATCACTCAAATCACCATCGCGCAGGATATCTACACCAGTAATATCGCCTACATTCCGGTCGCTTCGCCCTAACGGCGGCGCTCCTGCGGCGTCATAATAGGCACCATGCTCGACGCCGCCGTGCAGGATCTCCGCTATGCGCTTCGCGCGCTCCGTTCCAGCCCCGGGTTCGCCGCCGTCGCGATCCTCTCCCTGGCGTTGGGGATCGGCGCGAATACCGCCATTTTCAGTCTGATCGACGCCGTTGTCCTGAAGACGCTGCCGGTGAGCCATCCCGAGCAGTTGCTGCAGGTGACCATGG
>JBBIVT010000063.1:18929-25720 GCA_037439565.1 Acidobacteriota bacterium | reverse complement strand
ATCCCCGCCGCCCTCTTTGTCCCGCTCCAACTGCCAGCGGCCGATCACATAAGCTCCGTCCTTGCCCAGCTCGTGAATTTCGACGTCGCGGAACGTCAGCTTGCCCATCGCCGCTCGCGTCGGGTACCGGGACTGGTAGCGGTTGCGCAGATCCTCCACGCCGCGCGTCATGCGCTCGCCGACGAAGATCGTGTCGGAGGCGTAGCCGTCCAGAAAGCCCTCGGTATCGCCCTTATTCCAGGCAGCGACTTGCTTATCGAGCACGGCGCGCACCTGTTCCTCCACCGTGGCGGCGGAGGCGGCAAGCGCGGCGAACAGGAACAGTGCTGGTAATTTCGTTATCATGACAAGTGATGGTCCAGCGGGACCCTATTTTCAGCCCACTAGTTTCGCTTTCCAAGATATCCGAAATCGAATCGGCTTTGGGCGAATCGATCCGGGGTAAAGGGGAAGTCCTGCGTCTTTCGCTCGCCTGCCTGCTGGCCCGCGGTCATCTGCTCATCGAAGATGTGCCCGGCGTGGGCAAAACCACCCTGGCGCAGGCGCTGGCGCGCAGCGTTCATGCGGAGTTTCACCGCCTCCAGTTCACCTCCGACATGCTTCCCTCGGATGTGCTCGGCGTGACCATCTATAACGCGCATACCGAGGCGTTCGAGTTCAAGCAGGGGCCGATTTTCACCAATTTCCTGCTGGCCGATGAAATCAACCGCGCCACGCCGAAGACGCAATCGGCGCTTCTCGAGGCGATGAATGAGCGCCAGGTGACCATCGACGGCCGTTCGTATGAACTGAGCCAGCCGTTCATGGTGATCGCAACGCAGAATCCCGTGGAGCATCACGGCACCTATCCGTTGCCCGAATCCCAGCTCGACCGTTTCCTGATGCGCATCCGCATCGGCTATCCCGGCATGGCCGCCGAACGCGAGATCGTGCGCCGCGGCAGCGCGCCGCACGAGGGGGGCCGCGCCGTAATCTCGGGCGAGGAACTCGCGCAGCTTCAGGACGCCGTGGCGCGCGTGGAAGTGGATGATGCGCTGGTGGATTACATGCTCGCGGTGGTGGAAAAAACGCGCGCGCATGAGGCTCTGTCGATGGGCGTGAGCCCTCGCGGGGCGCAGGCGCTGTTCCGCGCGGCGCAGGCCCTGGCGGCCGTGGAAGGGCGCGACTACGCGATTCCGGACGACGTCAAGCGAATGGTGGTCCCGGTGTGCGCGCATCGCGTGGTGGTCAGCGCGCGGGCCACGTTGTCCCAGCGTTCCTCTGAAGTCGCCGAGAAAATTCTCGGCGATATTTTGACCCTGGTGGACGTTCCCCTGTAAGCGGGTGTTGAAAATCGCCGCCGCCGTTTAAAAAATATGCAAACTGCAATTGTTGGCCTGCCGATGGTGGGCAAGACGAGTCTGTTCACGATCCTGACGGGCGTTCACGAAGCCGCCCGCGTGGGATCGCTCGAAGCGCGCATCGGAATCACCAAGGTTCCCGACGCGCGCCTGGACGAGCTAGCGAAGATTTTCGAGCCGCCGAAAGTGACGCACGCCACCGTGGAATATCTGGATTTTCCCGCCATTTCCAAGGAATCCCTGCGCGACCCGAAGTATCTGGGCAGCCTCCGCGTGGTCGACGCGCTGGCCCACGTCCTGCGCGTGTTTGAAAGCGACACGGTGCCGCATGAGGCGGGCTCGGTCGACCCCGTCCGCGATTTCGAGGATGTCGAGATGGAGCTGATCCTCAGCGATCTGGTGGTGGTTGAAAAACGCATCGAGCGCGTCCACAAGGATCTGAAGAAAGGCAAAAATCCGGAGTTTGAAAAAGAGCTGGAACTGCTCGAAAAGATCAAGATTGAGCTGGAGCAGAATCGCCCGGTGCGCGGCCTCGAATTCAGCGGCGAGGATGAGAAGCGCATCCGCGGCTTCCAGTTTCTGTCGCAGAAGCCGATGCTGTGCGTGCTGAACCTGGGCGAGGAAGACGCGTCGCGGATGGCGGAGGTGGAGGAAAAGTTCCGCACCGGGCCATTCGCCGGGAAAAAGAACACGGCGGTGACGGCGATCTGCGGCAAGATCGAAGCGGAGCTGGCGGAACTGCCGAAAGAGGACGCGGCCGAGTATCTGAAGAGCTACGGGTTACAGGAATCGGCGCTGGAGCGCCTGATCGCGGCCACCTATTCGCTGCTGGGTTTGATGTCGTTCCTCACGGCGGGCGAGACCGAGGTCCGGGCCTGGACGATCCCAAAACACTCCACGGCGCAGAAGGCCGCGGGCGCGATCCACAGCGACTTCGAAAAGAAATTCATCCGCGCGGAAACGGTGAACTGGAAGACCCTGGTGGATCACGGCGGGTATCCGGGCGTGCGGGAAAAAGGCCTCCTGAGGCTGGAAGGAAAAGAGTACATCGTGAAGGACGGCGATGTGCTCGTGATCCGGCACAGTTAGAACTGGTTCACCCTCGCCTCAGCACTCCCGCGATGGAGGCGAATAACCCCGCCGCCAGACATCCCCAGGCGAACCAGTCGCCGTGCCGGGTGTAAAAAGTCTGCGCGCCCGACGTTCCGTAGCGCATCGTCGCGGAAAGCTGGCGGGCGCGATGCAGTCTCTCCGTGACGCGGCCCGCCGGATCCACCGTCGCCGTGATGCCGTCGTTGGTCGCGCGCACGATCCAGCGGGCGTTCTCCGCAGCGCGCATCCGCACCAGCGACAAGTGCTGTTCATACGCCTCGCTGTTGCCGAAATAGCCGTCGTTCGACAGATTGAAAAAAACCTCCGCCCCGTTTTGCGCGAACTGGCGGACCAGATCCGGGAACGCCGACTCGTAGCAAATGAACGCGCCTACCCGGTCCGGGAAAACCACCACGCGATGGCCAGGCGAAAAATCGCCGGCCTCCTTGGTGATGCGGTTCACAAAGGAAAACAGCGGCGGGACGAACTCGCCGAACGGGACCAAATTAATTTTGTCGTATTCATCGAGCACGCGCCCGGAAGGATCCATCATCAGCGCGGCATTCAGCGGCGCGCCGTCGCTACCGCGGCCGACGGCTCCGAATAGAAAATTCGCGTGCGAGGCTTGCGCGATGCCGGCCATATAGCCCAGAAACGCCGGATCGCTGGGGTAGAGTGGCGCGGGCATCTCCGGCCAGACGATCAGCTCCACGCCGCGGGCGCGGGAAAGAAGCGCCAGGCGCTGCTCGGTGCGGTCCAGAAGGTCGCGCGTCCACTCGGCTTCGGTGTCGATGTTGGGCTGGACCACCAGAGCCTGGTGTGTCGCGGGAACCACGGACAGAGCGGGGAATAGATAGATCGCGGGAAGGATCAGCAGCCACGCCAGTTCGCGCCGGGGCCGCTGGAGTACAACCAGCGCGGCCGCGCAACCAAGCATCGCGAACACGAACGACAATCCGTAGACGCCCACAATGGGCGCGAGCCGCATCAGCACGGGCATGTCGATCCCCGCGTTGCCCAGTTGCAGCCACGCGAAGGCGAGCGGGCCGTGCGTGCGCTCCAGTCCGGTCCACAGCGCGGCGCAGGCCGGGATCGCCCACCAGCGAGGCATCAGGAATCCGGCCAGCGCGGCGAAAACCGCCATGTGCAGGCCCTTGAACATCGCGAAGAGGAGGAACGTGCCCCAGCCTCCCCATTGGCCCATGCCTCCGTGAACTTCCAAAACGAATTGAATCCAGGTGCAGACGCCGAACCAGAAGACGAAGCCTCCGCTCCAACCTTGCAGAAAGCGGCGCTTCCAGGAAAGCTCGCGCGCGCAGGCGATCAGCAGCGGCGTCAGCGCGATGGGCGCAAGCAGCGTGACATCGAAGCGCGGAAAAATCAGGATCAGCAGAACGGCGGAAAGGATGGCGAGCGCGAAGTTCACGGGCACTACCCGAAAATCCTCTCTTGCGAAGGGGACTGCCTACTGTGTCCCCCATCCACAAATGCCGCGCTCCCGACAAAACGCCATCGGTGGATACTGCGGGCTGTCCCCTTCGCTTCCGGGAACCTCGTCGAGAAGCGAGTCTTCACACAGACTCTCACTGCCGCGGCTCGGCTGCGGCGCTCGCCACCACATCCGCCATGTAGGAGCTCCGCACCAGCGGTCCGCTGAACACCATTTTGAAGCCGATGGAAAGGCCGTAGTCGCGATACGCGTCGAACTGCGCCGGCGTCACGTACTCGGCAACCGGCAGATTCCTGCGCCGGGGTTGCAGGTACTGCCCCAGCGTGGCCACGTCGGCGTTGGCCTCGCGAAGGTCGCGCAGAAGCTGCTCGATTTCGGCGGGGGTTTCGCCCAGGCCGGCCATCGCTCCGGATTTGGTTAACGCCTCGGGCCGGTATTGCTTGGCGAAGCGCAGAACTGCGAGAGATTGCCGGTAATCCGCCTGCGGGCGCACCGTTTTATAGAGCCTCGGCACAGTCTCCATGTTGTGGTTGAACACGTGCGGCCCGGCGTCCAGCACGCGCGCCACCGCGTCAAGATCGCCGCAAAAGTCGGGCGTCAATACTTCCACGCGAGCCTCGGGAAGCGCCGCGCGCACGGCGCGGACCGTGGCGGCGAAGTGCGCCGAGCCGCCGTCGTCCAAATCGTCACGGTTCACGCTGGTGATCACCACGTAGCGCAGGCCCATTTCGGCGGCCATGCGGGCGACGTTCTCCGGCTCCTCGGCGTCCAGCGGGCCCGGATGCTTCGCCTTTGGCACGGAGCAGAATCCACAGCCGCGCGTGCACAGGTTGCCGAGGATCATGAACGTGGCCGCGCTGCGATGGAAACACTCGTGGATGTTCGGGCAGCGGGCGGATTCGCACACGGTGTGGAGGTGCTTGCGCCGCAGCTCGGCTTTCAGGTTGTGAACCGATTCCGGATGCGTGCGCGATTTGCGCAGCCACTCGGGCAGGCGAGGCCCGGGAATCTGGAGCTGCACCAGTTCGCCCGCCTGCTCACGCATGGCGGTTCCATGGCGCAAAGGAGCGGACACCCGTGTTCATCAGAAAACTTTCTTGATCGCCTTATCGCCGGGGAAACCGGACGCCGTCAAATCGGACTTGGTCCTGGTCAGCGTGCCGTCGGACAAAGGCCCCACTAGAACGCGGTACACGCCTGGCTTTTCCGGAATCTCCGAGGCCACAGCCTTGAACTTTTTCTGATGAAGGACATCCACCATCAGGTCTGCCTCCGCCTTGGCGGTCGCGGCGAGCTGCAGATAGGTCTGTCCGGACTGGGGCTGGGCACTGGCGGGAGCGGGTTTATCTTTTTTCGCTTCCTTTTCTTTCTTGGTTTCTTTCTTGGCCGGCGTGGGCTCGGCCTTTGCCGGCGCCTTCACCTCTTCCGGAGGAGGCTGCTGCGGCTGCGTCGCCGGCGGTGCGGCGTTTTCCGTGGCCGCGGCGGCTTGCGGCGGGGGCGCGGGCGCGGGCGCGGGCGACTCCACCACCATAGGCTTGGAGTCCCCCTTGTGGGTGGAAGCGACGTCCATCGATGCCGGAGCGGAGTTCCGTCCCACGATGTAGCCCATCGTGAAAAACACGCCCAGCAACACCACCACGATGAAAAATACGCTCAACAGTTGGCGGTTCGCCAGAATCAATTCAAATTCGCCGTCTTCGTTCTTGGGCACCTAACCATCCTCGTGAAAGAGTCTCTCTAAGGGAAGCCGGAAACAACCTGTTTATTGTAACAAGCCGAGCTTTCTTCCGATACGCGACCAGAGCCGGGCCCTTTGCGCGTACTCCGCTTCCAGGCGGCCGCGCAGATCGGCGATTTCCCGGTCGAGGCTTTGCGCCCACTCCGTCCGCGCGGCCAGTTCGCGGTCCAACGCCGTGCCCCATTCCAGGCGCTCCGCCGATTCGCGGCTGATTTGTTCACCCCACTCTTTCTGATGCGCCGCGTAGGCAGCATAGTCGGCCTGCAGCCGGGCCAGTTCCGCCTCCAGATGCTTCGCCCTGCGGCGCGCGGCCAGGTATTCGCGCGATAACTCCGCTGCGGGAGGATGAAACGGCTGCTTGCGCGCGGCCATCGGCAGGGACCAGGTTTCGGCGTGCTCGATGCCGAACTCAGGGATGCTCTCGGAGGCGATGCGGACGCTCGAAAATCCCGCGGCGAGAACGTTTTCGCGCAGTGATTCCTCGGTGAAGACGCGGATCTCGACCGTGGAGCCGGGGCCGCCGTGAAACACCAGATCTTCGAACGTTTCGAGCGTGCCGTCGCGGCGGCGGTTGATCAGCACGGTCTTTCCTCCGGGCGAGGCGAGGGTGAACTGGTGCAGCTCGGGAAAATGCTCGCGTGTTTTTCCGCCCAGCGTATAGGGCGTGGTCATGACGAGCACTCCTTCGGCCTTCAGCAGCCGGAACAGATTGGCAAAGGATTGTTCGATGGGCGGGGGCACGTGCTCCATCACTTCGCTGGTCAGGATGAAATCGTAGCGTCCAAAATCGGCGGGATCGGGATGCGTCACGTCGAAGCGCGGGGCCTGGTGGTAGAACGTGTTGGTGTAATCCAGCTTTTCGGCGAGCCGCTCCGCCAGCTCCGGCGAATCGCTCATGCCGATGCCGCGGATGCCCTTCATCACGGGAAATTCGGTGAGCGGCATCGGCACGCCGAGCAACTCCTGGGACAAAAGCGCGATCAGAGCGCGCACGCGAGCCGAGGAATGGCAGACCGGGCAGCTTGCGCCCTCGCGCGAAATGCCTTCGGCGGGTCGATCGCACTCCGTTCCGCAGATATTACAGAGGAATTTTCCGGAACCGGAAAACGTCAAAGGTTGGCCTCCCGTTACGATCGTAAATGGTTTCAATGGGCACTTCCTCGTATCCCGC